>NZ_JBGUAV010000018.1:0-85465 GCF_041821005.1 Halalkalibacter sp. AB-rgal2
TTACAAAAAGGTTATTGTGGATTCGGAGGAATTCCAGGGTTTATTCAAGTATCTATCTATCCGAATTCCTATAACATACCAAGACTTCCTGCCGTAATTGCACATGAATTTCATCATAATATTCGGTTTTCTTATTTTGATTGGGATCATGGAAATGTAACGGTTGGTGATTACTTAGTTATAGAAGGGTTAGCTGAATCTTTTGCGAAAGAACTCTATGGAGAAACTCTTTTAGGGCCTTGGGTTACTTCTTTTGATCAAGAGGACTTAGATTACTCCATTAAAGTAATCAAGGATTCATTAGAAACCAAAGGATTTGCTGAAGTGAGTAGTTATATGTTTGGTGACACCATTGCTAAAGAACAAGGTTATCAACCTGTTGGCCTATCTACATTTGCTGGCTATGCGGTTGGCTACCAAGCTGTCCAATCCTTTATGAAAGCCCATAATGTAGGAATAAGAGAAGCTACCTTGCTTCGTACAGATGAAATACTAAATAACTGTGAACTGTTTTTGAAATAACGAGTAACTGGGCACTCTACAATGATTAGAAAAATGAACGTCGTATTTAAGCTTCTCGTTATATTTCTATCTGAATTAGGGAAGTGTAATTTATGAGGTGAACATTATGGAAAAAGATAAGTTAAAACTCACATCTGCTGAAATAGGAACATTGTGGACGCAATATGTAAACGGAACAGCCGTTGATATTGTAAACAAATATATGCTATCCATTATAGAGGATAAAAAGATTAAACAATTATTTGAAGAAGCAACCATGATATTTGATAAACAAAAAAAGCAGATAGCTACCTTTATAGAAAATGAAGGCTTTCCAGTCCCCATTGGATTTACTGATTCAGATCTTAATAAAGGGACAGAAAGGCTGTTTTCCGACATATTTTGTGTACATTACTTGCATGTTATGACGCTTCATGGTTTATTAGGTCACATGACATCCCTTAGTGCCTCTGTAAGAAAGGATTTAAGGTATTTTTACGATTCTTGCGATAATGATGGGAAAAAAATATACCATCAAACGATTGAATTACTTGTAGATAAGGGGCACTTTCAAAGAGATCCCTACTTTTACCCTGAAGCAAACCCTGAATTTGTAATGGGCCAGCAATTTTTGGATGGTTTTTTTGGTGATCACCGTCCATTAGCTGCAACTGAAATCATCAGTCTTTCCTTTAATATTAAAAAGAAGATTTTAGAAAAAACACTTTGTATAGCTTTTAGCCAAGTGGCACAATCGAAAGAAGTGAGGAAATTTTTAGAGTCATCGGAAAGAACCTCAGATGAACAAATTCAAACACTAGCTAAAATACTACAATCAGATAATTTACCTGTACCAATGTCATGGGAAACAGAAGTTACAACTTCTCGCGATTCTCCCTTCTCAGATAAGTTAATGTTGTACCACATTGGATTTCTATTGCAAACGGCACAAGCCTATCATGGGACTGGACTTGCTTCAGCCATGCGAACAGACCTTGTATTAACTTATGAAAAAATTATATTAAAAAACTTGATGGTTACTAAAGAATGGTTCAACATAATGACACGACAAAAGTGGTTAGAACAACCACCTCTTGCACCTAATCGGAAAAAGATTGCAAAAGATACATAGTCATTAAATTACACCTCCCGTTTAGTGGAGGTGTAATGGGCTTTGAGTCGTTTTGTTCACTCATTTTTTTATCGTTCTTGCTTTTTTTGATTTTTAAGCAAAAGTAGTTGACACCCAAAATAAACTTATGATATTATTAAAAATTTGATAAAAAATAATATATATGTTAAAATTAAGAGGTTATCATATATGGAGGTGGATTATTTGTTTCAAATTGGCGATACTATCGTTTATCCAATGCACGGAGCAGGTATAATTAAAGCCATTGAAGAAAAGGAAATCTCAGGGGAAAAACAACAGTATTATGTCATAAACATGTCAATCAGTAATATGCAAGTCATGATTCCTACGGGCAAAATATTGAGTTCATGTATACGCCCTATTACAGACATCATTGCATTAAAACACATCATACACATTTTTCAGCATGGAGAATCAGATAGATTACTGCCTTGGAAGCAAAGGTATAAAGTGAATACAGACAAAATAAGAACCGGTAATATAAAAGATTGTGCTGAAGTTGTACGTGATTTAATGCGCATGAAGAAAGAAAAATCACTTAATACAAGCGAAAAAAAAATGTTAGATAATGCACATGAATTTTTGATTAGTGAACTTGGATTAATTAAAGGGATTACTGAAAATCAAATAAAAAGCTTCTATTAATGAGCATGTATGACATCCCTCGAATATAAAAAATAACTCTCTTCAAAAACATTCAACTTCTTCAACTCACCTATAGAGCACTAACCTCTTTTGTTGTTTCTACAATCTAATCCATTTTTATTTTATGAACGTTTACGTTTCATTAAATAACCCAATAAAATAGTCACTTGATTTTTGCAATCCTGATTCACACTGGCACGGACAAGGAGCCGTAAAGATGGAAGAGAGGTAGGGCTTTCATTGTTTTAGGTATACAATATTATTTAAGTCATTATTTCTAGATTTTTTTACATCCGATGAGAAAGTGAAGCTTTGCGTAAAAAAGAAAATCATTGGTAACACCATATGTATGATCAACGACAAAAATGGTTCCCAGATGAGGAAACCATTTTTATTTACATATCAACAGAAGAGATGACTGGTAATCATTTGAAATCCTTGAGACGGTCTCAACAAAAAAACATACGCTGAAAATCAGTTCACTTGTTGAACGGTCCATAATTTATAACCTAATCCCACCCTTACTATCCAGCCAAATTCATCCCCAAATTTCTTTTGAGATATCAATGATATATTTCAACTTTGCCCATTGCTCATCTTCCGTTAAAATATTTCCATGATGAGTAGAAGCAAAGCCACATTGCGGACTAATACACAATTTCTCTAGTGGCACAAATTGTGTCGCCTCTTTTACACGAGCTTTTACCGTTTCTTTATCCTCTAATTTCCCATGCTTTGATGTGAACAGCCCTAATACAACATATGCCCCTCCATTAGGAATATAGTCCAGCGGTTCAAAATTACCTGAACGGTCATCATCATATTCTAGGAAAAATGCATCTACTTTTTCCTTAGCAAATAAAGTTGGGGCAATTTTGGCATAGCTTCCTTCAAAAGCCCATTTCGAACGATAGTTTCCACGACAAAGATGAGTCGTGACAATTAAATCCTCTGGTTTATCTTCTAACACACCGTTGGCCACTCGTAAAGCCAAATCAATTAATTCCTCCCTTGAAAAGCCACTGTCGTTAAAAGGGATCCCTTCTGAATTAAGTCCAGCTATATAAACATCATCTAATTGAATATAACGACAGCCCGCATCATAAAACGCTCTTAAAGCATCACGATACGACTGAATAATATCTGTGGCATAGTCTTCAATATTAGGATAAATGTCTTCGTTACGAATCCCGGCATTGAATAATTGATTTGGACTTGGAATCGTTTGTTTGGCAACAGCACGGTCTCCAACGATTTCTTTAAATTGGATAAATTCTTTAATATGCGGATGATCAACGTTAAACGATATCTTGCCGTTTACTCGTATATTGTATCTCTCCGTTTCCTCTCCTTTGAATTGATAACCTTGTTCAGGAACATAACCTTCCACCCCATTTAAATGCTCGAGAAAATCTGTATGCCAAAACCTACGGCGAAACTCACCATCTGTCACAGCCTCAAGACCAACCTCAATTTGTTTATCAACGACCTTCTTAATTTCTTCTGTTTCAATTTCATGCAATTGTTGAGCTGTAAGAGCCCCTTCTTGGAAATCCTTTCTAGCCTTATGAATTCTTTCTGGTCGTAGTAAGCTTCCTACGTGATCTGCTCTAAATGGAACGTTCACTTTTGTTAGTGTCATAACAAATCTCCCTCTCTCTTTTGCAAGCTTTCTTTCTCTGACTTACGGTAAGTGTAGCACGTGGAAATGGTTATACGGTAACGCGTAAAATCTATCTCTCATTATAGCTTTCACCTATAACTGATTCAGTTCTTCTTGAATCGATTCTTTTAAATATTGAATATAAATGTTAGCTAACGTACTATGTGTCACATGTTTATGGGTGATGTAACCAACATTAATTCGTTCATCTACCTTCAAGGGAACAGAAATGATATCCTTGCTATTTAATTTATGGCTAATGACACCCGTTGAAATCGTATAGCCATCTAAGCCAATTAATAAGTTAAATAACGTCGCTCGATCCGTCACGCGGATATTCTTCGGTCTAGAAAGAGTGCTAAGAATCTCTTCTGAAAAATAAAACGAGTTGTAATCTCCCTGCTCATAAGAAAGATACGGATAGGGTTCCATGTCCGCTAAAGTCACATACTCCTTTTTCGCAAGCGGATTCGTTGAGCTAATAAAAACATGGGGTTCGGCAGTAAACAGCTCATGGAACTGTAAATTACCTTCTCTTAGAAACTTCTTAATAACCTTCTGATTAAATTCATTTACATATAAAACACCAATTTCACTTCGCAAGTTTTTCACATCATCAATAATTTCATAAGTCTTCGTTTCTCGTAAAGTAAAATCAAATTCGTCACGGTCATATTCCTTTAACAAACGAACAAAGGCACTGACTGCAAAGGCATAATGCTGAGTTGACACAGAAAAATGCTGCTGAGTTGATCGTGTTTTCATATAGCGTTTCTCTAACAGCTCACTCTGCTCCACAACCTGTCTAGCATAACCTAGAAACTCAGACCCTTCTGGGGTAATTGTAATCCCTTTATTCGACCGAAAAAAAATCGTGATCCCAACCTCAGCCTCTAGCTCACTCAATGCGTTTGAAAGACTAGGCTGACTAATAAATAACGTTTGAGCTGCTTTATTAATCGACCGACTTTTTGCTACTTCGATCACATATTTTAATTGTTGTAATGTCATCTAAACCCCTCCGTTTTATGTTTAACATTATAGGAGCATACATTTATTTTATCGTTTGTCATTCTATCGAGATTTAGACAATTAGCCTTCTAATTCAATTAGACATTTCCCACTCTCCCATAACAAATTTAAGTAGCTCCTTCTTAGGGAAGTTACCACTTCTTACAAAGATTATCAACATTTCAGAGTAATTATAAATGAGTATTCAACCTTTTAAAAGATAACTGTTATTCTTCAGTTCTAAGTTCTTTCGCTAAAAAAACCCACATAAAAGTCAACAAGAGCAATTGAAAAGAAATATTTATACTCAGTTATTGCTATAATCAAAGAAAGTAGAAGAGGAGGATATTTATGGAAAATATTGAACAACTACAAATCGTACATGCACCTGCAGCATTAGTGTATAAGGCTTTAACGACAGCAAAGGGGTTATCTGAAGTGTGGACCCGCGATCTTACAGTCCATGATCAGATTGGAAAAGTCAATGAGTTTCATTTCGGGGACAACGATTTAACAAAGATGCAAATTGTAGAGCTAACTCCATTTAAAAGAATAGAATGGCTATGTACAGAATCAGATCCAGAGTGGGTCGGTACTACGATATCATTTGAATTAAACGAGAAAGGTAGTAAAACAGAAATTATTTTGCGTCATATGAATTGGAAGGAAGTTACCGACTTCTATCGTTTCTGCAATTACAATTGGGCGATGTTTTTATATAGCCTAAAAAATTATTGCGAGGAGGATACTGGACTCCCCTATCAAGATCGGAAATTCTGATGCAAACTCCATTAACAGTTTATAAAATTAAATTGTAATTAATACTATGATCATACAGCCCATACCTTTGTTGTTATGGGCTGCATTTTTACGTTTTCTCAGCTTACATGTTGTATGTCCATTAAAATGAAATGACGTCCTATTTATCTATAAAAGCTTGTATTTCTAAAATTAAGTGTCATGTCTCAAGCCAAAAGACTTTCTTCAACAGTTTTTTACAAATTCGTATGTCATCTCAGCCACCTTACGATTTCCTGCTTCTGAAAAACCATGGCCTTCTCCTGGAAATACTACCATTCTAGCATGAGGATACAGCTTTGCTGCTTTCTCCCCATATTCAAGTTCGACAATCTCATCTTGATCTCCATGTAAAATCAATACATTTTTATCGTATTCCCCAATATGTTCAAATACATCATACCCATGAATAGATTCAAAAAAGATTCTTCCCAACGTGACGCCCCATATTTCCCATGAATCAGGAATATGATCAAGCGTGGGGAATCTTTCATTCCAATCATATGGGATACAAAATGCAGGATATAATAATAAAATCCCTTTAATTTCTTCTATATATTCCTCCGCCGTTAATGCTGTTACCAATCCGCCTTGACTACCTCCAAAGAGAAAGATATTATCACGATCAACATTCTCCCAATCTCTTACCGTATCAATAACAGCACACAAATCTTCCTTCTCTGTAAAAATAGACATTTCAGTAGTCTTAAGGTCACTTTTCGTCTTTACTGACCCACCGCAAAAGTCGAAGCAAAAAGACCCCACACCATTTGCAGCCAAATATTCACTATTTCTAGCAAAATCCTCATTTGTACCGTTAAAACCATGACTGAAAATAACAACAGGACTCTTTTCGCTATTATTTGGCATATAGGAAACACCATAAATTTCCCTTCCACGATGTTTAATCCTCACTTCATTTTTGAAACAATCAGTCATTTTCAAACCTCCAACACTTCGATTTTATAACGAATTGAAGAACATATAGAAACAGAACGTTTTTGCTTACAATTGCTTCTAACATAATTTCAACAAGAACAGGAAATAAACCTGCATGGTTGATCTATATTTTCGAGGCCACTGAAAAAGTTTGGTTTTAACTTTTTCAGTGACCTCATATTTTCACTCTTCTTTGATAATGTTGGAACTACGAGTATATGGTTCCATCCTTTTCACACATCGTTCATATTCAGTTCATTTAAATGTTCTATAATAAGAGGAAGATTAGTTGTTTGGAGGTTTAAAATGAGAAAAGTCGCTATCGTTTTACTAGGATTAGGAGTGATCGGAGTCGTTGTAGGCGTTCTGTTTTTGAATTTTCATCCGACATTTGGTGGGAGTCCAACGAATGAACAGAGAGAAGCCTATAGTCAGCTTGAGAACTATGTGGATGGGCAGTTTGTGAATGAGCATGAAGTCGATATGGGGATGGATGTCACGACGATGTTTTCGCTTCTACGTGATTGGGTGAGTCGTGATGAGGATCGTCATCCACTTAATGATCTTCCTATTTCGTCCTTTGATTGGGAGAAGATCAAAAGTGAAAAAGACAGTCTCACTTGGTTTGGGCACTCGAATTTTTTACTAAGCATTGATGGTAAAAAGATATTGATTGACCCCATGTTCGGTGAAGTGGCTTCTCCAGTTTCATTTGTAGGAAGCACAAGGTTCAGTGATGACTTATTACATGTCATTGATGAATTGCCTCCAATCGATGCAGTGTTCATTACGCATGATCATTATGATCATTTGGATTACCCATCGATTGTTGAGCTAATTGATAAGGTGGAGCACTTCTTTGTTCCTCTCGGAGTCGACGCTCATCTATTAGAGTGGGGCGTTCAAAGTGAGAGCATTACCGCATTGAATTGGTGGGACGAGGTAGAGTGGGATGGATTAACGATTGCCTCAGTTCCCGCTCAGCATTATTCTGGAAGAGGGCTTTGGGACCGAAATCAAACGTTATGGTCTGGCTGGGTCATTCTAGGCGAACAAACGAGACTATTCACGAGTGGTGATTCTAGCTACGGTCCACACTTTGAACAAATTGGCGAAGCGTATGGTCCGTTTGACCTCACCTTAATCGAAGGTGGGCAATATGATGAGCGTTGGTCCTACTCTCATATGTTCCCCGAAGAGTCGGTGCAGGCTCATATCGATGTCAATGGGGAAACGATGATGCTCATGCATTGGGGTGCTTTTACTTTAGCGTATCATGGCTGGTCAGAACCAGTCGAACGCGCCCTTCTTGCAGCAGAAGAGCTAGACGTGCATCTCATCGCACCGAAAATTGGCGAAACCGTTGATCTTGAAGAGTTAGACGTGCCTGTTTCTACTTGGTGGGATTTATAGTTCTTACTAGTGTGACAATTAGCATTGACAATAGGAAGCGGGGGATGTGGAACAGATTCATCTACATCTCACGCTTCCTTATTGTAAACACTTTTTTGTGTAATTATATTTTTATCACTCTATTAAAAAATACATGTATGTGTTTGACCGTGGCTCCCTTGTCTAAATACGCTTTGATCGCATGACAGATGATGACTACTTTTTCTATTTACTAATCAACCGACTTCTTGCTACTTCGATCACATATTTTAATTGTTGTAACGTCATGTGCACACTCCGTTGTATGTTCATCCAATTTATTTTATCGTTTGTAAATGAGCAATCATGTCCTGATCAATCGAAACTCCACTGTTCACTAACGCCATTAACGCAGCGCCACTAACAGATGAAAGAATCGGCTCTTGGACCTTGTACGTTTTGCCGTTTTTTTTCTGTAAGATTTCTGTTAACTTATTTTTCATATAAGGACTAGTTAAAACACTCCCTATGCATGCGACAGAAACCGAGCTAGAAGAAAAACAAGAGCCTAGCATACCAATTCCAACCGCTAATTGTTCAATCGCTCGATCACAGACCCTTCTCGCAAGATCGCTTCCTCCTTCAGCTGCTTCTGTCACTAACGGACCCATTTTTCCAACATATTTATCACGCTCTCTTCGATCTGCAAGAAACCCTCGCATGCCAAGACTTCTAAGCTGATCTATCGTTCTCAAGTCCCAATAAGATAGCACGTTTTCAATAAATAATTGATCTGATTTATTTGTATTTTCTGATAAAACACCAAAAATAGCTTCATATGAAAGAAAACGTGCAGCGCTATATGCATAGTGATGAAAATCATAATTACGAATACTTTTTCCCATTTCATTTATCGCAAATATGATGGAGCCTGTACCAGAAATGGCTACGATTCCTGGTTTCATTAAAAAAGCTCCTGACTGTGCAACGACAGCATCATTCACAATCCACTTTGAACATTCAAGCCCTTCTATTCGAGTGAGTTCATTTGCCCATTTATAATCTTCTTCGGAATCAAGCCCTGCTACTCCCGCAGTGAGTCCTTGCACATTTTTAACATCAATTGATGCTTGAAATAACGCTTCTTCTATTGCTTGTTGCGCCTACTCTATTTCTTTCAATAAATGATAAACCATTTTATTTTATTTTTTACAAATTTAAGGGTGTAATAATTCATACACTAATGATAGGAATAAAAAAAGCAAAGATTAGAATCCCTAACCCAGCAAATAACCCCTCTACTCCTTTGAAGTATTGCCTCCGTTTGTTGAACAAGATTATAAAGCAATCCAGTCATCATAATTTACGTTATGATTGAACTTTGCACTTTCTTTTGCTTCCTCTAAAGTATCGTGATCAAAATCTCCAACAACCTCCCAATTTAAATCACACGAAAATAAATAATACTCATTCCCTCCTTCATATTTACAGATAGCCATTGCAGTTATTTGTATCTCATCAAATATTTCATTATTTTCATTCAGTAGTCCTACTGTGCCATATTCATTAGATATAGAATTTTTCGTGTTCTCAATTTGAGGACGGTTATTTTGAAGAGTATGGTGATTTTTATAAGTTTCTCGACTAGCTATTCTGCTTCTCAAATGTAAAGCAATTTAATCTAAGAACTATGACCTTTTTTAAAAACGCACCCGTTCGTATAATCAAATCATTTTGACGATAAAAAAGAGCTCCTTATTATTAGAAACTAGAAGTACTTGACTGCCTCTGCTTGTGTACCAAAAAGGAGTTCACTATCATTGATTTTATCTCCACTTTTACAGGCAAATAACAATAACAATGTAATTAAGGACATAGATAGCCTTTTTATCTTTCATCTTCCTTCATACTTAAAACGAATATGTACCATCGTGTCTTCTTTGCAGTAAAACCTCACTTTGTTCATTTAATATGATTACAACTGAACCAGGTAAAATAATAGGTC
This sequence comes from Halalkalibacter sp. AB-rgal2, assembly GCF_041821005.1. Classification (NCBI taxonomy): domain Bacteria; kingdom Bacillati; phylum Bacillota; class Bacilli; order Caryophanales; family Bacillaceae; genus Halalkalibacter; species Halalkalibacter sp. AB-rgal2. The sequence continues at coordinate 10,087 of NZ_JBGUAV010000018.1, forward strand.
TTTGTCCTACGTACTGACGTAAGTATTTATAATATTCCATTTATCCTCCCCACCTTATACGAAAAGTGATCATTGCTTTTCCTTTATTTCCTTTAACAATTCAATGATTTCTTCATTTTGCTTATATGCTTTCCGAAGTTGTCCTTCTATCGATATAATAGCAAAAATCATTATAATAATTCCAATTAACACCAACAACATCTCCCCCTAATGATCTTTGTAACACAGTTACTATTCCTAGCCACTTATTTGCTTTTATTTTAAATAACCAAACGGAAGAGATAGTACATACAATCAACGTACATACTAAAGTAAGGTAAACAGCAACATCCAGGAATAACACCTCCGATCTACATATACTTTTCTGCACGTATTCTCATACTATATTTTCAAAAAACAGAGGCTATCTAACATAAAAAATTAACTCCGATACTCCCTGTTACTCATTTCCTCTAATTTCTTACTAATATGATCTAACTTTTTTAGCATTAACAGATCATTATGATTTTTGGCTCTTAAATGTCTTAAAACCGTAATCAAGAAATAGATGATTAACCCATAAAACATTAACGTAAAAATCAAACTTACAATGCCCATATGACCCCTCCAGAAAATCGTTACCTTTAATTTGAAACGATTACAATTGTTCTAATTAACGTAATTTCATCTCTACTTTCATTCCTATAAATCCTTCTTCAAATAATAATGTTTATGATCTCTTCCTACATTATCTAAAGTTCCAAACACCGTATAACCATGCTTTTCATAAAAGCCTAACGCTTGAAAGCTTAAAGTATCCAACTTAATAAAATCACATTGCTTTTCTAAAGCTATCTTCTCTGCTTTTAATAATAATTTAGTTCCATATCCCTGTGCCCTTATATCTTCATCAACAATTAAATGATAAATTTCTAGCCAATTCCAACAAATTGAAGCAATTAATCCACCATGTACTATACCTTTATCATCCTTAATGAATAAACCTATATCTTCGTATCTATTGCCCAAGTCCTTTGGAAAATGCTTTAAATTATAGTTATAAAGGCTGTCGTCAACATACTGTTTAGCTTCTCTATCTAATTCTTTCATAATTTTTAAACCCACTGCATAGCCCCCTCTTTTCTAGTACCTAATTGCTTCACTTTTCTTTTTTTGCACTTGTTTTATATAAAACGTAAAATAGCCGATTGCTCCTACTATGAAAGAAATAATGATACCAAGTCCAATTAACTGTTTATTGACAGGTGAATGATCATCAGGTAACCACAAGATGTACAAAACGAGATAGATCACTAATGAATACAACATATAAGAATGTATCTTTTGTTTCACCACTACATTTTTCTGATCATCATGGCTCATTTTTTTCGCTAGAATGGTCATCGTTATGACAGAAATAATAGCAATCAATGAAGCTGAACCGATAAATATGATAAAGTTCATCGAGCCCTGCATAATCCAATGTTCTATAACATTAAAAAATATCAATTGCACACCTCCTTATTTCCAACTAAACATCCAATATATACTATTATATATGCACATTTTCTATTTTAACATTAATTCCCTTTAGTTGTTGTATGTTTTTAATGGAAGACTCTGTTAGTGTATGATGTTGATTTTTATACTAAAAATGGACTTCCAAAATCAAGGAAGTCCTTTAAATGTATCTAATCACTTGTTTAATTAACGCACCTGTTCGTACAATAAAACTAGGCTAACCTAAATAGACAGTTTTGCCATTTTCCCTTTTGGCACGAATGATGATTTTTCCTGCAACTTGTTCTGGATTTTTATAATCCTTCTCTACTTCTTCAAATTGTGTATTTATTAATTCTTCTAACTCACCTAATGTTGTATCTTTGGAAAGTTTATGCACACCCATTCGTTCAACACCTTTAAAGGCATTTTCCACACCTTGTGCTTCAATCTCTCCAAATGCTTTAACTTCAATTTCTACCTTCATATTGTTCCCTCCCTAAAAACGCCTCTAATTAAATTTGAGACATATTCACTCGTTAGTTCCGTAAGCGAAGTGACATACCTCTTATTCAACAATCGCCCCTGCTAGTTGTATACATTAAATTCAGTTTTAAGGATTCCATAATAAACAAGGTCTATATAATCGTTTTCTTTTATTACATGCTCTCTTAAAATGCCTTCTTTTTTCATGCCTATTTTCTCAATAACTTTTCCTGAAGCTAGATTGGATTGAAAGTAACGAGCAAATACTTTATGGTATTGCTTTTCAACAAAAGCAAATTCGAGTATAGCTTTAGCCGCCTCGGTAGCATAGCCAGTTCCCCAATGTTTTTCTCCAACCCAATAAGCAATCTCTCCATTATTAAACCCTTGATTGCTTGTCAATGCAACTGCTCCATATAATTTCCCTGTAACCTTATCAGTTATCGCAAATTCATATGATTTATCATCATTAAAGTTATCAAGGTGATTTTTCATCCATGATAAAGCATCCTCTATGGAATATGGATACGGTAAATATAGTGTGTTCTTAACAGATTGTAGTTGTCACAAAGTTTGGCAACCTCTGTTGCATCCGTTTCTTTAAATAATCTTAGAAGTAACCTATTGGTTTCAATCGTTTTTTCCGTTTTACAGTATTTCATTATTCCCCCAAAAAATAACGTTTTTTATATACTCTTGTTCAAGTATTCTGCTTCGTTAGCGTAAGGAGAAACTGTCTCAAGGACAACTCCAGTTATTCCACTAAAGCACCATACCATTCTGTTTGATTATTCATTTCACCTTCAAAAACGTAAAAAATTTGCATTTCACTAATTTGAGTGAAATTTAATATATCAACAACTTTTGCAAAACCTTCTTTGGAGTGTATTAACTCTAATGCCTCCTCAGGCGTCTCAGTAGTATAATTGTTATTACTACAAGATACCAAGAATAAACAGATTATCATTACTATCCATTTTTTTTATATCTACTTCCCCTTCTCTATTATCTTCAACAATCCTGTCCAATTAGTACAATAAAGAAAGTACGCTGTTTCTTATTAAAGTAGCGCACTGCTTTAATTGAATTTCAACTTTCTTTTATAATAGAAAACAAAACTAATAGCTATAACAATGGTTGCAGTCCACCTATACATAAACACCATTATAGAAACTGGGATATTTATACAACATGTATAAGGCGCCTTTCTTAGTTGTTTTACATATCCATTATTATGTTATTCGACTTTACCAATAAATAAGTCTATCTGTAAGATGCAGATAAGCAGCATAAATCAGTACATATAAAATCGCACAAAGTGAATATATGAATAGGAATTTCTTTTTGTTTTTCACTTTAACATTAATAACACAACAGATTACAATACTAACAATAAGAGGAATTAATATCACAATCCAAGCTTCTAAGTTCATAAAAACCCTCCAAAAAATTGGTTCAACTCTACTACCTTCACTTGATCGTCACTTAAATTTTAACATTAATTCCCTTTTATATGTTCACAAAAAGAAAAAACTTTCCTGTTTATCACAGAAAAGCTCCTCGTAAGAGTTGAATAGTAAAATAATTTTTTTACTTAATTATCAACCTATAAATAGGTTGTTGATAACTATTTTCCTTGTTTTGGCTAACAAATCCTGCCTTCTCATATAAGCGGATTGCTTGCTGGTTTTCTTTTTCTACCGTTAAAGATATAACCTTACAATAATGGTGGTTCTCTTTTATAAATTCAATAATTTTAATAAGAGCCTGTCTCCCATACCCTTTACCTTGAAGACTTTTATCAATCTGAAATCCTCCAATCCAATAATTATCCTCACTGTTTGGTGTATAGGTAATATAAAATGCTCCGATTATTTTTTTGTTGTCATATAATACGTAAGGGTCTAAAGCCTCATCCCAGGGCTTTAAAAACGCAAAGGCAAGAGATTCTGCAATGTTTGGAACATAAGACTTTTGGTTATCGTTTACTGAGAGTTCAAAAGCTTCTTCCCAGTTATTCTTTGTGATTTCTTTTATAACAATTTCATACATTTTCATTTCCCCCCTAATACGTTTTGGAAGTTCTAAATTCACCATATAAAACCAAATACTTGTTAAACAATCCTGCCAATTAATGCAAGAAACGAAGTGGCAGACATTTTAAACAATCGCTCCCCTTTAATGACATAAGCCTATTAAAAAAAATCGTTTAACAATTTATCTGTTGTAAGTATTGTGGCAAATTCTTCGTGCAATGTAGCTAGAGATATATTATGAATAGTTGCTGCATCATAATATATATCATTTTGGTCCTTCATACCAAAGGCAGCTGTTGCATCTGAAATCAGGTACGTATCGAAACCTAAGTTACCACTCATCCTTGTAGTTGTTGATACACAATGAGGTGTAGTTAAACCAGTGATTACAACTGTTGTAACTTCATTTGCTTTTAGAAGCTCTTCTAAATTTGTACCAATAAAGCTACTGTTTACTTTCTTATTTATTATTACTTCTTTATCAATAGGTTCAACGATTTCTTTTATAGCGAATCCCTCATTTTTAGGATGAAATACTGAATTAGGATTATCAGAAGTATGCTGTATATGTATTACTAACCACCCTTTCTCTCTACAAAATTGTAATATATTACTAATGTTTTCTTCTGCATTTTGGTTATTTCGTTCTCCCCATTTCTTATCATCGAAAGCTTTTTGCACATCAACTATAATTAAAGCTTTTTTCTTGTCCTCCATAAAATTTCCCCCTAGTATTAATTCCCTAGTTTTTACTAGATTTTAAATCACTTTTGATAAATTAACCTGCTTCGTTCGTATTGGTTCTTCTTTTTAACAAAGAAAAGGAATAATGATCATAATATTTACCCCTAAATAAATGCTTAACTCTATATACTCCTTCATTTACAAACCCAAGTTTTTCTAATAAACTCATAGAGTTGACATTATCTAAAGCAACGTAAGCATTAATTCTATTCAATTTCATATGATTAAATCCACTTTCAATTGCACTAATTAATGCTTCTTTCATATATCCTTGGCCCCAATATTCGTGCCATAAATCATAGCCTATTTCAGCAATATTATTCATTCTGTCCCAATTATCAAACCACAGGTTCCAATTTGTTCTTGGTTTTCACCTTTTTTGACTAATATCCAACGATTGTGTTCCTTTTCTTCTGGATCTTTATTCCATTCAACAAACTCTATTGCATCATTTTTACTAATAAATAGTTCTTCATCATATAAAAATTCACACACTTTTTCATCACTAAAAAGCCTATAAATAAAATCAACATCCTCAGTATTTACATTTCGCAATACCAACCTATCCGTTTCTAAATTCGGAATCTTTTGTGTTCAGTCATTTTGACGACTCCTAACCACTTATTAAATTAGCCTACTCTTTAATACAACAAGCGATTGCTCTTATTGGACAATCGCATCCGTTACTTTAAGTACACTTTTCACCCGAACTAATTACCTTTATATTACAACAAGCAACTAAATCGATAGTTGAAGAAGTGAATATCCTTGTTCAACATTCCCCACCTTCTAGTTCAAGAAGAAGACTAGAAGTGATGCAAATAATACAAAGAAAAATGCCCCGATGCTAATCCACCCCATAACTTTTTGTTCTTTCCGAAATTCTTCTAATCCCATTACTAACATCGTTAAACTTAAGAAAAACATCATATATAACTGGAACTCAAATTCTTAGTAATCAATCCATATCCTGCGAAAAAAGCAGCGATTACTGCAAAAATTACTTTTAAAATCATTAACAATTATAAACACCCCTTTATAGTTTTTTCACTAACCCTGCTCGTTAATGAAAAAGCGCCTCCAATTGTTGTAGAAACGCCACCTGTTATCTTATAACTCCATATAGTGACTTGAATTTGGATAGAGGTTTTCCTTTAAAAATCCTAAAGAAGTATAAAATTTATCAGCCTGTTCCGTATCTGTATGAAGCACCAAAATGTTATAATATCTTTTTGCTTCGTCGATCATCTTTTTTACCAAAAGACTCCCTACACCGTTTCTTCTATACTCCTTACTAACATAAAATCTTCTCAACCTACCAATAAATTTTTCATTTGAATATGGGTCTTTATTTAATCCACCAATAGCAACAAGGACATCTTCTTCGTTAAACACGCCAAATAAGACTTCTCCAAAATTATTAAAAGTATTGCTACCATTTTCATAATCATTTATTAATCTTTCTACAAAACGAAAACCATCTTGTTTACTTTGTTTTACTAAACGATCCAAATCAAAATCCAACAGATTATATATTTTCTTTACCTCATGTTTCCCCATATATATCCCCCAGAAAGGTACGTTAATTCTTATTAAACCCTACGTCAGCAATAGGTAAGCATTTGATGTGATCTCCAGCTTTTCCCCTGCTCCACACGGAACGTGCTAGTTTCCCAGCATTCCGCGTTCCATCTATTGATATGTACTAGATTATAAGTTCCTTGTTACTCATAGAAGTGAGATCCTCAGATTGGTTCCTAGACATATAATCCCCCCTACAAAAGCAAAACACAATATCGAAATATAACAACCTTAGAAAATAACATTCACAGGAAAACTCTTTAATGCCGCATTAATTTAATCACTGTAATTCTGCAACAATAGACATATACTTCACTTTTTCCATAAAGGAATTGAACCTAATACCACTCAATATCCCACGTAAAATCATTAGTAAAAAAGTAAAAATAACCGTCATGATCCAACTCAATTTTCTCTGATCTAGTTTGAGTCTTATACACTAAATCCTTTATATCTGAATCAAAAACTTTCCCAAATACTACGTTCATTTCTTCCTCAGAATAAGTAATGAAGCTAACATCATCAGCGTCTGGCAACCTATAACTACTAGCAGATTCAATAATTTTATAAGCTCCGTCTTCATATCTTACTTTCATATGACGAATTAGATCATTTTGGCGATAAAAAAAGATCTGCTCATCATCTGAAAGGGCCAATGTTGTAATAAGGTTTAAACCTTGTGCTCTTTCTAACTCAAAGTAATTGAACGCCTCTGTTTGTGTGTCAAAAAACATTTCATTGTCAATGATTTCATCTCCATATTTACAACCAAACAACAGTACTAATGAAATGAATGACATAAATAACCTTTTCACAGTTCACCTTCTTTCATAATTAGTAATCTTGGCGGAATGCCATAAGCCTTTTTTCTTGGATTTCCCCTAAACTTCAACAACGTACCTGCAGAGTCCCATCGAAATCAAAAATAACCGCCTTCATAACCAAACACCTTTTGTTAATACAACATGTACTACTAATTCGAATTATAGCTAAATATCGTAACCAATTATACCATAAAATAGTAATAATCCTTTCTAAACCATCTGTTGCTATAAAAAATAAAAACTCACCAACTTAAATCTTGAGCAACCTAACCATTCTCCTACAATGATTGCATCACCTTCTGACCTTTCCCTTCACATCTTCCACAACATAAGCTCCCCTCAAAAAAAGTTCGTTTGACTGAGTAATGTTTTATAACTATAATATTAAACGGCTAACATCCGCCATATAGGATTTTGGTATGACATGAATAAATAGAAGGTGAAACTATCTTAGACAACGATTGTAGGTGTATACGCTTTAACAAGCGAGCAAGTGGTACTTCAGTTCCGTAGTCTTTTTCTCCAAACGTCAAAAACACTCGATATTATAGCTTCATTAAACGTTATAGGAGGAAAAGAATGAAAACAATAAATAGCTTGAAAATGGACTGGACTACCTTTGCGGTAAGTGGAGGATTTCTATTCCTCTTTGTCCTTTTTGCACTAATGGACATTCATTTAGTTGAAGGTTGGGTAGCGGAATCCTTCAATTGGTCAGTAACTTATTTCGGTGCTTATTGGCAATTATTATTACTTGGAAATTTTGCGATTGGGATGATCATCGCTTTTTCGAAATACGGGAAATTAAAGCTTGGAAAAATAGAGAAACCTGAGAATGGTTATTTTCGTTGGATTTCGATGATTTTATGTACACTTCTAGCTAGTGGTGGTGTATTTTGGGCTGCATCAGAGCCCATTTATCATTTTATGACCACTCCTCCGTTGTTTGAAAATGATGGGATGACACCACAGGAGGCTATTATACCGGCTTTATCCCAAAGCTTTGTACATTGGGGCTTCCTAGCTTGGGCGTGTTTAGGTACTTTAACATCCATTGTCCTCATGTATGCACATTATCATAAGGGATATCCGCTTAAGCCACGTGCCATTTTATATCCTATTTTTGGAGAAAAGATCTTTCATAAAAGTGTACTTGGTTCAACTGCCGATATCGTTTCAATTATCGCCGTTGCTGCAGGTACAATGGGGCCGATCGGATTTTTAGGTCTACAAATTGGTTATGGACTACATTTCTTATTTAATATTCCAAATACTTTGGCGACAAATATAATCGTTGTCGGCGCACTTATCATTATTGCTGCTGTATCTGTAGCGAGTGGTGTTGACAAAGGTATTCAATTTTTAAGTCGTGTAAATGTTATATTTGTTGTATTATTAGCAGCCATTATTCTCATTATTGGTCCGACCATGTTTTTAATCGATTCTTTTATTAGTGCTCAAGCTTTTCAATTACAGCACTTTTTCGAAATGAATTTATATCGCGGGGATCAAGCTTGGCTTGGATACTGGACGATCTTTTTCTGGGGTTGGTTTTTAGGCTATGCACCAATGATGGCGATTTTTATTAGTAAGATATCGCGTGGTCGTACGATTAGAGAGCTGATCGTAGCCGTATCGATTATGGCTCCATTAGTGAGTAATTTCTGGTTCGCAGTTGTTGGTGGTACAGGATTATCTCATGAATTAAATCATCCTGGTTCCATTTCAAACCCATTAGGTGATGGCGGAATGCCAGCGACCTTAATGGCGATAACGAACCAACTACCTATGGGATTATGGTTGGCGATTGGATTTTTAATCGTTAGTATTGTGTTTGTATCGACTACCGTTGATTCAATTTCATATACAGTAGCAGTCACGTTGCAAGGTACAGAGCATCCACAAAAATGGATAAGAGTGTTTTGGGTCGTTTTATTTGGTATCTTATCCGTTGTCCTCCTAACCATCGGTGAAGGAAGTATACAGGCCTTACAAAACTTTATTGTTGTCACGGCCGTACCAGTGTCAATATTGCTCCTTCCCCCACTTTGGATCGCGCCCAAAATTGTAAAGAAGATGGCCAAGGAACAAAATATGGAAAAAGAAGAGTAAAAAAATCATTCAAACGACGAGCATGTATATCTATTTTTATATGAATGGTAACAGTACCCCCTAATAATAGATAGGTTGCACTGGAAAAGGTGTACTTCATTTATATAGGGGGTGTTTTCTTTACTGCACAATTAGTTACGGATCATTAAACATATTACCAATCTTTTGGTATTCCCCATGGAATGCCTTTCTCCTTATCAATAACTTTATTCTTATTCATTACTACGATTAACGAAATTATATAGAGCATTGCCTCTTTCGGCTTTTTTCATCTTTCCTAGTGTTTTCATTAAACCACTTTCTAAGTTGATTAATATGAGCTTGATGATAGCGATTATGGTCAGCCATATGCCATAGTCCCCAACGAATGGTTGCTTGCTTTTCGTTTTCATGTCCAAACGTGACAACTTTATCTAAATCAGCATCTGTTAATTGTGTGCATGCATCTTCCAACATTTTTAATACACCTTTATATTCAGTTATGAGTGTGTCCAAAGACCTTCCTTTTACCATTGGAAGCTTATTATTTACATCTATCATCGGTCCGTATTGTTCTTTTAAAGAATCAGGAAGTCGTTGGTCTTTTATTCTATAGGTCCAATTAAGGTCAACATACATGATATGTCTGATTAACTGAGCAGTACTGTTAAAGTTGTTTTTTGGTCCCTTGTAATCTACTTCTTCTTGAGACATACCTTTTGTGATAACTTGTAATCGTTGGGTATTTTCTTTTACAGTAGAATATAATAACCCTACCATTGGTGACATGCTTGTTTCCCCTTTTAAATCGTGAAACATTCCAGTCCCCTCCTTATCTTTTCTATCCGCAGTTGCGCCCACGTCCATGCTCGTTGACCATGAGTCAATTACATTTCCCATTTTAATTGACGACCACCAATTATATGATAATGCAAATGATAAATTTCTTGTTGACCATGTTTCCCTGTATTCGTAATAACTCTAAAACCATCACTACTTATCCCCATTATTTTGGCAACTTCTTGTAATCCATGATGAATGTTGTAGATCATTCTTTCATCACCCACTTTGATGTCCATTATGTTTTCAATATGTTTTTTAGGAATGACTAACGCATGAATTGGTGCACTAAAATGCAATCCGTAAAAGGCCATAACATCCTCATCTTCATAGATCATTTCTGCTGGAGCTTCTCTATTAACTATCTTACAAAAAATACAGGTCATCTTTGTGTGCCTCCTACTATTTATTCTAAACGCCTCTTCAGTTTAACATTTCTTAAAAAGCATTCCTTAATGTTGAATGCTATCTTTTCGACCAACTCACCACTATGTTTTGTCATGTATATATTGCTTCAGAATTTCTAATTTGGCTATGTGCATTACAAATGACGATATTCGTTACCATCCCCATTAAAACTCCCTTTTGTTGAAAAGAAGTATTGTAGAGAATCTACAATCAAAGTGATAACTCATCTTCTAATGCCAAAGCAAGAAGTATATAAATCCACAAAGAAGCAGAAGCCGTAAAGATAAATATAACTCTCACAATAAAAGGTGATATACCGAAAAAATTGGCTATTCCACCGCATATGCCAAATAGGACATTATCCGTCGATGACTTCGTTAACTTTTGCGACATGAGAATTACCACCTCCATTTTCATCCATAATTACATATTATTATTATATCATTAAACGTTTTCTTTAGAGGATATTTTACAAAAACAATCATTTTCCTAGTCTTTTTATTTCACCCCAAATCACTCTCCATTTTCATCCATTAAATACGCTATAATGAAAGGTAATCCATTAGATTGAACAAAAAGGGTTGATGATTGTGCATAATAAAGGTAAACGACTGTTAATCATTGAAGATGATCAAGAAATTAGTAGACTATTACGTGTGATTTTTACTAAATTAGGGATGGATTCAGTTGTGGCGTATTCTGGTACAGAAGGTCTGCTACAGCTGCAGAATGATACATATGATTTAATTTTATTAGATTTGATGCTACCAGGAAAAAGCGGGGAACAATTAATCAAAGAGATTAGAGAAAATAGTGACATCCCCATTATTGTCATCTCCGCCAAGGTGGACATCGAAAGCAAAGTACACGTATTGAAGATAGGGGCAGACGATTATATGACGAAGCCTTTTAATCAAGAAGAGGTAATGGCAAGAGTTGAAGTGCAATTACGAAAATCAAGCAGTCACTCAACAAGAACTTCTGAGAAAGTATGGCGAGGACTTACGATCAATCCTGATAAATTGTCTGTAACGTTAGAAGGGAACGAGCTGCAATTAACGAATGCGGAATTTGATATCCTCTTCTTATTTATAAGTCATCCTGAGCGTGCCTTTTCCAAAAGGGAGATGTATGAACGAACGTGGAATCGGACCTACTTAGGCGATGACAATACGATTAGTGTTCATGTCTCGAACCTTCGTAGAAAAATGGCCGAAATCACGCCTGATGAGTATATTAGAACCATTTGGGGAGTAGGCTTCATGCTCATTTAAATTCTTTATGATTTCTTTATGTTTTGCTTAAGGGAAATTAAAGACACCTAAGCTAAACTAATTGTAATAAGAATTTTAGCGAAGGAGTCAACAAGATGAATACCATTATTCAAACCTTTCAATTGACGAAAGCCTTTAAAGAGGATGAAATCATCAAGCCACTGAATTTCTCACTTGAACAAGGAGAAATTTGTGCATTAATCGGAAAAAATGGAGCTGGAAAATCGACGTTCTTTAAAATGCTTTCGGGCCAATTCATTCCTACCTCCGGAGAGATTCACTTATTTGGGAAATCAGGAAACGAAATGCCCATTGCACAAAAGAGAATGGGCTTTATGATTGAGACGCCTGAATTTTTTCCGGATTTTACGGCGACTCAAAATCTAGAGTATTTTCGAATTCAACGGGGCGTCGTTGAGAAAAAAAGAATTTATGAAGTGTTACAAATTGTTGGCTTAGCCAATGAAAAGAAGAAACGTTTTAGTGATTACTCAATGGGAATGAAGCAACGACTAGGAATCGCCCTGTGTCTTCTAAGTAGTCCAGATTGTTTAGTGCTAGATGAGCCTATTAATGGGTTAGATGCTGAGGGCATTATGGAGATTCGTCAGTTATTATTGAAGTTAAATGAAGAGAAACAAATAACCATTTTGATTTCTAGTCATATTTTAAGTGAATTACAATTAATAGCGACGCGCTTTGCTTTTATTAAAAATGGGGTCATTGTTGAGGATTTAAGCAAAGAGGCTTTAGATGAAAAAAGTAAAAAGCAAATTCGGCTTAAAGTCAATGATACAGCTAAGACAGCACAATTGTTAGAACAAGCCTTTGCGGATATCCAATATAAAGTTCTTCCTAATCAAATCATCACCATCCAAAATCATGTCGATGAAGGTGGCGAGATTAATCGTCTCTTAACGACCAATGATGTGTTAGTGATGGAGTTTCGTTTCGAAGCATTGAATTTAGAAGAATATTTCTTAGGATTAGTGGATGCGAATGAACAATGATGAATTATATGAAAAGCGAACATTATCGCTTGCTACACAAAAAAGGGCTATATGTTACAAGTGCTATTGGCTTAGCTTTAATTATTGCAGCTGCCGTTGTATTATCCTTGTCTTTGCATTTTGACCCAAATTTCCCGTACGCAACTAGTAGGTTCTTTTATTCAAATGTCATCAGTGGTGGAGTATTAATTGTGATCATAGGATTACTCTTTAATTCAGCTCTAACGGGTAAAGACACGGCTATCATTAAACAATCTATATCCTTTGGTATCTCTCGTAGCACCATCTTTTGGTCAAAGCTTATTCTAACCTTTATTTATTTTTTACTAATCTGTGTAATCGGTCTAGCCTTAACGATTGTATTAGGAGAGAGTCTTTTCGCTAGTGAGGAACAAGCCGTCAAGAATTTCTTACTAGCTAGTTTCAATATGATCCCGATTGTAGTGGGTGGATTTTTTGTCATCCATGTGCTTAGAATGCTTAAGGTCGGCGATGTCTACGTCATTGTTATGTTGCTCTTTTTCTTTCTTTTATCTGGTGATTTAGTACGATTACTATTCCGATCTATTTCAGGAATGGATGAACTTTATCACTATGCACCAAGTACACTATTAAACGAAAATTTAATGAGCTTTTTGGCTCAAGAGGTTCAATTCGAGTATCGCCCTTGGATAACTGGCATTGTTATTTCGGTGATATTTTTACTAATAGGCGCTAGAAAATTCGCTAAACAAACGATTGATTGATGAAGAAGGGATGTTAGAGTCGTGAACAGCTGGTTGATGATCATCATGTTGATTTTTCTACTCATTATAAGTACTGGGACGCTTCTGCTCCTCCTCTTTGATATGAAAAGAATGACGAAGCAATTAGATGAGATCATCGGAAATTTCGGTACAAATGAATTGGTCCGCACAAATACGCATAGTAAAATCCTGATTCAATTCATTACGAAAATCAACCAGCTCATTTATTTATTCAAGCAAGATCAGCAGAATATGGTGAAGAAAGAGAAAGAACTGAAGGAAGAAGTGACCAACCTATCCCATGATTTGCGAACACCTTTGACATCCATTAAAGGCTTTTCCGAATTATTAACGGACCCATCTATATCTGAGGAAGAAAGGAAAGAGTTTCTAAGCATCATTCAAAAGAAAATTGACCATCTCACAATGATGGCTGATGGATTCTATGAACTATCCCAAATCGAATCCTCCGACAAGCCATTCACTTTAGAGCAACAGTTGTTAGATAAAATCGTCGTGGAAGCGATGCTGTTGTTCTACAATGACTTTGAAAAAAATCAATTAAACGTCCATATGGATGAAATGACAGTATCACCTATTTTAGCCGACAAGAAGGCAACCAATCGAATCGTAACCAACATTATTCAAAATGCATTACGGTATGCCAAAAGCTATGTCACGATTAACTTGGTAGAAGAAGAAACGTATTACAGGTTAAGAGTCGTAAATGATATAGGCCCATTTGATCATACCGAGCTTAATCGAATTTTTGACCGATCCTTTCGATTAGATCCTAGCCGAAGTGGTGGGCAGCTTGGATTAGGTCTCCATATTGTTCAACAACTAATAAACAAACAAGAAGGGCAAGTAGCTGCCGACGTTCATGATCATAAATTTATGATCGATGTATGGTTTAAAAAATGGGATTAAGTTGGATGGAATCCTCCTTCCTCTATTCCCTTCATTCTGCTCAATTTCTTTCCTTTACGGTTCCTCGTTCCGCTATTTTGCCTTTTTTCCTGCTCAACAGACTCTTTTCTAACCAATAGCGGAACGTTGAGTACATTTTCGCGCTCTCTCTTCTAATTTCAGCTCTTTAGCGGAAGGAGGATTCCCTTTGGCTGAGCAAGGGGAATCCTCCTTCCTCTATTCTCGTCAGCCTGCTCGATTCTTTCCTTTGCGGTTCCTCGTTCCGCTATTTTGCCTTTTTTCCTGATCAACAGACTCTTTTCTAACCAATAGCGGAACGTTGAGTACATTTTCGCGCTCTCTCTTCTAATTTCAGCTCTTTAGCGGAAGGAGGATTCCCTTTTCCCTTCTTTCCGCCCGAGCGGTCCCCCTTTCCCCTACATCGGGATTGCTGTAACAAACTTTCCTTCTTGTGTGATTCTCCCCATTAATCAAAAGAAGAGCTCGCTCTTCACAACAATCCCGCCGCTCTCCCTTCAGCACGGCGGGATTGTATTATTGGTGACGGTTTTCCACCCTTGTGATCCAATTCAGATCTGCCTCTAGATGTAACAGTGTTCCTGTAACTAACAGATACCTGTCCTCATCACCATTGACAAGAAGCTCCGTTTTCAACCTGGATAGCTCCATCGTTTCCTTAATGATGAGTGCTTTTTGTTGATCAAGCATCTTTTTCTCTTCCTTGAAAAGGATCTTTCTCGCACAGCTCCATTTAAAGAAGAAATCCTCTTTTACCGAATGATAGGGGACTGGATCTAGCAGCCATTTCTCAAGTGACTCCATTCCTTTCACCTCAATGGCATACCGTTTACGCTCCTTGTCGTCTGTTCCTGCTGAAGTGACCATCCCATCGCGCGTCAATCTATCCAGTGTTGTATAGATTTGTCCTGGATTGATTTTCCCTTTCAACCCGATCAATGAGTCAACCCCCACCTTTAAATCGTAACCATGATTTATTCCATTATATAAGATCGTTAAAATTCCGTATTTTACCGACATGATCTTACCCTTCTTTAAGTGATGATTGCAGCTTAATGTTTGAAGCATGGCTCGCAGCTGACCATGATGCAAGTTGACTGAAGACCAACCCGGTCATGACTGCAATGAGTACATAGCTCACTGGAATATGGAAGATGAGAAACCCTTCCATTAAATCAGAACGGCTAGCAGTGAAAATGAGGAGAACCCCAGTCATAACGCCTCCAACAACACCCGTGATCCCGATAAGTAATCCTTCTGCAAGGATCATCCGTTTCACCTGAGACACCGTAAAGCCAATCGCTCTCATTGTGCTTATCTCAGATGTGCGTTCCACGGTGTTCATTAGGATCGTATTCGCAGTTCCAATACTGGCTAGGCCAATCATCATGATCATGAGAACATATATGAGACTATACATTTCTGATATGGCTGAGGTAGTAGATCGTATCTCATCTTCTACCGTTTCCACACCGGAGAGATGATGCCCGAAATCATCCCAAACCCTTGGAGGAAACGAATGACTCCCTTCTTCTAACGTGAGAAGCAAATCAAAGCTACCTTCCCATCCGAAAGCCTCGTCCATATGACCTTCCTCCATGAATGCAACGTACCCTGAATAGTGAGAGGTTGTAACATTCCCTATAACCTCTAGCTCCTGTTTGCCGTCTGGAGTATTCATTACGATACTTTCACCGATTTCCCCTCCCCACTCATCAAAAGCACGATTTCCAAGTAGCACAGACGGCTGTTCGACAAGCTTATTGTTTAACGTATAATCTGGATGATCATACAAGGAAGCATTCCCCGAGCTGACCGACAAAACGGAAAACTGCCTGTGATCGCCATTAACCGTTTTCCACGTAATCGGTGTCGCTTCCGCTAGCTTATGAACCTCCTTGACCTCCTCATATGCTTCTAGCGCTGAGATATTCTCTTCGCTCCATGGCGATTCTGAGGAAATTCTTACGTCACCACCATATGTACTTCGGATTTCCCTTTCGTACCCGTCAGGCGCTGAATCTACTGCTGCACCGAGCAGAAGAATCACGGCAATACCCACTGCCAAAATGGCCGATGTATTCGCATTACGCCCAATTTGATTTTGGAGGTTTTGCACAGCTAAAGTACCTCCAAATCCAAATACATGCGTTAGAACCGGCCTAAAAAGATGCGAAATCACGGTTAGTACAAATGGAAACAAAAGAATGACACCGGCCAAAATAGCGATATAAGAAATCGGATAATCCACAAACACAAAGACGAGAAGCGCTAAACCAACTCCAAAACGAAGTGGGCTTTTGTTAGAATAGATTCCCTTGCTAGTTTCTCCTTTTAATGTGAGCAAAATCGACGTTTTCCCAGCATGATAAATCGGAACAAGTGAAAAGAGAATCGGAAAGACGAACCCTGCTGTAGCTGAGATCATGGCCGGGATTGCCCAATTCAATGAGTATACCATATCAAAGGCAAACACGCTTAGAAGAGCCATCATAAAAAGGTCTCCGATCCAAACGCCAAACGGGACTCCGATCACCACCGCAATGGTAGCTAAAAGCAGTACTTCTATAAGAACTAGCTTGGAAACGGAAGTCTGTAGATACCCAAGACTCTTCATAATAGCAAATTCCTTTTGCCTTTCGATCACACTTGTGTAGATCATATTGAAAACGATAAAACCGCTGATTATAATCGCAAGAGCCGCAATTAAATAGAAAAATGTATACAACCCGCTAATGTCGTTACTCTGACGATCATCGGCCACGACAGGCTGAACAAATGTTGAAGATCCTTGAAACTGCTCCTGAAGATTGAGGAAAAGCTCCTCTCCATCCCCTTCCGTCTGAAAGCGCATATAAGAGATTTCTCCATTCAAACCCGTCCATTCCTGCAGGACATCAAGGGGGACCATCACTCGAAATCCTGCTGACTGTGCTCCTTCCCAATCGGATGGACTAGCCAAAATCTGTACATATTCCACGATTGCTGAAACCTCAAGCTCCCCTAACTCTGCAAAACGTACAGAGTCTCCAACTCCCTTTCCAAGCAAACGCGCGACTGGTTCTGGTAAAATAACCCCCTCATCCTCCAAGCTACCCTCTGCAACGGGAAGCTTTAAAAGCGAGCTAGAAAAATCACTCACTCCTGTGATACGTACTGAGCGCTCATTTCTCGGTCGCTCTTCCTCCAGCTCAAAAAAGGCCTGTTTATCGAGGACATGAAGGGTTTCATTAACTTCTGAGTGAACAGCCACCTCCTCTGCCGTATTTTCTGAAAATGTATGATCATCGCTAAGAATCCAGTAATCCGCATCAGCTACATACATCTGCTCATAATACGTAAACACATCTTCGGTTGTCTTATCAGCGACAAGCATGGCGGTCATAACCGCAACTCCCATTACCATTGCCGCAAGTGTAAAGAAAAACCTCTTTTTTCTCCGAGTACTATTACGCCATGAAATTCGCCAAATATTCAGCATAATCGTCATCCTTTCTCGAAATGATCCGCTCTACCTTACCGTCTTTAAACAGAACGATACGATCAGCAAATCCAGCTGCAAAAATATCATGAGTCACCATCACAATTGTTTGATGGTCATTTCGATGAAAAGAAACCATTAATGCCAAAATTTCCTCTGCTTTCGCCCGATCCAAATTACCAGTCGGTTCATCCGCTAGCAAAACCCCAGGATTGTTTGCAAGAGCTCGCGCCATTGCGACACGTTGCTGCTGGCCACCACTAAGGAGATTTACCCTCTTTTTTTCAAGCCCCGTCAGCCCAACTGCCTTAATCAAGCCATTGATTTTTTTCTGATCACTAGGCTTCAATGTCCCATCTGCATGGATTGGAAATGCGATATTTTCCTCCACACTCAGGTTTTGAAGCAGCTGATAATTTTGAAAAACAAATCCAACATTTCTTCTACGGAAAATCGTTCTATCCTTTTCTCTCATCTTTTCAATACGCTCATCACCAATTTCGATCGTGCCTTCATCTGGTATATCAAGCCCGCCAAGAAGCTGAAGAAGGGTACTTTTTCCTGAACCACTAGGCCCCATAACAGCTACAAACTCCCCCTGCTCGATGTCAAGATCTACCCCTTTCAACACTTGGGATTGTTCAGCCCCTTGAGAAAAACTCTTCGTTACGTTCTGTACATGAATCATCAAACCCCTCCACTCTCTTTACATACAAAGTATATATATAAATATTAAAACTAATGATGTATTTAAAGGAATTAAACACATCACTATATATACTTAGTATATATAAAATTTATATTTTGTAAATAGAAAAAGACGGTCCATAAAAAGTTTTGTGTCTTTAACTTCTTACAAAACCTCATCAGCTCTCCTCTACTCAATCAAGAAATTTTATTGGTTTATAGACACCTTTGCAAGAAACGTTTATAATTAGTAAATGAATGTTCACTTACTAATAAAGGTGTGGTGTACTTATGGCAAGACCTCGTGAGTTTGCAAACGAAACGATCTTTTATGCTGTTTATCAAGCTCTTTGTAAAAAAGGAATGTCAAAATTAACAATAAATGATATTTCAAATGAAGGTACTATTTCACCCGCGGGTTTATTAAAAAGGTTTGGATCTAAGAAAGGTATTCTCTTAGCTTATAGTGAGTTTGTCGTCGAATTAACAAAGAAAAGCTTTGATGAGTCACACAAAGAAGATTCATCCATACATGCTTTAAAAAAAATATATAAAAAAGCAATGAAATTAGCAGATGATCCAATTTCTTTAGCCAATCACACTTCCTTTTACTTAGAAAGTACATCTGATCCTGATTTACTAAAAATATCTAAGAAAAGGCTAGATATTCTTGATAAAGGAACACAAAGCCTTTTAAATCAAGCTATTTGTCAAGGCGAGATGAAGGAATGTGATGTAAACCTTATTAGCACGGTCTTACAATCTTCTGTCGGAGGTGCCATGTTAATTTGGATAAGAAACCCCGAAAGAACAATAGAAGCATTAATAGACGATTGCTTTAGTGTGATTCTTAAACCCTATACTTAGGAGGGGCTAAAATGCCTACAATAACTAGTAATAATGTGACCCTGTATTACGAAAATCAAGGGGAAGGAAAGCCGATTATTTTTACACACGGAGCATCCTGGAACCATAAGCAATGGCACCCACAAGTAAAGTTTTTTTCGAATCATTATCAAACGGTCGTCTGGGATGTAAGAGGTCATGGACAATCGAGCTTACCTGTAGGGAAAGTGGACTCTGAAGATTTCTCCAAAGACTTAATAACTCTACTAGACCATTTAAATATTGAAAAGGCGATACTTTGTGGTTTATCTATGGGTGGTCACATTTCACTTCAAACAGCCATTCGTTATCCAGAAAGAGTGGAAGCATTAATATTAATTGGCACCCCTTTTACTAATTCTTTTAATTGGTATGAAAAATTACTTGTTCCGATTAATCGTTTTTCCAACCGTTTAATACCGATGAAGATGGCTGGAAGAATACAAGCCAATATGCTATCAAAATTCAACCCTCATAATAAAAATTATATTGAGGAAGCCTTTAATATGATTAAGAAAAATAACTGGACTCGTGTGTGGGATGCTGTAACTAGAATGGAAAGCGGTACGGATTTAGTTAAAGTAAAGTGTCCAACTTTACTTTTACAAGGTGATCATGACACGATGATTATGAGACAACAGAAAGCCATGCTAGAAAAAATAACACATTCACAGCTGAAAATCATTAAAGACGCACACCATGCAACCAATTTAGATAATCCTGAAGAGGTGAACAGAGTCATACAGGAATTTTTATCACAGTAAGTCCGAATTATAAAAAAATAGGCGCACCTTACCGGTAAGCATGGCAAAGAGCCGTAATATATCGATTTCCCATCGAAAATACGGCTATACTATGCAAAACGTCTTCATTCTTGAGATATTATAATCTGATATCCAAGCGCCTTTTTATAAGATTCTTATTCCTACTTTAGGTTCAGAAATACGTTTATATTTGCTCGAATGCTTTCCAACTTTCTAGCTATTTCTGCTTAGAGTATCTAAACATTCACACTTTCTCTAATCTCATCTTGTATGGCCCTTGTTTTATCTATTGCTTTTTTGATTCTTAATATAACAACAAAGGTAATCGCACTTCCTGAAAAAAAGAATAATAATCCCGGCATGAATAGCTGGATCATGACTAATCCACTTGTGGCAACAACAATAATCAAGGAATTCACTGGGTACCCTATAACAAACAAGGTACTTGTTTTAAATAACTCCACAACACTAACATTATTGTTGATATATAGCGGTATAATGATGATACTGATTAGCAAGTGAATCATTCCCATTGTCACTGTTAGTATACTATAGAACATAGGAAGACCATTTGATTGAATAAAGGAATAATTAAACAGCAAAACAGCACCTACTATCGCTAACAACAGAAAGATCATATTCGTCTTAATAAAATGCTTACGATAAACATTCACAAAAAGACGTACGACAGAGAAACTATTATCGCCATCGATCCAGCGACTAATGACCGCACTCATAGCCGCTGTAGAAGGACCAATGCCAAATATACCTAAGCCTAGTAAAGTAAAGGCGAGCCAAAGTAAGTTTACCGTTGCTAATCGTGATATCCAAGTAGCCAACAAATATAGCTTTTGAAGGATTGGTTGATTTTCCAAAAACATAGAACACGTCCTCCTCATTATTTACCCTTTTACTGAACCACCGAGTTTAATACCCGCCATTATATGTTTTTGTAGGAAAACAAATAAAAGCAACGGAGGAATGAGTGCAACTATTGAAGCTGCAAATAACATACCAAAGTCGGTAAGACCTTGACGACCAGCGTCTAATGTATATAATGCAAGCTGTAAAGGATATTTCTCTTGTGTACTTAAATAGATTAATGGACCCATAAAATCATTCCAGTTACTATTAAAGGTAAATACGCCAATTGTAACGATGACAGGCATACATAGAGGTACGATTATTTTTGTCAAAATTTTAAACGAGCTTGCCCCATCCATATAAGCAGACTCATCTAAACTGCGTGGTATCCCCATAATAAACTGACGCATGAGAAAGATGTTAAATGCACTTCCGAATAAATTAGGCACAATTAAAGGCAAGTAGGTGTTCACCCAGCCTAAGCTTGAAAAAATTAAGAATTGTGGAATTAAAGTGACTTGTGGCGGAATCATCATCGTTGCTAATACGAAAATAAACACCTTCTGATTCCACGGATGTCTAAATCGAGCAAACCCGTATGCAACAATTAATGACGAGATGATGGTAAACACCATATTAAAGCCAACCAAAATGAAACTATTAAAAGCATACTTAAAAAATGGAAACTTCTCTAATAGATTGGTGTAGTTTTCCCAATGAAAGGTCGATGGGATCCACTCAATCGGCACAGTGAAAATTCTACCTGAGGGCTTCAATGAACCCGATATTGTCCATACTATTGGAATTAAGAACGCAATGGTTAGCCCAATCAAAAAGGCATACTTTATAGCGAGTAGTAACTTTTCTTTTGGAGACAATGCCCAAACTTCTCTAAATCTTTTTATTTGTTTGTTATTCATAATGCACCCACTTCTTTCCTAAGGCCAATTGTATGAGTGTAAAGAACATGATCACCACAAACATGACCCACGCTAAGGCAGAAGCATAACCCATACGATAGTTTTCAAATGCATTACTGTACAAATGAACCATTAAGGTATCGGTCCATAGTCGATCAGCTCCAGGTAAAATCATCGGCTCATTAAACATTTGAAACGTACCAATCATCCCCATTGTTAACAAAAAGAATAGTGCGGGGCTTATTTGAGGAATCACCACAGAGAAGAACTTTCTAATGGCTGATGCGCCATCAATATCTGCCGCCTCAAGCTGATCCTGTGGTACACTAGCAAGAGCAGGTAGCAAAATTAACATACTCCCGCCTACACCCCAAAGCTGGGTTAAAATAATCGCAGGCTTTGCCCAATTTTGATCACTTAGCCAACCAGGTCCCTCAATACCAATTGTTGCTAACACCGCATTAATGACCCCAACATTCTCTCCTTGAAACCCTGGTGCGAGCATGTAGTTCCACAAAATTAAGATGGCAACGCCACCAAAGATAGATGGCAAGTAAAAGGTTGTTCTAAAAAATGAGATCGCGGGGATGTTGCGATATAGCACGAGCGACACAATCAATGATGCCGCTACAGTGATTGGAACCCCTATAAACACATAGTATAGTGTGTTTCCCAAAAAGGCCCAAAATCGTTCATTTTGAAATAAGTTTATATAATTGGCGATACCAATCCATTCAGCAGGTGTTAATACATCGTACCGGGTAAAGCTTAGATAAATGGATGCGATCATAGGTCCAATTGTGAAAAGGCTAAAGCCAATGATAAAAGGGGAAATATATAACCAGAATTTCTTCTTTTCATTGTTCATAGTAAAAACCCTTTCTTATGCAATTTAACTAAATATAGAGGGGGATACCCTCTATATTCAGCCTTTTTCACTCTTTATTCAAAACTCTCTAATAATCGTTCTTGCTCTTCAAGAAGCGGTTCAATATCATTTCTAAGCGCTTTCATTTCTACATCTACTGGTTCCTCTAAATTAATAATTCTTGATAATCTATTTTGTACCTCTTCATTAATTTCGCTCCACATTAATGATGCTTCAGGAGGATACGCCCCTTCCACCGCTTCAAGCGTCGATGCAAAGTTTTCCGGACCCATATCACCAATTTCTAAGTAAGCATCTGATTCTGCTACCGAACGTCGCGAAGGTGTCTCAGCGTGCTCGCTGGCTAGAATCTCTTGACCTTCGACTCCCGTCCAAAACTTAATAACCTCCCATGCAGCATCCTTATTCGTTGACGCATTAGCAATATGAAACGCATTTGAGAACGTTGGTGCAGTATCAGCAACACCTGGCATAGTCGGTGCACTGGTCATATCCCATTCAAAATCCTCAATATTCGCTCGACTAGACAGAATATGCCAAGGCCCATCAATTAAAAATCCTTGTCGTCCACTTGTCCAAAGATCAATACCCTCTGGAATTTGTGAATCATTTGGTGCAATATTTAAATCATTAACTAAATAGCGCATTTTTTCAATCGCATCTATTCCTTCAGGTGAATCTAATTGAAATTCGGTAAAATCTTCACTTAACATTCTCACACCATGTGAGCGCGTAAATTGACTTGTACTTGCCCACCAGCCACCTAATGGATTCATACCAAACACACCTTCAGAAGGGTTGGTAATCGTTTCAGCCATCTCAATAATTTCTTCCCAAGTTGAATTTTCATCAGGATAATCTAAGCCATGCTGATCGAGCAAATCCTTGTTGTAAAACATCATGACTGTTCCTAATCTGAGTGGCAGTCCATATAAGCGGTCATTATGGCTATAGGCCTCAATACCCACCTCATAAAAATCATCTAAATCAAAGTCATCATCTTCCTCAGCCCATGGCGTTAAATCTTCCAACACTCCGCGAGTAGCAAAATAATAGGAATTTTCAGCTAGCTGGACAATATCATATACATCACCAGAAGCAAAGCGCGTTAACAGGTGTTGACCATATTCGTCCCCCGGTACATTAACTAATTCTACTTCAATGCTATCATTTTGTTCCTCAAAGGCAGCCTTAATATTTTCCATACGTGTTTGATCAAAATCTCCGCCCCAATATGCAAATCGAATCTCTGTTTTATCACTACTAACATCTTCTGTTGCATTATTTCCACACGCCACTAAAACAAGAGCAACCATTAGAAGCAAGAACCCACCCATTTTTCTTAACATTAATAACGCCTCCCCTTTATCATTCAAATAATCGTAAACGGCACTTTAGTGTCCTTTGCACCTGTGTTGCGAATATGAATCGTAGCCTCACCTCCCTCAGTTTTACTACGTACATAGATAAGTGCATAACCTTGATGAAAGTTTCGCTTGGACTCAGAGTATGGGGTTAAATCAGATAGATCACCATTTTCAATCCCTAATATGTCAATGGCCCCCTCAGTACTCACTTCGATTCTTTCTTGATCATTGATCACCATTCTTCCTTCCTGATCGGTCAGAACCACTTCTATATGAGCAATATCCTCGCCATTTGCTACTAATTTATCTTTATCGCTTACCGCCTTTAGTAGATAGTGATCGTGACTTGGTGTGTAAAGCACATCCTCAAAAGAATCATGATCATCATTTAAGACGACAAGCTTGATCTCGCCTTTTTGAAAGGTTGTTTGCCACTCCGGCACTTCACCGATTTTCGTTACTTCTTTAACGCCTAACGATTTTCCGTTGACGAAGCACTCCGCTTTTTCACCATTTGTATAACCTCTAATCAAGACTTGATCATCGTCATCATAATCCCACATAAAATGTTCCTTGTTGCTACCCATCTGTTCGACAGTTAACTTACCAAATAGCTCCTTTGACCATAAGCTTTTTCGCAAATAATAACCCGGCTTTTCACGGCCTGCTAAATCTAGTAAGCCAGCCATCGATCCTCTTATCGGCCAACCCTGTGCTTCTCCAAGAAAATCAATTCCAGTCCATAGGAACTGACCTGAAATATAAGGGCGATTGACCACCTCCAACCAGTTCTCAACGCTATGACTGTTCTCACTGCCATAAATCACTTGGCTCTTATTCTTGCTGTGATCCTGCTCATATAAATGTTCTTTGTAGTTATAACCAACGATATCTAATGTGTCTGAAAGTCCTGTTAAATTTGATAGCTCAGGATACGCTAATGCAGCCGTTACGGGTCTTGTCGTATCGATTTCTTTTACATAGTTAACTAGTTTTTTAGAAATC
Source organism: Halalkalibacter sp. AB-rgal2 (assembly GCF_041821005.1). Lineage (NCBI taxonomy): Bacteria > Bacillati > Bacillota > Bacilli > Caryophanales > Bacillaceae > Halalkalibacter > Halalkalibacter sp. AB-rgal2. Next base: position 35,416 of record NZ_JBGUAV010000018.1, read on the forward strand.
GAAACAAGTCGCTCTGCATTTGGCTTATTCGGATCATATCGCCGTTCTTCAACTGGTTTATCTTTATCATTATTACCAGTCATTTCTTTAAACGACGGGTGACAATACGGATCATTGGGATAATCAATTTCATTACCAATGCTCCAAGCAATGATAGAAGGATGATTACGATCTCGTTGCACCCAATCCTTCAAATCCCGTTCGCCCCATTCCGGAAAATGTTCAAAATAACCATCATGCTTAGGCGGATAAACATTATGCCCTGTCGACCATTTGTTTTTTGGGCCTTCCCATTCATCGAAAATTTCATCGATGACTAAGAAACCCATTTCATCACATAGATCCAACAAATCTGGCGCAGGTGGATTATGACTCATTCTAATTGCATTAGCACCTAAATCTTTAAATTTCTCAAGACGCCGTTGCCACACCGCTTTAGGTACAGCAGCACCTAGTGTTCCTGCATCATGGTGCACACATACGCCCTTTAGTAAGGTAGGTTTCCCATTCAAAAAGAAACCGGTTTCAGAATCAAAGCTAATGCTTCGTATTCCCACTGTAGTAACCTGTTCATCGACAAGTTCACCTGCTTCAATAACTCGTGTAACCAATTGATATAGATGCGGAGTTTCTGGTGACCATAATTTTGGGGTATCAATGTTTAGCTCAAATGCTAGCTGCTGGGCATCATTAGCCTGTAGAGTAATCAGCTGTGATGATTCCCCTCGAATGTGGTCATGATCATCATATAGAACACTTTCAATTTTAAGCTTTTTTCGGTACGCTGTATCGTTTTCAATATTTGTCTCCACAGCAACGATTGCACTGTTTTCATCAGATGATTTAGTGTAATAGAACGTGCTTTCTGGTACTATACGTGTTTGTTCTTGAACCGACACATATACATTGCGATAAATACCAGAACCAGTGAACCAGCGAGAATCGCTCGTTGAAGGGCGATCCAATCTAATCGAAACCACATTATGACCAGAATGAACAAAATCAGAAATATCATAACTAAACGTGCTGTATCCATATGGTCTATAGCCTAGATAATAGCTGTTAACCCAAACCTTTGCATTTTGATACGCACCCTCAATCGTTAAGTTGACCTTTTTTCCTTTTATGTCATCTTGTAGGTGAAATGACTTACGATACCAGCCAATACCACCTGGTAAATAACCAGTACCACTTGAATGCTCTTTTGAAAAAGGAGCTTCAACTGACCAATCATGTGGAAGCTGCACATCTCGCCAATGCTGATCATCAAATCCTTTATACCAAGCTTTTTTTTCTTCTCCTAATAGAAACTTCCAATCGAGGTTCATGTTGTACTTTTTTGTCATAAAAATCACCTTTCCGCGCGTAGTAACCGCTTACTTTTCTCTGAAACAACCGCTAAGCTCTGCTTCTCAAGGTTATTTCGCTTAATTATCCATGTTTCTCAAAATGAATTCCTTACCCACAAGGCGTCGTGATAGAGTTATTAACTTATGAAAATCACCTTTATTTTTAGATAGCAGGTGGTTCCTTTCGTTACGTAAAAACGAACTCTTTATAGTAACCGGTTACTATTACACTAATCACAACTACAATTCAACTTAGCCATCCATGTTTCTCAATGTCGATTCCTTAGCCACAAGACGTCGTGATAGAGTTATAGAAACCGTCAACCAGGGATCCTCTTGTACTCTTTTGTCATTGTCATGAAGATCACCTTTATTTAGATAGCAGGTGGTTCCTTTCGTTACGTAAAAACGAATTCTTTATAGTAACCGGTTACTATTACACTAAACACAACTACAATTTTCCGTAGCCATCCACGTTTCTCAACGTCGACTCCTTAACCACAAGACGTGGTGGTAAAATGATATCTCTACTAGGACCTCCATCCTCAATCATCTCGATTGCCATTTTGCCCAATTTTTCATAAGGATGACGAACACTCGTTAGTTCTGGTGAGGATGTTTGCGCTAAGCTTGTATCATCAAATCCAACAAAAGAAAAACTCTTATCAGCATGACGCTTTGAGGCTTTGATTATGCCTACCCCAACCATATCATTAATACCTAATAAAGCAGTTGGTAACTCTCTATTCGTACGAATTAATTGCTCAAAACCCTCTTCACCACTTGCAATATTAAACCCACTATAAATTTGCCAGGAATCCTTATATTCTAAATTGTACTTCTTAAGTTCCCTTTTAAATGTACTGACCTTAATATCTGTTGTCGTTATCCCCTTGACTCCACCTAATAAACCAATTTTTTTATGTCCTAGTTTCACTAGGTGCTTAATGATTAATTCAATACCTTTTGCTTCATCCGTTCTAACCGAATAATTATTCCCCCCTTCAACCTTGCCATTAATCGTGACCAACTTAGTTCCCTTCTGTACTTCGATTAGCTCTTGAACACTATTTGGATCTGGTACTGTATCGTTAATCAGCCCACCTAATAAAATAATGCCCACAGCTTGTTGCTCAAGTAATATTCGGATGTAGCGTGACTCTAGTTCACGGCTATGCATAGAATTCCCTAGCAGAACTGAATAACCTTTCTCAAGCGCATATTTGTCCACCTCAACAAACACTTGTGAAAAAAACGGGTTTGTAATATCAGGGGTGATAAAGCCTAGTAATCTTGATTTTTTGTTACTCAATGTTCTCGCAATGGCATTTGGACGGTAATCGTATTTATCTATGACCTTTTGTACTTTTTCACGCGTTTTTTGACTAACTGGATAATTGCCAGCAATAACACGTGAAATCGTGGCAGTAGATACACCCACCTCCTCTGCTAAATCATAAATGGTTACTTTTTTATTTTCCATATTAGATCGACTGCTTCCTATTCTAATTAAACGAATTTTAAGAAAATTACCACTGCACCTAGTGTAAATGAGAGCGCTATCATTGTCAATAATTTTCCTGAAAATTGCGGACCTCGCCAGTTAGCTCATCGCTTATTTGCCAATTTTACTTTGCGAAAGTTGAGTTCCTGAACTTAAATAATCACCAAAGGTGTGGCTTCTTCCTTTTCCCACGCTTTCCAACTAACTGCTTTTCTACTAAATAAATCAAGAATTAAATAAAGACGGTCATACAAGCCTTTCACAGGTCCACCAAGCCACGTAATATCCCAAGTCCATACTTGGTTGGGATATGTAGCCAGATGACTTTCAGAAGTTCTTCGCTCAGTCTTTTGGCTACGCCCACGGTGATGTTACATGTTTGCTTCACGTATTACACGAAAAAACGTTGATTCTGAGACAATGTAAGATCCTTTATCCGCAAGATTTAGTAAAATTCGCTTCGAAAGTAATCAACATATACTTCTATGAACTTATTCGTATCCTCAATGTTTGAGTTTCATATTTTAATACCGAACATAGGGAAAACACCTCAATTCTACTTTTTCTTAAAGATCTCCTCATTCCATTTTAACGTCAATTTCAGACTTATTTATAAGGTATAAAAACATTTTCTTTCTTGCATACAGATAAAACCCTAATTGGATTACATGGTAGGTGCCAGAAACAACTAAAAAATATAATACGACATTTGGGTTTTGAACAATTCCACCAATATCAGTTGACATGGCCGTAATAAAAAGAAAAGCAAGAATCGTCCCAATAATGGTTGGAATAAAAAATATAGGTGTTAGTTCATTTGAGATCATTCTCTTTAATTCTATTGTCGTAACACCGATATGATGAAGCTTTTTGACCTTCGCCTTTTCCTTGTCAATGTTAGAGAAGAGGTTTAAATATAATAGAACAAACGACGCAAAGAAGAATAGCACACTTAAAAAGGCAGTGACGAAAAACGAAATTCCATTTGTCGTTTTATTACGGTTATAGGCTTCTACTTTAGACACTATTCTAAATAAATCCGTTTCAGATATCCCCTCTACTTCCTCGTCAACAATGGGCGATGTTGCTTCATTGAAGGTTGTGAACCGTTCCTGAAGTTCCTCAACAACCTCATACGTCTCTTCCCAATTCGCTACATTGATTAAATGAATAGTTGATTCAAATCCATCTTTTTTGTTTTTTAGATGCTTCATTTCAAAATCATTGACAAGAATAAATTCAAGGCTTACGTTATTGAGGTTTTTTTCAACAATGGTTTTCCTGTGTGTATAGTTTTCTTCACTCTCTACGTTCGGGAAGGTAAAATAAAGATCGTAATCACTATCATTATTCTCTGACTGTTGATTGATATAATAGATAAATTCCTTATCACCTATTTTGATTTGATTAGAAGTCAAATGATTAAAATCATCAATTGACATCACGTGATAGACATAAGTCCAGCCACTAAATCGTTCTTGTTGAAAATATGAATAGATCGGTAGCGATACATGTGTATGAATAGGATTTTCTGGCTGGTTAATGATAGAATAAAGCTCTTCCTCAGTTAGGTTATTCTTACTGTCTGTTTGGAAAAACGCTATATCATAAGGGTTTTCCTTAATAGCTTGTTTAGCATTTTCTATGTACGTGAACAACATTATCGTACTATACAAAATAGTGACCATAATCATCACAGTAACCAACATAAGCGTAGATGTCAGTTGCTTAAATTTGTACTCTAAACTGCTTAAAGATAACATTCGTTTGTAATAATAAGCTTTATTCTTTTTAATAAGATCTATAAAGTAACTCGTGAACTGATTTATACTTATATACAAACCCATCCATGTCGTTGTCGTCCATATTAATAAATAATCGCCTCCATTTGACCCTGTATAGGTAAAATACAGCCCCAAAATAGATAAGATAATGATGGCTATTCCAAATTTACCAAGCAATGGACTTTTCATCTTGATTTCCTCAGAAACCCTATCACTTTTTAAAGTCAGAATGATCCTTTGATTAACTATGAGAAAAAGAGTTCTACCCACTGCTACAACAAATACAATTAAAAAAACCATCGATGTGTATAGGAACATTTCAATATTTAAATGATAGGAAACAGAATTTATCCCGACACTACTCGTTAACAAATAAAAGAAAAGACGAGAAAATAGTGAACCCGCGACAATACCAGTAACTAACGATATGCTGCCGATGATTCCATTTTCAATTAGTAGCAATTTACTAACATCCCGATTGGTCATTCCTAAAGTGATGAACAAACCAAACTCACTATTTCTTCGTTTTATAAAAATACTGTGTGCATAACTAATAAATAGCATAGTAAAAACAACTAAAGCTATTCCAGGAACAGCTAAAACATATCCAATTGATTCTGTCTCTTTTACTTGAGCGATATCTTCATTAAAAAACAGCGTTGAAAATAAAAAGAACAACATGACTGCTAAACTGTTACATAAGAAATAGAAAATATACTTTTTATAATGAGCCTTGACCATTTTCCAAACGATTTGGTTAAAGGACATCCGTTCTTCCTCCCAAAACAGCTTGACTATCCATTATTTCGTCTAAGAACTCTTTCCTACTACCTTTTTTGGTAATCGAGGAATGAATAGAACCATCTTTTAAAAATACAACCTTCTGACAATAGCTAGCAGCAAAAACATCATGAGTGACAAGAAGTACGGTAGTGGCTAGCTCATCAACTATCTTTTTAAAGCATTTCATTATGACTTCCGATGATTTAGAATCCAAATTTCCAGTAGGCTCATCAGCTAATAGTATACTTGGTTCGTTAACTAGTGCTCGACTGACAGCCGTTCGTTGTTGTTGTCCTCCTGATATGTTATAAGGATATTTATGTAAGATGGATTCAATCCCAAACAAACTGGCAAGGTATTCAATCCTTGCATCCATTTCGCTTGCCCTTTTTCGTTCTAATACCATTGGCAGAATAATATTTTCCTTTACCGTCAAACTATCTAGAAGATTGAAATCTTGAAACACGAAACCTAATTGTTTACGCCGAAATAATGCTAATTTATCTCCTATCATTTCGCTTATTCTTTCACCAGCTATTGTAACCTCGCCAGAAGTAGGCTTGTCCATTCCACTTAATACATTAAGCAAAGTAGATTTACCACTTCCTGAGGGACCCATAATCGCAATAAACTCTCCCTTGTGAATAGAAAGGCTCACTTCGTTTAAAGCCGTTGTAGAACTTTCGTTATTTAGTTCGCCGTATATCTTAACAATACGACTTGCATCTAAAATGACCAATGCAATTCCCCTTTCAAACTATGTAAGTCAATGTTCAACCTAGTTCCTCAAATGCTTCTCACTCGGCAGCTTGTTCGATGATGATCATAACGACCCCCAAAGCTTCACCGCCATCTTCCTTTCAAATAGAATTTAGTCCTTGATTCTTTTATTTAATAATAGCATGTTATTCCAAAAAAAGGAGGCTAGCTCTAAAATATACGACTACTTCTCATCCTATAGACTCACGCATACTAGAAGTAGGACATCCATTATAAATATTGATATAATTAAAAATGTTATGTACTTAGAAAAACCAATTCTATCTCAAAAGGAGATGTAAAGAATGAGAACCATTAAGCTTGGAACTAGTGAATTAGAAGTACCTGTTGTTGCGGTAGGCTGTATGCGGATTAATTCCATCGATAAAAAAGAGGCAGAAAGCTTTCTACAGACAGCATTAGATAATGGTGCAAACTTTTTTGATCATGCTGATCTTTATGGTGCGGGTGAATGTGAGGAAATATTTGCTGATGCGGTTCGGATGAATGATGATGTCCGGGAAAATTTGATTCTCCAGTCTAAATGCGGGATCCGACCCGATGTCGGAACGTTCGATTTTTCGAAGGAACATATTGTACAATCCGTTGAGAAAATCTTAAAGCGTCTGAAAACAGATTATTTGGATGTCTTCCTACTTCATCGTCCAGACGCACTAATGGAGCCTGAAGAGGTTGCAGAAGCCTTCGATATTCTCGAAAGCTCAGGAAAAGTCAGACATTTCGGCGTCTCCAATCAAAATCCAATGCAAATGGAGCTTTTAAGCAAATACTTAAAACAACCGATTGTTGCCAATCAGCTCCAATTAAGTATTACAAACACAACGATGATTTCCAGTGGGATCAATGTCAATATGGAGAATGATGCTGCCGTAAATCGCGATGGTAGTGTGCTTGATTATTGTAGGTTGAAGGATATTACGATTCAGCCTTGGTCTCCGTTCCAGTATGGCTTTTTTGAGGGGATATTTCTAGGAAACGAAAAGTTCCCAGAATTGAATAAAAGAATAGATGAGGTTGCGGCAAAATACGAGGTGTCGAATACAACGATCGCAATTGCGTGGCTACTGCGCCACCCTGCGAACATGCAGCCTGTCATCGGAACGATGAATGAAGGCAGATTACGAGAATGTATAAAAGCAAGCGATGTTCATCTCACTCGTGAAGAATGGTATAGCATCTATCGTTCAGCAGGAAACATCCTACCTTAATTTTTTGGGAATTCGGACGTGTCTGCCATAATAGAGAAGCCACTGAAAAAGTTAAAACCAAACTTTTTCAGTGGCATCATAATAGATTGGCAGGCGCATCCAAAGTCCGTTTACATATCATTTATCAATAATTGTCTACTGTTGCGTTGTAGTCATCGAGCAATGCTCGCACTTCATCCGTTGACTCTGTGTTCATCAATTGATTTCTTAATGGACTCGCCCCTCGAAACCCACGAACATAGATCTTGAAAAAACGCTGAAGCGATTTGAATGGACGCGGTTCAAATTCCTTTGAATATTGATCGTAGAGGTCAAGATGCAATCTTAAAAGATCCAACAATTCCTTACTACTATGCCCTTTCGGGTCCGTTTCAAAGGCGAATGGATTGTGGAATATCCCACGCCCAATCATAATCCCATCAACGTCGTACTTCCGTGCTAGTTCCATACCCGTTTGACGATCAGGAATATCCCCGTTTATCGTCAAAAGAGTATCGGGTGCCACCGTATCACGAAGCTTCTTAATCTCTGGAATCAGTTCCCAGTGTGCATCCACTTTACTCATTTCCTTTCTCGTACGAAGATGAATAGAAAGATTAGCGATGTCTTGTTTGAGTATATGTGTAAGCCAGTCGTGCCATTCATCTACATCTGTGTAACCAAGCCTTGTTTTCACACTTACGGGCAGCCCTCCCGCCTTTGCTGCTTGTATAAGATCAGCAGCAACATCCGGACGACAAATAAGACCTGATCCCTTGCCATTGGATGTCACGTTAGGTACCGGACAGCCCATGTTAATATCGACACCGCGAAAACCTTCCTTCGCCATACCTATACTCATTTGCCGAAAGTATTCCGGCTTATCCCCCCATATATGCGCCACTATCGGCTGTTCATCCTCGGTAAAAACCAAACGACCACGCACACTATGGTGCCCCTCTGGATGACAGTAACTTTCCGTATTTGTAAACTCTGTAAAGAACACATCAGGTCTAGCTGCCGCACTTACGACATGTCGAAAAACAACATCTGTCACATCTTCCATCGGTGCCAATATAAAAAACGGACGTGGTAAATCACGCCAAAAATTTTCAGTCATTTTCAAATCCAAATCCTTTCACAATCGGAGCATCAGCAATATTCCTAATATCCCCCCCAAAAAATAAGAAGCAAAGATATCTCTGCTTCCTTTACACTTATACCATTGTTAAGTACGTTTATCAAATTATACAACCCTTTATTTATTTTTTGCTAACTCATTTCTAGCGAGAGCCATTGGAGTTGTTCTAACCATTTTTTTATCATGATATTAACTCCATTCTCAGAATAGAGCTGAATTTCTAATAATAATCTGTTATACATAACACCTATATCTACTCTAGGGCTTTGAGAAGTACTTATACCATAGTAACCAATACTTAAAGAAATCAAAGAGGATGTATAGAACATCATCATTTTATCAGAAAATGTATGAGCCGTACTATTGGTTATTTCAGATGACCACGTAGTAGGTACAGGAGGGTTACTTTCTTCTAATTTTTCTCCAAATAACTTCGCATGCTTTTTCCCAATTTCTATTCCTCTTCTAATGAAGAGTTTAACATCATGATCCTGTGCGACCTGACTAAACCCAGTAAAGGTAGCTACTCCTAAAGCATTTCTTTGGAGATTAGCATATAAATTGGTTATCTCTGCGGCTACTAAAAGTCTTTTGTGATTAAGTATGTCACATAAAAAAACTTGCTTTTTCACAAAGGCAACTTGCTCTAAATTTGGCAGGGAAGGAGAGCTTACATAAACAGTACTAAAAATAATTTAAATCATCCATTGTTGGAATCGATGCAATTGACCCTACATTTGTACATGTAAGAGCTGCAACCTTATTACTAAATAACGTTATTTCTCTAATTTGTTCAATATTCTCTAAAACACGTTTTGGTTCCTTTTCCTTAGCTAACTGATAAAGCATTGCTCCAACAAATGCATCTCCGGCTCCTGTTGTGTCTATTGCTTTCACCTTTATACTTGAAATCGTCTCTTGTGTCATTCCATTTGAAATAAACGTTCCTTTACTTCCTAACGTTACTGCAACAAACTTAGCTCCATCGCGATGAAAAGCCTGAACCCCTTCTGCGATGTCCTCGACTCCTGTAATGAGTTGTAGTTCTTCCTCACTGACTTTTACGAAATCAGAAAAAGTAATGGCTTTTTTCGCCAAAGCGACAAACTCCTGTTCATTGCCTTTCCACAAATCCGTCCGAAAATTAGGATCAAACGAGATAAATTGATCTGCCAATTTTGCCTCTTTCATTGTGTTTAAATAAATTGTTTGAATTGGACCATTCAGTAAAGCTGTAGCTGAACCGAAGTGCAAAATGCGAGCACTATCTATTTTCCCCATATCTAGATCTTCTTCTGTTAAAAACGCATCTGCACCAGGATTAAATACAAAATCCCGCTCCCCATTCTCCTGTAAGGCCACGAAGGCAAGTGTCGTTGGATTCGTATCATCAAATACGAGCATTGACGTATCAACCTTCAGTTCTTCTAACGTATTTTTCAAGAAGTGGCCAAATGGATCATTGCCAACTTTCCCACAAATCATTGCATGTCCACCTAATTTCACTATCGATGCACAGACATTTGCCGGAGCACCACCTGCCTGTTTTTCAAATTTCATCCCTTTTATTAGATCATTTCCGGTATCCGTACAGAAGAAATCGATAAGTAACTCTCCAATACATACTATGGTTGAATGTGTTTGCATTTCCTAATCCTCCTTCTAACTAATTGATAACATATTCAATATTTACGATTAACGACCTTGAAAAGAGGAAGAAACCTATTAACAAAATAAGTTTTCTTCCTCCCTCAATAAAGTTTAATTTCCTGATACTTTTGTAACTAATCAGGTAAGGTGACATTTACGTTACTATTATCCCCATGATTCTGAAATTCATTTTCATAGATACTATCTGTTATGATCGTGGAAGTCGCTGAGCGTTTACTACAATCTTAGCATTAGATGGATTCGTTACCCCAATAGAATTATTTGAAATTCGATTGTTTTCTCCAGTCTCTACTAAAATAGCCGTATACCCTTCTGGCATACCATCAGCAATAATTTGATTCCCGCTAATATTAGTATTATAGGCTTCTACATGTAATATTTCCCATTCTATGTCCTTGTCATCAGGATGATTTCTATATTCTATTATAGAGATAACATTACCATTAATGACATTCCCATTACCATATTCCCCAAATTCATTTGGCAACAATTCAATCATCCCATTATAACGGGCTGAAATAGTATTGCTCGCTAAAGTCTCATGAATTGGGTTATATAGTCGTATATTACTTGAACCATCAGGATATATGTTGTTACCGCTTATATTAAACCATTTAGCATTTTCTAACTCAATCGTTACACCATCTGGCTGTGCGCCTAATGAGTTATTAACAATACTCGCCTGCTGTGAGGCCCCATTTAAAATAATGGAAGTCGTAGTTTCTGCAATCCAAGAATTACGTATCGAAGGGGCATCTGCTCCGTGTAGTTGTACACCAATTCCGATATTATTAATGACTAAATCATCAATTACAATGCGGTCAGTGTCTTGTACTGCCTCAATCCCATATAAGAAGGTATTTCACAAGACCACTGAAAACTTCTTTATAAAAAATGATGTTCAAAAAATAGACTTCTGAATTGCTTCTAAGCGACGTTTGAATGGCAGAGAGAAATATTTGCCCCCCTGGAAACATCATTTTATAGCTACTTTTTAGTGCACATATTTTCACTTCTTTTTCATTAAAACCTTTTTGGTCCAGATATGTAACCGTCTGTTAGTTTAATTGATCCGCCTTTTGAAAAAAACGAAATCTGTTCACAGACGTTATCTGGATAAAGTAAGCTTGTCAGAACATATTCTCCATCATTTAAAAAAACTTCGACTGATGATGTATCCTGAACGAAACGTATTTGTAAATGATCTGTATTTGTTATAGTAGCTATTTGATTTTTAAAGAAATTATCCGAGAAACTAATTTCTCCTGAATTTTTTCTATCTAATTCGAATGTGTTGTTGATTGAATCAATCGTTAATGTTGTGTATTGGTTATCTGTATGATGCAGTGTAATACCAAATTGATTAGCATCGATATTCTCGATATGAAGATCTAATTGTACGTATTGTTCATTCACAGGAAACATTTCTCGTTCATTTACAATCAGTTGTTCGATTGCATGTTTTTTTGCGAAGTAAGAGCCGAGTTCCCTTACTAATTTCTGGACGACCCTCTTGCCCGCTCGAGAATTTCGAAGAGTTAACTCCCTTGGAAGAGTCATTTGACTTCTCCAACCAACTGTAGGAACTTGATTAGCATACCGCCAATTACTCATCCAACCAAGATAAATTCGTCTTCCGTCTTCTTCAGGGATATCAGAAAAGCTTACACCTGCATAATTATCTTTTCCATAGTCTAACCAACGAGTATCATCATGCTCTGCTTCAAAATGCGAACCATCAAAAGAACCAATGAAATATTGTGTACAAGAACCGACATCAAATTGTTCATTATCACCTACACTCACAAATAATACCCATTTCTTCTCATTACTTCCTTCAACTTTTAATTGAAATAGATCCGGACATTCCCACACTCCATCGTGGAACCCCAAATTTTGGCCAAATTCACTTTGAAACTTCCATTCTTTTAAATTGGTTGATGAATAAATACTTACCGTCTGACCAGTAGCCAAAACCATGATCCATTTGCTTGTTTCGTGATGCCAGAACACTTTTGGATCTCTGAAGTCTAATTTAGTTTCGTGCTCGAGTACAGGATTCTCCTCAAACTTTTCCCACGTTCTTCCTTGATCGTAGCTGTAAGCAATGCTTTGTGTTTGCTTTTGCGGCTCTCCCTCGAATTCATTATGATGTGTAAAGATTGCTACCATCCCTGGTTCCTCAGGAAAAAATCCAGATGTGTTATTCCAATCAATCACTGCACTTCCAGAGAAGATTGTTCCTTTTTCATCTGGGTATAAGGCAATGTCTAATTCTTCCCACGTGATTAAATCTTTACTGACAGCGTGGCCCCAATGCATGGGACCCCAAACGCTGTCATTTGGATTGTATTGATAGTATAGATGATACTCTCCTTTAAAGTAAATTAACCCATTTGGATCGTTCATCCAATTTCTTTGTGGTGCAAAGTGTAAATTCGGCCTATACTTATCTATGTTTTGAATAGTCATGTTTTTCTCCTTAATTCGTTGTTCGATCATATCCATTTTGCATAATTTCAATCCATTCTTGATAACCTAAACGATTCAATTCTACTAAATGCGCTTCCCATTCATCTTCAATGTTCCCATTTATAATCCACTCAGCTCTTTTCCGCTCTATATATGGAATTAAATCAGCCTCAATTGTAGAGATTCGATCAAGCTCTTCTTTACTAAAGAAGATATTCGGTAGTACATTTTCCGCTTGCATATGTTGCACCATGACCTCTTCCATTAAATTCAGTCGCCACGCTGCATCGTCCGGCATTGTCGTAATCTCATCATAGTAGCTATCAAGTATAGCCAATGGCCCTCCAACTGAGGTTTTTTCTCTTAATTCAACCGGTGGTGTCCCTTCTAAATCGAGATGCCTTAGCATTTGACTGCTTTCATCATATTCAAATATATTTTGCTGCTCATCATCTCCATAAGTACCCCAGTTGTTTTGTACTGATTGATACGGTTCATAAAGTTGATCAATCCATTTAGCTGTTAATTCTAGGTTTTCATTTGCACTTGTGATAACCATTCTTGCACGGTCAAATCCCATCGCATTTGTCCTTGCAACATTTTTATGCCCATCTGGTCCTTCAAGAGGTGGCATTAGTTCATACGAATCGTTCATACCTGTAATATTTGCCTTATCCCAAGTGAAGTAAAGACCATAACGATTTTCTTGCCCTTTTGCCACATAAACAGGCCAATCTTGTTCAAAAGCCTCTATGTCGATTAATCTTTCTTGATATAAATCACTCATAAAATTAAATGAATCAATATAGTCCTCATGAGCTGCAGTTAGTATAACCTCTCCATCATTTGTCACAACTGTGCGCCCCCAGTTATCACCTATTCCAAATGATCCAAATAAGAAGCCTGGATCTTCTCCTCCGTGGTTGATCATAAAGGACATTGGAATCGTTTGTCCGCCTCCTGCTGGGTCATGATCTCTAAAAGCAACTAACACTTCTTTTAATTCATCCGTAGTTGTTGGCATATCTAATCCAAGTTCTTCTAACCACTCGACATTTATCCAAGGGAAGTTATCAACTGATTGGATTCTCCCTTTATCAGAACCTAACTCTTCAATCCAAGGAAACGCATATATATTCCCATCTGGAGCAGTCATCATTTCTCGATACTCCGGTGCCTCTTCTAGCACTGCCTGTAAATTAGGCATATAATTATCAATTAAATCATTTAAAGGAATAATCACACCGTCTTCAGCGTAGTCTAATAATTCATAATCACTAAAACTAGCATTTTTGATAGCGTCCGGCATTTCACCTGTAGCAAGGGCTAAGTTTCTTCTCTCACCAAACGTCTCACCAACAAAGTTTTGCCATTCTATATGGACACCTGTTTGTTCTTCTAAACGTTGATAAATCAATTTTTCGTTAGGATCATCAGGTGCTATTGGTGCACTTTCTGTCATGATTTTAAGGGATATTCCTTCTTCCTCTATTGGGAAGGAAATATTCGATAGCTCGTAATCATCAGACCAAGTTTGTTCATTACCATTTCCACAGCCAGTAATAACGACTGCCCCAATGATAGATAAAGATAATGTTTTAAATAATTTTTTCAAATGAATCCCCTCACCTTTTTTTATTTTAATGAACCTACCATTACCCCTTTTTCAAAGTACTTTTGGAAAAATGGGTACATAATCATCAGTGGTAGACTTGCTACGACAATAGACGAGTATTTTATCATTTCAGCAATTCTTTGCATTTCTGCCCTAGCTAATTGATCACCAATCATTCCAGGCTGCACTTCATTTTGCACTAAAATCTCTCGCAAAATTAATTGCAATGGATAGAGAGACCGATCATTAAGGTATATCATTGCGTCAAAGTAAGAATTCCAATTCCCTATAAAAGCAAACAGGGCAATGACAAAAATAATCGGCTTGGATAAAGGTAATATAATACTAATAAATATTCTGAAATCTGAAGCTCCATCAATTCTCGCTGCTTCCTTCAATTCATTAGGTAAGCCTTTGAAAAAGGTTCTTGCTAGAATAATATTCCAAATGCCGATAGCTCCCGGAAGGATAATGGCCCAAGGTGTGTCAACTAAACCTAGGGAACGAACGACTAAATAAGTTGGAATCATTCCTCCATTAAAGAACATTGCAAAGAGGAAATAGACAGTAAATATTTTTTTTCCAACAAGATCATCAATCGATAAAGAATAGCCTGCGAGAACAGTAAACGTAATCGATACTAACGTAAAGCCAGTTGCATAAAAAACAGAATTTAAAAATCCACGCATGATCGTTCCATCTTCAAATATGCGAACGTATCCATCAATTGTCCAATGCTCAGGGTTAAAGGATATCCCTCTCGTTAACAATACATTTGGTTGTAAAAATGAACCTAGGACAACATATATTAGAGGCATGGTAACACATATTACGATTAAGCTTAGAAATATTCTATTTATGAAAAGTAACAATCTATCAGTCTTCGAATTATTTATTAGTTGCGTCTCGTTCTTTCTTTTTTTCATAAGTTCATCTCCCTTCTTAATAAAGGGTTTCGCCTTTAAGTTTTTTTACAACGCCATTTGCTGTTACTAGTAGAACTAATCCAATAATAGTATTGAACAGTCCCACAGCTGCACCAAATGACCAATCACCTGCTATTAGACCTCTTTTATAAACATACGTGTCAATAATTTCTGATGCAGGCAAGTTCATTGAGGTTTGCAATAAGTAAGCCTTTTCAAATCCGATAGACATGATTCCTCCAATAGATAAAATAAACAGAACAGCCATAACTGGTTTTAAAACTTGAAAATCTATGTGCCAAATTCTTTGCAAAAGCGATGCCCCGTCAATTGTTGCTGCGTCATGAAGCTGTGGATCCGTATTCGATAATGCTGCAACATAAACAATGGAAGCAAATCCTGCGCCTTGCCATATTCCTGAAGCGATGAAAATCGTTCTAAAATAATCAGGATCAGACATAAATGAAATGGGGCTATTTATAAACAGAGTTAAAAAAGAGTTAATAGGTCCTGATGGTGAAAGAAAGATAAATACCATACCTGCAAGTACAACAGTTGAAATAAAATATGGAGCATAAATAACTAATTGGATATTTTTCTTTATACTAGATTTTCTCACCTGATTTAACATAATAGCTAAAATGACCGGGACTGGGAAACCGATTAAAAGCTCGAACGTACTAAGCTTTATTGTATTCATAAAGATTTGGTAGAAGTTTGGAGAAGTTAAAAAGCTGTGAAAATGTTCAAAACCAACCCAGTCACTTCCCATAATTCCTTTCGTAACACTAAAATCTTTAAATGCGATTAGCACACCATACATTGGAACATAATTGAATGTAAAAACTAAAATAACAGCAGGAGCTAAAAATAAATATAGTAAATAGTTTTTTTTGATATAGCTTAAACGGCTTCTTTTTTTCTTATCTAATACCATTATTGGTTCACTTGGTGACTCCAAATTTGTTGACATAAAACCCCCCCTTAGCAATCAGTCTCAAAATTTAAAACCAACATTTTGATTAAAACCAGCACCTCTTTCTAAATAGGAACGGATTAACCATTCAGCAGCTCTAACGCACGTCTTGATAGCGGTTTCTATACTCGATATCTAACGTAACCTTCTTATTTTCTTGTGATGGTTATAGAATGGCCTCCATAGTCAAATTATATGTCATCCGGTTCCACATGTCAACCGGTTCCACAAAAATACTCTCTTTTAAATTGAAAAAACTCTTAACAATGATAAAATAGTTCATTTAAAACCATCTTTTCCACTGATAAGAGTAAAGTAATAACAACGCTTTCAAGGGACTCGTACAAGGTTTTCATTAAGTCGTACTACCCTCTATTAATTTAATTGGTAACCATGTTTCTAATTGTAAATCATGATTTTCGTTTTCAATCATTTTAAGTAATGAATCAATCGCTACTTTTGCTATTTGGTCTATTGGCTGCTGGATCGTTGACAATTCAGGTAAGAGACTTTTACTTGTCTCCGTTCCATCGTAACCAATGATTTTTAATTGATCAGGTATTGAAATTTCTCTTTTTTTTGCTTCTGCAATCACAGCCGCAGCTAATAAATCATCACTTGCAAAGATACCATCCACATCAGGATACTGATCAAATAAAGTAGATATCACTTGTATATGATTATTAGAATCAAGTACATTTTCCACACTATAGGTGATAGGAGTGCGATTATATGACTTCATAACATCTACATACGCTTTTTTACGTAAATTTGCTGGTGTTTCTAATGAGTCTGGTCCATGAATATGAATAATTTGTTTGCATTTTTTTGAAACTAATAATTCAGTTGCCTGTTTTCCTCCCTCATAATTATCAGAACCAATGACAGGAATCGTATCAGATAAATAATGATCGATTGCTACAACAGGATTCTTTTTATTATCTGAATTTATTAGTCCTCGATTATACGTTATAACAATTACTCCATCGACTTGATTTCTAAGTAACATATCCCAATACTTCTGTTCTTTATCACTTCGACTGGAACTATTACATAATAAAACTCTATATCCTAATTCGTCACATAAATTTTCAATATGAAAAGTTAATTCCCCAAAAAATGGATTACTTGTTGTAGGTACGATTAAACCAACTATATAGGAGCGTTTTTTATACAAAGAACGCGCTAAATCGTTGGGTACATAATGAAGTTCCTCCATCGCTTTATAGACGAGGTCTTTCGTTTTTTCACTAATGTAACCTCTGTTATTAAGCACTCGGGAAACTGTTGTTTTAGATACACCGGCTTTTTTTGCTACATCACTTATTTTCGGTTTCAACTTCCATTCTCCTAACATCAACAAATATTTATAAAACAATACAATTTTTAACATGTGTTTTGTGGGAACTATTATATAATCAGCTGTTGGCGATATATTTTATTTACATAATATCACAAGCACAATCGAAAGAATCACTCTCCATTAGGTTTGAATAAAATGAGAGCACCAGACAACGATATTAGTATAGCATTAGTCTACCTTGATATGGTAAAAATGATAATTGTAGAACAATATGTATGCATCACTAGAAGCGTAATTAACTCACCTTATGTCAACCGGTAACATATATAGTATATGAGAATTTTACCCTCTGTCAATATTTTAAATCTACTAACATTCACAATGCTCTTGTTAAAAAAGTACATAAAAAACTGCCCGAAAAGGTAATACCCCTTTCGGACAGCCACTTCAACAATGAGTGCATCTTACGTTTTAGCTTTCATTTTCTCTATTTCTATAACGATACATTACCGTTCCACCGATTGTGACCAATACAATTCCCAGCAATAAAAGGTTAAACAAAACAGTACTTGTATTCGGTAATTTATCGCTGTCGAATAGTACCTCATCGTCCCCTTCTTGTGATTTCGTTTCATGAAGAGAGAATTCAACCTCCGAAATTGCTGCTTGTAGTTCACTTATCGTCTTATTTAGTTCATCATCTGAATTTATATTATCAAGCTTTTCCATCGCACTATTTATAGCAACTTGTAGTACTTGATAAGATTCTTCTGTCATACTTTTATTTGTTAACTTTATAGCTCTTTCTATTAATTCTTCCAAGTCTCTTACATCAATCTCTTTTTTTATGGGGACAGGGGACAATTCCTTTATTTGTAAATCATTAATACTTTCTTGTAATCGTTCAATAGCAATTAACAACTCTTCATCGGTAGTGATAGTCTCAAGATCTTCAATTGCTCTTTTAATGGCCTCTTGCAATCTTTGATAAGATGCTTCCGTTACACCCTTATTAGTAATTCCTTTTGCTGAATTTATTAATTTTTCTAAGTCAGTTACATCGATTTCATGATCGAAAATAGGATCCGATAGTTTTTCAACTTCAAAATTACGGAATTCAGCTTTTGTATTTTCATTTATTAGACCTACACTCATGTCACCTTTCATTTCGACTATTCTTTCATACATTTGTTCACCATTTATATAAAAAGTAAAGATGTCACCTTCTTTCTCTACTTTTAACGTTGATGCTTCTTGAAGATCCGTACCTGCTGGTAAATCTACGCCTTCCCAGCCGAAATCTTGATGGTGGTTTCTTGCAAATGTTTCAAGCTGATTAATATCCACGTTGAAAAAGGCTGAGACCATTGTTCCTTCTTCGTCTTGAATAGTAACTCCATATTTCGGAAAGCCTTCATCGCCTTGGTCAATCCATTGTATATCAGTAGAAACACTAAAGTCAGTAGTAAGAACTTCCTCTCTAAAAATCTCTTTCCACTCAGGGTTGAATTCAATATGACTACTTAAACTTGTCTGATCGAATATATCCCAATTACCAGAAACCCTTCCCGTTAAAGGAGATGGCCCCCAACCGTCAGTATACTTAGAGGTTCTATCCTCCACCACTCTCACAGTAATGTCTTTGAAGATACCACTATTTGGATCGCTTATCGTAACTGAGGTTGTACCCATTTCTATTCCTGTAATAGAAACGATTGTTTCATCAATTGCTTTCAATTCAATTAGACCTGCTTTTGCAACCTCCCATTCAAAAGGGGATAATACATTTAACCAATCTGGCTTTGCATGAGCAATCAGTTCAGTAAGTTCTCCGACTTCTAAAACAACTTCTTCCTCACTCACAACGATTCGTTCTATTTCTCCATCTGCCGGAGACACTCTCCATATCGAATCTAGATGGTAAAAGTCGAGAGAGAGAATTTCTACCTTACCGCCATGTGAATATAGCTCAATTCCTCTATTTGTTGGTTTTGTGTATATAAGGTTTGTAAAAACATACTCCCCATCATCGATAAATAATTCTACCGAAGATTCATCTACTAATCCTCTTAGTTTTATTTGTTTTTTGTCAGTTGGATAATCCGTTTCAAAACGTTTTCCAAATTGAAAAGTGTCTCCATTTCGGTCAACTAATGTTTCAAGTCCTGCATTGGATCGATCGAGGAAAACCTTTTCTGAGTTCACATCGACTCCGGCAACTGTCTCATTTTCTTCAGACTGTCGCAAACGAATCCCAAATTCATCAACATCATCGTATGCAATAACCATTTCAAATTCATATGTTGATCCAGAGAAATCTTTAATTGTATGCTCACCTTCAAGGATAAATGAGTCTATAGTGTATTTTGTTGCCCGTAAGCTTTCTATTTCCCTAATTGGTTCCTGAAATAAACGAATGCTATCATCAACTGTCCTTAATGACAATTCTCTTGGGATAGACATAGAGCCCATCCATGGAAATGTTGGAGATTGATAAGGATAACGCCAATTGGCCATCCATCCTAACCATATCCGTCGGCCATCATCAGATGAAATATCATTAAAAGACTGAGCTGCATAAAAATCCTGTCCAAAGTCAGTAAATAATACTTCATCAGCTGGATTTATGTTCGTAAATTCATATCCGTCAAATTCTCCAACAAAATATTGTGCAGTCGAACCATCGGTAACATGATTATCGCCAATGCTTACATGTAGCACCCATTTTTGATTATGCTTATCACCATCAACCGGCAATCTGAACAAATCTGGACACTCCCATACTGCAACCTGTGAACCTTGATCATCTCCAAATTTGCTTTGATATTCCCACTCGATCAAGTTAGATGAGTTGTAAAAGGCTACACTTTTATCAGTACTGACAACCATCACCCATTTTTCTGTCTCATCATGCCAAAAAACTTTAGGATCACGGAAATCTTTTATTCCGGGGTTTTCAATTACAGGATTCCCACCATAACGCTCCCACGTTCTTCCATTGTCTTTGCTATAGGCAATACTTTGTGCCTCTCCACCATGAGTACTTGTATAGATGGCTACCATTCCTGCTTCTCCATCAAAAAAACCACTCGTATCGTTCCAGTCAACTACAGCACTTCCAGATAGAGCCTGACCTAATTCATCGTGCTCTAATGCTATTGGAAGGTGTTCCCAATGGATAAGATCCTGGCTAACGGCGTGAGCCCATGTCCCCATTTTTTGATGAAATAAATGGTATTCACTTTCAAAATATATGAGTCCATTTGGGTCAGCTAACCTTCCTGCTGGTGTGGAAAAATGAAATTGTGGACGATATAACTCTGTATAATAATCATTTGATTCTATCATACTACTATTATTTCCTCCTATATTTGACATAAAAACATCGCCTTCTGCACTTATTATTACGGTACCACTAACAAATAAAGTAAATACAAAGATTACTATTACTACTCTTAAATAGCCATTATTCCTACGCATTAAATAACCTCCTACAAATTTTAACTACGACCAACAATGACTTAAAGGCTGCTTCACACATCAATAAAAGTCAAGATTATGAATCAGTGAAGACAGTCTTTGAAGATTCTGCATTTCTGCTTTATTAAATGAGTTTAAATATTTTTATTTTGTTAACGCTTCCAAACTTATACAGAAAATAAAGACATAATGTTATTAAAAACATATGTCAACCGGTTACATACATGTTAATTTATAATTTCCCGAAGTGTCAACTACTTTTTTTTTTTTATATTTTTTTAAGAAAACAATCCATTTTAAGGTGACAATGCCTATTCAGCGTGCTAAAGATGATACTTTTAACTTTACATTCGTAAGCAAAGTAAACATCCGTCAAAACAGATATATCTGCTTTTAGATCGTTCTCATAAGAGATGTTATATTTATTAAATTTATCGATATCCGAACCACTGAAAGTACCAGCAGTTATCCGGAAAGACTCGTTATTCATGTTCTTCAAAGTAATGAGGCTGGATCTCATATTGGATTTGTGCACCAAATCCTTTAACCGTACACCTTCTTAATGGATGAAAATCACATAAAACCATAACCCCACCATCTTTTAATAATGCAAAAAGGATAGACATGAATGTATCAATATCATTTAAAGTCTTCTAGCTACTGTAGTTCATTATAACTAAGAACAGATAATAAGAAAGTAACAGAAAGAAGGGAAATAAGCATTATTGTCGAAATAAAATGCAACAACTATGTAAACAGGAGGCGAATACATGCCTTTAGTATCAATAAATGAACATAACATGTATTACGAATGGAGTGATAGTAATAGCAGGAGTCAGGAGATACTTTTGCTCATTCACGGACTGGCACTTGATTCCTCATGCTGGGGGCGCTTTAGCGAATTACTTGTGGCGGACTTTTCCGTTGTGCAGTACGATATTCGAGGGCATGGACAAAGTCATTTTGAGGAGGCGCCGATCACATGGGACGTTCTGTGTTAGGATTTAAATAAACTCCTTACAAAACTTGAGCTATCAGAAGTCCATATAGTCTCATTTGGTTATGGAACACATTTAGCTGTGAAGTACGCCCGCGCGTATCCTGATCATGTCAAAGCCCTTACACTCATGTCGCTTCCGTATATGTCGACAAATAATGCACACTCCCATTTAGCTCTGCACGTATTTCCACATATGAAACAGACTATGGAAGCGGGGCATCCCCACTTTCTCCACCAGTACAAAGAACTGTTAAGAGGATATACGACACTTGGTCCAGAGAATACAGACCTCAGGCATTATTTCCAAGTATTGCTCGGCTACCCAGCAGGGCATTTTTCTAACATGGTTGAGCTGACATCGAATTCAGCACTGCTTCTAGAACTTGCCGATGTATCGTGTCCGGTCCTTCTATTAACAGGCGAATTGAATATGACAAGTCCGAATTCATTTCTTAATGCAAGTTCCTTTCTATTGCAAAACAGCAAACTAATAAC
This sequence comes from Halalkalibacter sp. AB-rgal2, assembly GCF_041821005.1. Classification (NCBI taxonomy): domain Bacteria; kingdom Bacillati; phylum Bacillota; class Bacilli; order Caryophanales; family Bacillaceae; genus Halalkalibacter; species Halalkalibacter sp. AB-rgal2. The sequence continues at coordinate 57,882 of NZ_JBGUAV010000018.1, forward strand.
CGTGCCCAATGCGTCGTTTCTTCTATTTCTAGAGCAACCTGAACTTGTAGCGGAATGGGTCAGGCTATTTGCAACACGGATAAGTGTTGATAACTTCTCCCGAAAAGAATCACAACAATTTATACAAATGGTATTTCAGCCAGAAGAGCAAATAGAATCGCGAAGAGTTCCCATTCTTGATATTCATCTATTACACAGATTCCGTGTCGAGATTGATTCGATTCCCATTGAAACTGGATGGAATCAGCGTCATGCCAAGAGACTACTGACTTATTTAGCCTTTCATCCGGTAACGACACGCGATATATTATGTAAAGAGCTTTTTCCCCACCTTGCTCAGGACAAAGCAAAAGCAAACTTGAAGGTGTGTCTTCATCATGTGGCAAAATTGCTACGGCATCCAATCGCATCTGTAAATGGATTAAGTGGAAAGCCGACGACAAAAGAGATTATTTCAATCTCATACCCAGCCCAATTGCAGAACAAGCAAAAGCTAAAAGTAAGCAGACTTTATTTATCGTTTTCCTCCTATAAGTACTTACTTTTACGAAAGTACCTGTTTTAAAAGTGCGTACTTACACATTTAAAAATCGTATTCTATACTCAAAGAGTAATAAAATTTAAGGAGGATACACTCTATGAGAACACTTATTGTAGTCGCACACCCGAGCATAGAAACATCTATCGTTAATAAGCAATGGATTAAGGAGCTGAAAAAATACCCTGAAGTATACACGGTACATGAATTGTATAAGCAATACCCGACAGAAAAGATTGATGCAGAAAAAGAACGTCTGTTAATCGAATCACATGAAAATCTTGTTCTGCAATTTCCCATTCAATGGTTTAATAGTCCATCCCTTCTAAAAAAATGGCTTGATGAAGTTTTTGATTACGGATGGGCTTATGGATCCAATGGCGGGGATAAATTAAAGAATCGCAAAGTGGCATTAGCTGTTTCCGCAGGTATCAGGGCAAGTGACTATAGTGAAAATGGAAGATACGGACATACTTTGGAACAAATACTTATTCCGTTTGAAACCACTTTTTTCTATTGTCAGGCAGATTATCGTTCCATTCATGCGTTTTACGGTGATGAACAAAAGCCAGGTGGAACAGAAGAAGAAGATTTAAAGCCAGTGGTCAATGAATTAGATCGCAACACAAAAGAGTATTTAGCGTTTTTGAATAATCTATAAATACAAACCCGGAGGCAACTAGCAGGAAAAATCCTGCTTGCCCTCGGGTTATTGAACTATCATTTTTCATCTGCATTTTGATTCATTTCGCCCCAGTCACACATCATATTTAAAATGGGGAGAAGGGAGCTTCCTCGATCAGAAAGCGAATATTCTACTTTTGGAGGAATTTGCGGGTATTCTTTACGCACCACTATACCGTCTGCTTCCATTTCTTTTAACATCACACTTAATGTCTTGAAAGAAATAGAACCTATGCTACGCTTTAGCTCATTAAATCGCATCACCTTATTTTCTAGCAGCCAATATAGAATAACCATCTTATATTTCCCACCTATAACAGATAATGTATATCCAAAGCCAGTATCTTTTAAAACAATTCCTTTTGGCACGCAGGTTTCTTCCGGTTCATTATGCATAGCATACTCTCCTTAAATATTTATATTTTACCCTTTCTGAGGTCACTTCCACTGTCTCCTCTTTTCGATTCCTCACATTCGAAAACGAAGGGAATTGTGCGGATGTCAAATTCGAGACACTATTTATACTATCATCTATCTCCTTTGATATGCCTGCTAATTGCTTGTATTTCTGATCAATGACCTCTTGTATGAATGATCCAACAAAAATAAAAAAGAGAAGGACGTACCTTCTCTCATACTCAAGGAAAAATGGGTGCTTCGCTAGCACACGAAGGACATTGGCCTGGCAGCTACCATCTGCTACTAGCGACAATGTGTTTCGGTAACTTGAAGTCATTTTATTCCATTCCATCTAGAAATGGAATAAGCGTACGTGTATCAGTTGGATTTGAGTATAAGAATGTATGAACCTTCTGTTGCGATTTGTACATTATACCCAGCTTTACAAACATACATCCTTAGCATCTTTATTAAATTCGAATTCATCTGATATCATTAGATTCACCTGCATCTATGTAATACCTAAATGATAAAATATAATGACAGTGAAGTGTTTGATAAAATGAAACTTCAAACTGTAGATAAAAGGCCTTTGAGTCTCATTTCTCAAAGGCCTTTTTAGACGATTTCTCTTCTTTTCTTTTTATCGTTGAAGAGTAGGGAATGTCTATCTTACCTCTCAACAAAGCGGACGGGAGGGGAGGGCCGACTCCTGCAGGAGGGAAGGGCAGTTTGAAATCCACCGGCTGCGCCGGTTCGTTCAACGCCCGCCTGCGGAAAGCGTGCCCCCCATCCCGGGAGCGAGGGCAAAGCTCCCTTTCAAGTCCGAAGTAAACGAGCACTTTTTCAGTGGCCTCGAAAGCGAGTGACTGGAGCGCAATGGAACGAACCTGTGACAGCCCCTTACTTTAAAGAGTTTGAAATAATGAAAAGTCGGTGAAATTTTACTTATCATAAAATTCCACCGACTTTTTCAATTCAGAGGAGGGCTTTGTCCCAGCCTCTTATAAAATAATTATGCCTTTTTCCCTACAGCTTTTGTAAAGCCTCTTTCAGCTTCTCCAATTCTTCCTTTGAAATGGTAACACCCTTCCCCATCTTCTCATGGTTCGGAGCCCAGTCACGAATATCATACTTCGGCTCACGACCGTTCCAACTAATGAGATTCAATTCTTTCGTCCAGCCTTTTGGTGATTCAGACAATACTGCAACGTGTTCAGTGATTTCGAATTTCAGTTCAGCCATAAGTTAAATCCTCCTGTTATTCAGATTAAATAGCATGCGCTAAAACAGTGACTCATTAATAATGATAAAGGTTTATCTACCATAAATAAAGATTTCCAACTCTTGATTAACCCGTTGTACTGTTTCAGTGATCTTCAATTAACCCTGCCTTTTACTTGTAATCTATTTATAGCTAATTCAATCAAATGAAAGTTTTTACTGCTATGATTTTTCGTAACCGCTCTATTTATTAAATATTTTCAAGCTTTGATTTGCTTGCATCTTTATGTCAATATAAGCTGCCCCTAATTTTGACTTCGATATTCGTATTTCTTCACCCAAATAAGTAAAGCCAGCAACAAAATTAGGTAATTTAATCGTAACAATCGTTCTCCTAACTGACTTTATTTCAGCCTCAAACTTCCCTGCATCTACGTCCCAGGAAAAAGAAATTCGCCCTGTATAAAACCGAAAGTCTTTCACACTCCCTCTCTTCCATTTATCAGGTCTTGCTGGTAATACCTTTATTAGGTTTTCTGAGACAAAAAGGAGCATTTCTTGTACCGCATTAACCCATCCTAAATTGGCGTCCATTTGCACCGGAGCTGTTTCAATTTCCATAGTTAGCCCCATATTCCTCCAATCATTATGCAACGTATAGAAATTGCTTAACAAACAGGAGCGTGATAAATATTCTAAATGTTGAAGTGCTTTGTTCCCTTCATGTAATCGAGCATAAATACAGGACATATGAGCAAATGACCATCCCGTCTGTGCACCTATTACTCTTTTTTCTACTGCTTTCTTACATGCATCAAATAAAATAGTTTCACTTTCTTCTTGGAGCTCTCTTCCAGGAAATAACGGATAAATATGAGACAAATGTCGATGGTCATAGCGGTCTTCAAATTCTTTGTTTGACCACTCTTTCAATGCCCCCTCATGATTTAACATATAACTTGGTAAGCCTTTCAATATTGTCTCCCATTTTTCTATTTCTTCTAAGTATAACTCTGTGCGTATACAAGCCTCAATGAAATGCTGTAATAATTCTTTTGCTATTGCAATATCCATTGTTGCATTAATCGCAGTTGGCATCGGATGTGCGATGGGTTCACTTGTTTTTGGCATGAAATTGTGAGGTGTATTCTCTGGGGATACGGAAGGGATAAAGGTATAAGTATCATCATCTCCCTTTACTAAAAAGTCTTCATAAAAAAACGCAATTTCTCTCATAAAAGGGAGAAGATGATCTTTTAGAAATTCTTCATCATCTGTATATAAATAATAGTCATAGAAATGCTGTGCAAGCCAACCAGCTGCACCAGTCCAATTCATTATGACAGGAACGATTTGGTTTGGAACACCAATACCAGGTGTCGTACCCGCCGGAATATAAATTCCACGACATCCGAAAAGCTTACTCGCATTCTCTCGGAAATCATCAAGCATATTTTCATAATAGTAGAACAGTGGTGGGATACATTCTGTTAACCCACCTACATTGGCGTGCCAATACATCATTTGTATATTTTCATTAGCCATTCGATGGCTCCACATTAAGTTATAATCTCCTGCCCAAAGGCCATACATACTAAATGGTTCCCCTCTATCTCTTGTTCCCGATATAAAAAGATACCTTCCAAAAGACCACATTTTTTCTATTAGCTCTATAGATACGTCGCCTTCATACGCTTCTAGTAATAGCTCTTCATTTGAACGTGTATAGTCATTCCCTTCTAAAGATAATGAAGCGGAATGAAATAATTGTTGATGTAAAAGAACATGAAGATTTAAATGTTCTTGATAATTCGGTCTATATAATAATAGCTCTTTTTGTAGTTTTGACCACTCAAGCTGATGGGCGGATTTAACAAAAACTTTAATAAATGCCATTATCTTTTTCACTTGTTTACAATTGATTGACTGAGTATTTGTTACACACTGCCCATTCATTGGGACAATTCTAATAACAGCTCCAAAATCCGTATAGTCATCATTTGTCACCGAATAAAAGAGAAAATCCCCATCTGCTTTAACCTTTACCGTCTTCGATAATTCTTCCACCTTATCATGCATTTTATGACTATCACTTTTATGTAATGAAACTTGAAAATCAACAGAATCTATTTCTGCTTCTGATTCCAGCTCATAAACAATGACATCATCTGCTCTCGAAACAAACAATCGTCTACTCATTCTTTGCTTACCTTCTTGCCAACTTACTTCAATCTCACCTGTTTCCATATTCAAAACCCTACGGTAATGCTGAAATACTTCTTTATTAGACATTCTAACTTTTAAATCACCTAAAGGAATAACAGAAGCGAGGCTCGTATGATAGTTCTTTTTTTTCAGAGCATTAGTTAATGACCCATTTCCCTCATTAAATTGTTTTTTTTCGATTAACGTCCTCGTTTCTTTAAGAGTATCACTTACATCTGGTAGCTTATCTTTTATCCCCATATGCCACAAATCCTCATGATTGATGACAATTGTCTCTAGATTAACACCACCATACACAGCAGCCCCGATTTTCCCATTTCCAGAAGGTAGTGCTTCTCTCCACTGATTTCTCCACCAAGAAGCAGGATATTTTAAAATAAGTTTATAACGGCTATTGTTAAAAGTAGTCAAGCTTACTCCCCCCAATAGATGATTTTTACGATAAACTTCTTAACCTATCTTTTTCATTCGTTCATGTCTTTTGTCTGTAGCTTTTCCCACTCGATGCTTACAAGAAGTAATGGAGCTACCCCCATTAAATCATCACTAACGATTTGCTCATTCATATAATAATCGTAGGAGCCATCACGATATTTTGGGTGTCCACCTAATCCAGCCCCTTTACAAATTTGGTGCAAATGTATACCTCTATCATCTTCGGTTACGAAATGATCCAAAATCCCTTTGTATGCTTTTGCTACGGTCTTTGCATCAATCCCAGATAAATAACCTAAACGTATTCCTTTTACGATCGCATACGTTATCATACATGAACCAGATGCTTCTAAATAATTGCGTTCTCTTCCATTTTGATCCATCACTTGGTACCATAACCCTGTTTCTTGATCCTGAACATGTAAAATCGCATGAACCATCCGTTCAAATATTCCTAATATTTGACCACGTTTATGATGGCCCTTCGGAAAATGCTCAAGCGAATCGACAATAGCCATTGAATACCATCCAACTGCCCTGCCCCATACATGAGGGGATCTACCCGTTTTCTGGTCGCACCAACGTTGTTCACAGCTTTCATCCCAAGCATGATGCAAAAGACCATTCTGAGGATTTCTTGTATTTTTTTCAATGGATAGTATTTGATTAGCGACGTCATCAAATCCAGTGGGAATCTCAAATTCCTTTGAATATTCTGCGAGGAAAGGAGACGACATGTATACGCCATCTAACCACATCTGAAACGGATAAATCTTCTTATGCCAAAATCCTCCCTCACTCGTGCGTGGCTGTCCTTTTAATTGTGTATACAATAAATCTAAAGCTTTTTTATATTTACTATCTTTCGTCTTTCGCCAAAGATTAAAGACATTTTTCCCTTCATTAATATGATCTAAATTATATTCATCCAAAGAATATCCCTTAATCGTTCCATCTTCTCTTATAAATAAATCGAGGTGTCGCCTGACGACCTCATGATAGCGCTCATCCTTTTCCCACTCTGATAACCAATCAAATGCTTTTAAAGCCATTCCTGCTACATAACCCCATTTATTCGCCATCTTAGGGTGATAGCCATCTACAAATTGAGATTGAATGGAGTCTGCAATCTTTACTGACAAACTAGTTGAATTCATAAAAAAACTCCTTTTTTCTTAATTACGTTGTGCGGAGACGTTACAATGGTTTTAAATTTTTCTGAAAATGTTTTTTTTCAGAAACACGCGTAACGAGCGGAACCGTTACTCTTCTTTGAATCTGCCCATACGTCTATGATTTCGCCCACAGCTTCCTCGATTCTAACGTAATATAAATACCTATAAATACGAATGAATGTCCTGCCACTCCACCGTCCACTCACCATTGTTAGGAAAACCACTACACTCCTTTTCAGGAGAGCCTTCCCAGCCACAAATCATCATCGCAACAGCTGTTAATAAACCCCCATTACCCGGGAGATAAGCGGTTAAACCTGGTCGCTGATAATTATGCCCATTTACTAGATACGTATTTTTTGTTGCATCCATTAGTAAGAAATCTATCGCTAACTCCTTTTCCCCTAATCGTGCAGCTGTCATTGCACACATCGGAAAATCCCATCCCCAAGAGGATTCCCAATCCCATTCTTCTCGCACCTTGAATAATGTATTTCTCATGATATTTACATCCACTAGCTTGCCGGGCAGGATTCCAAATGCTCCAAGCATAGAAGGATGATCGTGATTTTTCTCTGTAAATGTTTGTGGACAATTTTCGTGAGCAAGGTAAACCCCATCTTTGTGAGGGAGCGGTGTCATCAAACGAGACACTTTCGTCCAATCTGGATTTCCTTCTATATTTAGTCGTTTTGCCCATTCAATTGCTAGTTCAAGTCCATACTTCCAATATTCTACTTCGTACGGTGGATTTAAGCTGTCATTCATCTGATGGCATTCCTGTGCAGGAATGAGTGGTGGTCCTAATACATAAACCTCTTTTTCTTCGTCCCAATGTGCGAAAGAGACCATAAAATCTGCTGACTCAAATACGACTGATTGATACTTCTCTAAAACAGACTTTGATTGGGTTGCCCTGTAGAGCCATTCAGATAAAGCAATTGGATGCGGTTGCTGCCAAATGAGACCAGGAGCTACAGGAGAAGGAGTTTGAATCCCATTATAGCCAACCATTTTGGGCCATCTAGCTCCTTTATATCCTTGTGAGTGAGCTAATTCTCTTGCTTTATCTAGAATCGTTTCATACCAACCCATACTTCTTTCTAGTAAATCAGGACGATTCCATAATGGGAAATGAGAGGCATGCCACCAATGCATTTCTAAATGGAATTTTCCAAACCAACTATTATACATAAATCCTGTCTCTTGTGGAGGAAGAGAACCACCACAATGAACAGCACATAAATACTGTGATAAAATCACTCGACGTTCCAATTCAAACGCCCTCTGATCCGTACTACGTGAGAAATCAGCACAACCACCTTGCAGCCAAAAATTCCCCCAGTACTTCTCACTTGCTTTTAGTACCTCGTTAAAAGCAGAGTTCGAGCTTTTGGACTGCTTTGAGGAAAAATGTAATGTGAACTCTAGCTCATTTGTCTGATTACTAGGTAACAACGTAAATTCATGGGTATCTGTTTGTTTTAGTTCTCCCTCACTCCAGTTCCATTGAACAAAGTAGACATCATCATCCATCCTTCTTTGTAGAAGTTCCGTATTTTTATCTACACATTTCATTGTTGAATCATGTCTATCCTTATGATCATAATCTGGAAAAATAGACTTTGACCAACTCGTATGTGTCATATCTGGATTAGAAAATAAGGTAAATACCTCGAGACGTTTATCTTTCATTAAAGGAGAGACAACCTTCACCCCTATTTCATCACGATGTGGATGACAAACGGTTATCACTTCCACTGGTACTTCTTCTACTAAAAATTCGCTATGCAATGTTCCAGTCCACAGCTTCAACGTTTGATTGATTTGTGTCATTTGATTGATCTCAACTTCCTTTCCCAACTTTGAAAGAAAACGAAAGGAAATCCGCCCAAGCTGCAATCTATGTGGATTTTGCCTTAACCAATGATAGGCATCTTCCTTATCCTCAGGTTTCATCGGATAATCGACATTTCTTCCATAGGTCTCAAAAGATTGATAACGAATATCTTCATTTGTATAAACGTTTTTTCCCTTTGTATAATGCCAGCCCCAATTTGATTGTGTACTAAGTGGAGCATCATAAGATTTTGGAAAGGATTGCAGCCCTGTGAAGTCAACACTAAAACCAAAATCACCATTTCCAAGCGATAGTGGAGCATTTGATTCCACTTTTGTTATGTGGGGATTATGTCTTTCTATCACTTCTTTTTTATTCATATCACACCTCATTCTAATTCACATCGTTATTCTCAACTCATTTATCAGTTCCGTATTTAAGTTGTCCTCTATATTTTCCAGGTGTTATATTTTTATATTTTCTAAAGACCCGTATAAAACTGTTCTCATGTTGATACCCGACTTCAATGGCTATATCTGATATTTTTTTATCTGTTTTTAACAGCAGCTCTATGGCATGCTCTACTCTTAGCCTCGTAAAATACCCATAAATCGTGTCATTCATTTGCTCCTTAAATATTTGACTGGCTAAACTAACACTTATCTGGACTGAATCAGCTATTTCCTGAATCCCAATAGGCTCCTTTAAATGACATTTCATAAACTCAATCATTTGGTTACATACAATATATTCCTTTTGCTGTTGAGTAACTTTAAAGCCTTCTGATAAAGTAGTAGCCTGACTTTGTAAGCGTTTTTCTATATCCGCTAAATCCATAGTTAGAAATCGTTCGATTATTTGTTGATCAATCTCTTCTGTACTACTTATAGAAAGACGCTGCATTCGTTCTTCTATTTTTCCTAAAAAAGAAATAGCCTTAATAGGGTTATATTTATTTTCATTTATCTCGTTTACTAATGAAGTAATCATATTGCTTGCACTTGATGTGTTTCCTGATTGAATGATCTCGATTAAATTCTCAATCTTTTCTTCGTTTAACTGCGATTTATTTTTAGTAAAGCTTCTAAATTCATCATAAGTAATGAAGCTACCGTACCCTTTGTAAGCTCTTATCGTAAGTACTTCCCTAGCCTCAATCATGAAACGCTCTAACTCTCCTATATCAGACCCTACTCTACTAACCCCAATCGAGATACTAAAACCTAATAATTCTTCAACTAAGGTAACCGCTTTCAATAAACAAGTGCTTAAGCTTGTTAATTCGCTCTCTTCATATAATAAAAGAGCTATTTTATCTTTTCCTAAATCCGCGCATTCACAACGACCGAGGGGAGTCAGTACTTCAGATACGATATTTGTTAATGCGAATTTTAATAATGGGTGGTCTGGCTCCGGAAACTTCTTTACCCATTCATAATAGTGATCAATTGAGATCATGACGATAACATAAGGCTTGTTTGTCCACTCTTGATAATATAGCGTCCACTTCTCATAAACATCTTCTTTATTTTTTATATTTCCTAAATAAATGTCATTAAAAAATTTAGATGTAGCTTCCATCTTGACCTTTTGTACCATTCGTGATAAATATGTGTGATCACTTATTAAATCAACTGCTAAGTTTTCTAAATGAGTTAAATCACCCATTTCCATGTTGTTGTCTTTCACATTAAATAACTTTTTAATTCGCCTTATCGGTTTAAACAATTGATTATGAATATAAATAATGACCATTAAACCTAGGCATAGGGCAATGAGTGACACTAAAAAAACAACATTTCTAATTGTTTTTGATTTCGCTAGTAAGCTATCTTGAGATACTAAAGAGACATAATTCCATCCTGTTAGTGAAGAAGTCATCATTGTCCCCAATAATTTTTGATCCTCATATATAAATTCACTTATCTCGTTTGCATCTAACTCTTGCAAAATTTCATCAATCGGTACAAATCCGAAAGAATGATTAGGCTTCGTAAATAAGACTTCATTTTGTTTGTCAGCAATAAACCACATGCTATTAATTGCCGAGCTATCTGAGGGATTTAATTTGGAAAATACCTCATCTTCCTCAAGGTTTATGGCAATAACCCCCATTAAGGAATTATTTATCTTTATTTTTCTAAATAATGTGATTTCTGAAATTGTTGAATTCTCCGATTTTATTACTTCTCTTTTCTTCACAACCATTGTTTCCAATTCAAATTCATTTAGATCTTCTATCCAGTGTGAATCGATAAAATTAATACGATTGGAGCTATACCCTTGTGGCATCGATACAAAGCTGTCATTATTGATATCATAAATATAAATACTTTTAATATACGGAGAGTTTTTAATAACCGTTGAGAATAATTGATAGATTCTCGTAATATTATCATACGAATTTTGATTTGCGCTTTTCAGAAATTCATGAACACTCGGATCAAGAGAAAGATTAATAGCCGTCTTATTAGTTTCTGAAATGTATGAATCAATTAGCTCCATACTTATATGAAGCATTTGCTGTTGAGGTTCATGTAATTGCTCCTGCAAAACAGATTTAGAAGAATAATAGGAAGTGAAGCCGACAATGAGAGTAATGATAAAAATGGCTAAACTCACAAGAAGCACCAATCTTGTTTGTGTATTTTTCCATATTTGTTTCGGCCAAATAAAAAGTCGGTGGAGCATGTATTTTCCCTCCTTTTTTTAAAATTACAACACACTCCCACTTTACTCCTTTTTATTCTTCCATATTTTTTTGATTCTCTACTTCTTCTTCTGCAAGCATAACCATTCCGATCCCAATTGGGTCCATTTCCTTGGAAGGTCATATTTGATTGACATTCCATTGCTTATCAATTGCTCGATCTCATAACCCATACCAGCCTTTTACCACTACTGAACGATACGACTTATTATCTTTATATATTTTGATTGACTAAATTTATGCTTTGCTTTGTTGTTTTAATCCATTTAAAATCTCATGAATTAAAATGGGCCGATGCTCTTTCACCGATCTCCAAATCGCTTCACCTGTTGCAACCGAGTAAGCACCGTCTCTAGCACCTGATAATAATTGAAATGGCTTGTGTTTGCTTTCTCCCAAAAAAATATCTTCTAGTAAAAGAGGATCTCCTCCACCATGTCCACCTTCTCTATGAACAACATGAATCGTTTCCTTAGACCCAAACAAAGGGAAGTAATCAATCGTTTGAACTGGAGTAGGAAAAGGCGTACGTTTTGGTGCATGATATTCCATTGTCTCAATCCTTCCCTTTGTTCCATTTATCGCTAAGCGGTATCCTTCATACGGAAGGGAAAAATTAACTGAGTAGCTAAGTAAAGCACCTTCGCTATATTTAATCGTGGCACTATACGTATCTTCAATATCAATATCTCCATCAAAAATACATCTGTCTGGACGATAGTTTGTATATGGGTATGTTTGATTTTCGTCTTCAAGTGATCCAAGATGGTCATCTGGTACGTTTACCGCCTTTTGTCTTCTATTCCACCTAGCATAATATGAGCACTCTTCCGTATAACTACATGTACCGCAATATCTCCCGTCCTTTTCCTCCGCTGGGTTCCACTCTCCATTTGCACCATAGTAATGAAGAGCACCATAAGCAAATGCTTCAACAGGTGTTTGATTGATCCACCAATTCACTAAATCAAAATGATGTGTACATTTATGAATGGACAACCCTCCTGAAATGTCTCGATATCGATTCCATCGTTTAAAATAACTAGAACCATGATGTGTATCAAGATACCAATTCAAATCGATCGATGTAATCCTCCCTAGCTTTCCCTCCAAAATTAATTCCTTTATTTTTGTATGGATAGGTGCATATCGATAATTAAAGGTCACGATCACTTTACCGCGACTTGCTTTTTCTGCCTCTATGATTCTTTTGCAATCTAAACCAGTCGTGGCCATTGGCTTCTCAGTAATAACGTCTAAATGATTCGTTAATGCACGCACAATATACCTTGCATGTGTATCATCTCTACCCGCAACAATGACAACATCTGGCTTTGTTTCTACAATCATCTGATCAAATTCAGATTCATTGTAGGTTTTAACATGCGAATGTTCTGGAAATCTAGTACGAAAAGTAGTAAAACGTAACGGATCACAATCTAATAAACCGACTAGTTCACAGGTAGACGAAAATTCTGTCAGTATTGGCATAACAAACATACCTAATGCCCTTCCGCTAACTCCACAAATCACATATCTCTTTCTCAAATAACTCCATTCCTTTCTATGTTTGATAGAAAGAGGTTGTACATGAGAAACCGCACAAATACAGATTGGAGCACATTCACCGCTCCTGAAATACACTTCGCTTTCCGCGGGAAGCTGGTGAGCCTCCTCGTGCTACGCACTGCGGGGTCTCACCTTTACTTTTCATCCCGCAGGAGTCTACGTATATTTCATCCGCTACGTTTTTAAATTGGTCGGATTCTCAGCTAAACACTTTTGTTATGTTCCAGCCTCTTTCAACCATTATCAATTTAACCGTTCGTACCATTCTTGAACTCGTTCTGTAACCTCATCTCCTCCTGAGCTATACCACCTTTCGACAAATTCATCAAATCTATCAATTGGCCACTCTCCAATCACAATCTTCGTTAAATATTCTTGGAAAAGTTTATGAGATTGAATGTCAGAATATCCATCATAAACAGTTGAAGGTAAACCATCTCCTGCAATTCTCCTAGCATCAGCTGTACTTACTTCAAAAATATCCATCACCATTTGTTGCTGGTCCTCAGGAAATGTTTCATTGATTCGAATGTCCATATCTTCTTTTGTCATTAAGTTTCTCATTCCTAATGCAATTGGTGTTTCATCAGTAGCTGCTATCAGAACTTTTTTTCCATCTTCTACTTTATGTTGCGCTCCTTCAATCCCATATCGGATAAAATCATCATTTTCCTGATCGTAGAAAAAATCTAAGAGCTTTAATGAAGCAATCGCTTTATCTTCAGACACTTTTGGAATCATCCATTCAGGCTCTCCCATACTTTTTTGTGTAATAAATCCCGTAAATCCATCTACTTTCGGTAGTGGCATTCCAACAACATAAGCGTCTTCAGCTCCCTGGCGCATCGCTTCATATCTATCTAATAAGTTTGCTGGTAAGTGATACCAACTACCTACTAAATTATTATTTATTTTGGCTGTCCACACATCTCCTTTATTTAAGAATGTTTCTTTATCTAATAATTCTTCTTCATACAATTCACGAATAAATATAATCGCTTCCTTCATATTTTCGGTTACACCAGCATATTGGATTTCACCGTCATATATATCCCATTCAGGATGCCCTTCCCACATTGCAACACCAAACATGGCAAACAAGTGATCCATCCATGTACCAAATTCCCTTCCAGACGTTGGAAGCTCATCTTGTTCACCATTTCCATTAGGATCCTGATCACGAAAAGCTATAAGCATTTCTCTATACTCTTCTAGTGTTTCTGGCATTTCAAGACCAACATTATTTAACCAATCCTGTCTTAATAATGCAGCACGTTCTGGAATCGTATAAACCTTTGGCACATAATAAATTTTCCCGTCTGGTGTCGCTGCTCGCACGACATCCCACGCTTCTTCAGGTATACTGTTCCATACATGTGGTGCATATTCTGGGAGGAGGTCATCTAATGGAAGTGCTGCTCCTTGTTGAATTAACGTTCTTTCCATCCCACCAATCGGTCTGAAAATATCTGGGTAATCCTCAGATGCAAATAACATATTTAAATATTCGGTAGCATCAGAGCCAGCAGGTGGTGTCATCAGCTCATATTTAACTCCTGTTTCTTCTAATACTTGTTGGACATGTGGATCATCACTACCTGGCAGGACTCCTTTTGATAAATGGCTTTTAAACACTCGAACATTCTCTATCTTTTCATTGTCTTCTCTTTCTTCATTTGTTGACTGCTGACTGCTCGTATCGGAATTGGAACAGCCGACAACTACAAATAACAATAATAATGAAATAATAACCCCAAAACGAATCATTCTTTGACCTGTACTCATTGTTAATCCTCCCTTTTTTTCATTTATATCAAACCACTGTAAGCGGTTTAATATTTCATCACTTAAAAGAAACTAATCTTTTAATGAGCCTAACACAGCTCCCTTGACAAAATACTTTTGTAAATAAGGATAAACTAACACAATAGGAACCGTTGCGAAGATAATCGTCGCTGCTTTTAATGTCGTTGTATTAAAAGCTAATTCATTCATAATTAAATTCACCGCAGCCAATTCCTCTGGCGCTTGAAAATACTCTCGCAGCCTTAATTGCAGTGGATACAAGTCAGGGTTTCGGATAAAAAGAATAGCCGTTTGAAATGTATTCCAATATCCAACAGCATAAAATAAACTGATCGTCGCTAGAACAGGTTTTGAAAGTGGCAAATAGATTTGAAATAACAATCGAAAAGGATTACAACCATCGATTTTAGCTGCATCATCTAATTCACTAGGAACCCCCATAAAAAATGTTCGTACGATGACCATATTAAATGTACTAATTAATCCCGGGATCATTAATGCCCATAAGGTATCCATCAATCCAAGACTACGGACAGTTAAGAAAAATGGGATCATCGGTGCATTAAAAATCATCGTAATAACTATCATAAACATGATCGGTTTACGAAGCATAAATTCCTTTCTAGATAATGGGAAAGCCGTTAATACAGTAAATAACATACTTAAAAAAGTTCCCAACACCGTGATATACACGGTGACACCAAAGGATTTCCATAATACTTTATTCTGTAAAATATGAGTCCATGTGTCTATGGTAAATTCCACTGGCCATAATAAAACCTGTTTCGAATCCGCTGCTATGGGAGAACTAAACGATACGGCTAACAATTGTAGCAATGGAAGAATCATTGTCAAAGCAAGGGTAATAAGCACCGTATAATTAAAAACATCAAATATTCTTTCACTCATTGATTTTCTCATTACCATAACCCCTGTTCTGTTTTTCTAGCCATTCTATTAAATATCCATATTAAAACAAAACCAACAAGAGACTGAAATAACCCAATCGCCGTTGTCATACTATATTGCCCTTGTAGAACACCAGCACGATAAACATAGGTTTCAATGATATCTCCAACAGAATAGGTCATCGGAG
The DNA here is from genome assembly GCF_041821005.1 of Halalkalibacter sp. AB-rgal2. Classification (NCBI taxonomy): domain Bacteria; kingdom Bacillati; phylum Bacillota; class Bacilli; order Caryophanales; family Bacillaceae; genus Halalkalibacter; species Halalkalibacter sp. AB-rgal2. The sequence continues at coordinate 73,584 of NZ_JBGUAV010000018.1, forward strand.
TTAATAAATTATAAATTTGATCAAATCCTAGTTCTAGGAAATTCCCAATATTGAGTAAAAACAAGACCAGTATAGTAGGAAACATTAACGGAAGTGTGATATACCTCGCTTGCTTCCAGCGGTTAGCTCCGTCCATGACTGAGGCTTCATATAAACTTGGATTAATGGAGGTAATCGCCGCTAAATAGACAATCGTTCCCCATCCAACATTTTTCCATACACTTGATAAAACAACGATGGTTCTGAAGTAACTCTCTTCTTGCATAAAGAGAATGGTTTCAGCTCCAAACCATCCACGAATTCCATTTACTACCCCTTGTGAAGATAATAATTCGAAAACAATTCCTCCTACAATGACCCACGAGAGAAAATGTGGAAGGTAGAATAAGCTTTGCACAGACTTCTTTAAAAAACGAATTCTTATTTCATTAAAAAGTAAAGCGAGAATGATTGGCGCCGGAAATCCAAAGACAAGTAAGTAAAAGGCAATTAAAAACGTATTACGCAGAACTTGATAAAAATCTTGATAAGTAAATAAATGGATAAAATTATCAAACCCAACCCAAGGACTGTTTAATATCCCATTAAATATTTGATAATCCTGGAAGGCAATGATCGTCCCCATCAGAGGTATATACTTCAAAACAATGTAAAATATCACTCCAGGTAAAATCATGACATAAAGCATCCAATGTTTTTTGATATTCGTTATAAGCGACCTTGCTTTATTTACTTTATATTTTGTAAGCCCTTTCATTTCCGTATTCACTCGTTCCACTCAGCTTTCCTCCTTTACTTATTTTTTTTGCTCCTTTACTTAAATACGCCATTTTTCTTCGTAAAAAAGAGATTTGTTGACTGAATTGGCTCAACTATAACAAGCCAATCGGTTATTTGACAATCATCATATCAAACAGAAGATCAACGATTATTGAACAACTGATTGATTTTATCTTTTGAGCACTTTTTTTAAAATGGTTGATCATCTTTTTTTCTTTCACACTTTCCCTGTAGCAAACAGCACCTAGAAATGATGTGCATATCAACAAATTGTTTATCATTTGTTTCATTTGATGATTGTCACTTTTCGTAAATAATAAACCCATGCAGATAATTAAAAACGTTTAAAGTCAAATAAAAAAGACGATCACTTATCATGTAATCGTCACACTTAGATCATTTTAGCGTCGCATAAATCCATTTTTAAGCCCTTCTCTTATCATCTACTGCAATTGCTCCAACCGACATTGCAGCAGCAAGCCCTGCAAGAACATATGTAAAAATAATGCTATACAACAACACTTCTTTCATCATATAACTCGATAATTTAGCCCTATAATCTTCCGTTAGAGTGGAATTAAGCCGATTATCTTTCATAACCTTGCCACAACATATTAAAAGAGAAGTAAGGTTTTCTATCTGTCAAACGAAACTCCCTATTTTGACGTTCTTGAAAAAGAAATTCCTACGAAGACTTGAAAGTTTAGGATATACTGTTCATTACAAGAACCTGAAGTATCTTAAGCCAGTCGACATATCACACCCATTTATAGATGAATTAGGCGCTCTCCTCTTTTTAATAAATAATGGAGCTACGCCTACTTTAGTATTGTCTTTTTCCTTAAAATTCAAAGGTTTATTTACAAAGTAGTGAAATAAAGAAAAAGCAATGGATATAAAAAACGTATGACTTGTTACTTTATTTCATTGATATACTGCTTTGCCCACTTACACCATTCCAAGTACATTTCAGAATATCTTATTCCATATTCAACGGTTAACATAGTGCCTACGTCTTGTTCTTCTTGATTGTTAAAGTGTTCTTTCCAATGTTTTGTCTTACTTAAAATGCTTTCTTCTCTCTCTATAACGTCATCTAACAATTTATTAATTTCTCTAACTGATAAAACAGGAAAAATAGTCGCTTTAATTAAAAATTCATCTTTAATTTTTGCAAGTGTTAAAGGTTCTTCAATTGCCCAGCGTATTAATTCCTTCTTTCCTGCATCTGTAAGAGAGTATACTTTTTTATTTGGTAAGGTTCCTTGAATAACTAATTCGTGTTCTATTAAGTTATCGTTTTCCATTTTACGCAATTCTGTGTAGATTTGGCTATGAGTCGAACTCCAAAAATAAATCATCTGTTGCTTAAATATTCTTACCACATCATAACCTGTTACTGACTTTTTAGAAATAATCCCTAACAAAGCATAACGTAAGCTCATAAAACATCAATTCCTTAATATTTGTCTATATAAAGAAATTATAGCATATTAACTTGACCAAAGTGTTTATCATTGTTTACTATAGCTATAATTTCATATGTCTAAAAAGACATATAAAGGAGGGTGGTTTTAATAATGAAGAAATTTCTCAATAAAAAAACGTTATTCATTTCGATTATCACTATTGTTATCGTATTAATTTTGAGCCTATCAATATTTATTATATGGACTCAAAATACATATAGTGCGATAGATGTTGAACGGCTCGAAATAGAGGAAGTCAAGGATGCAGAAGACGGATGGTATATCTATACAGCTGAACATGCGGATAAAGGTTTGATTCTTTATCCTGGTGCAAAAGTTGAACCTGAGGCGTATGCCTATTTAGCGCAAGAGTTAGCGAAGCAAAATATTACAGTGGCTATACCCTCGGTTAGATTAAATTTGCCAATTCTCGATGTTTCTAAAGCCAATGAAGTAATAAATAATGGTAATCACCTAGATTGGTATATTGCTGGCCATTCAATGGGAGGTGCTGCAGCGGCTATGTATGTAGACCAACATTTAGACAAAGTAAACGGACTTATCTTACTTGGCGCATATGCAGCAAGCAATGATGTTTTAAGTGAATCCAACTTACCTGTTCTCTCGATAAGCGGGGCAGTGGATGGATTAAGTACACCTGAAAAAATTAAAAAATACAGCTCGAACCTACCAGAAACAACGAATTTCATTGAAATTCTAGGTGGTAACCACGCTTATTTTGGTGTATATGGTAGTCAATCTGGTGATAATGAAGCTCAGATAACAGTTGGTGAACAGCAGGCAATGATCATAGATTCAATTGTTACTTGGTTGAATGATGTTCATGTCACTAGTCAAGGTGAAACATGAAAAAATTAAAAGTCTATTCAATTATAACAACTATTATTGTGCTATTTGTCCTTTTGCAAGGTTCCATTGTCACCAAAACAGGATCTGGTCAAGGGTGTGGAACGACGTGGCCGCTCTGTTTTGGTGAAGTCATTCCATATAATCCCACGCTAGAAACGATTATTGAGTACACTCATAGATTAATCTCTAGCGTTGCAGGTCTACTGGTTTTAATATTATCCTACTGGTCTTGGCGAAAATTGAATTTTATTAAAGAAATAAAATTCTTTGCAATTCTTGCCTCTTCTGCCATTATTATTCAAGGTTTAATGGGGGCTGGACAAGTTGTATTTGGACAACCCCCATTAATTATGGCATTACATTTTGGTTTTTCAGCAATCTCTTTAGCGGCTGTTTTTACGATTACTCTTTTTACATTTGAAAATCCATTTAATAAAGCCATAGTACCAGTTGGAAGACATTTTAAGCGTTTTGTCATTGCTATTACTATTTATGCTTACACCGTTATCTATACAGGTGCATTTGTAAAGCATATGGGAGCGTCTACAGCTTGTACTGGTTTTCCTTTATGTAATGGAGAGTTCGTCTTATTTAGCCAAGGAACCATTGTTTTTGCTCAGATGTTTCATCGTTTAGCAGGCATGTTGTTAACCGTTCTTGTTATAGTGTTTGTTTTATGGATATTAAAGCTTTATAAGCATCAACGTCTATTAGTAATCCTCAGTTTTGTTAGTGTATCACTAATATTTGTACAGCTTTTAAGTGGAATAGGAATGGTTTTTACTTATAATCAAAACTTGACGATTGGAATTATCCATGCACTAGTAATCTCTATTTTGTTTTCTCTATTCACCTATATCGTTGTCATAACAAGAAGGATTAAGTAATATTTTTTAATCGTAAGTATAGAAATGGATAATGTGAATAACTAATTCAACGCAGAAGTATTTTCTGATACGGGATGTTAACCGCTTCAGGGACGGACAATTATGCAACCGCCACTGCCACCAGTCAAAGAAGTAAATTATGAAAGACTTTCCCTTAAGATTGCACAGTATGCAAAAGATATTGTAGATTTAATGATTCAAAATAAATGGCTCGAACAACAAACAGGTAGTGTCAATAAGTTTGTGTAAAAATCAATAGGGTACTTCCTCAGGTCTTAGGGGAGGGAGTTTCTGGTATGGCCCCCGAGGGGGCCATACCAGAAGACGTTTCCACATCCCTATTCGCGTTCGGTTCATTGCTTCCTCAAGACCTGGAAGCCCGTCGAATCAGCTAGAAGAATTTCTTCAAGACCACGGTGATAAAGATCGTTAAGAATCGTCTTTCAACCTAGGGCACTTTCTTGGCCACCAACATAGAAACCTAGAATTTCTCTGAAGCCATCTTCGGTGACGCCGACAACGAGATAGACGACTTCATTCGCAATATCCTCTCGACGAAGCTTGAGATAAGTACCATCTAAATAGAGGACAGAGTAGCGCTTTTTCAGTGGACGTTGTTGCCAAGACTCAATATCCTCTGCCACGACGTCGGTGATTTGACTAATCGTTGCAGCTGAGTAAGAATGACCTAAAATACGCTCAATAAGCTGACCAATTTCACGGGTGCTTACACCTTTTTGATACATGGTGATAATGGTTTCACCAAGCACTGTTCACGTCGTTGATAAGGAGAAAAGATCTCTGTTTGAAAGGCATTTTCACGATCACGAGGCACTTCTAGATCTTCCAATCTTCCATACTTGGTATCTAGTTGCCTTTGATAGAAGCTGTTCTTCTGGTTTTTTAACTCTGGGTGTTCATGTTCAAAAAAACTATTCATTTCTTCTTTCATCATAGCCTCAAGTTTTTCTTTCACAAACTCACGAACCATAGAATCTAATTGATTTTCAAGTGTGTTTTGTCCTATACTAGTACTCATAGGTAGGGCATCTCCTCTCAGTTGGTTTAGCGGTTAACTAGAGGGTACCCTACCTCTTTTTTTGTTTCAAATCATTTACACAAACTATTGTACGTCATCTTCTGAACACCCTTAATATTAATGAAAAAGAAGATTAATTAATATTATCAAAATAAACTACTATTTGAACAAGTGAAAAGAATGTCTCGTAAAATCCCCCTCATCAGGCACACCTTTCGATGATTTCAATGTCTTTGATTCGGTAAAACCTCTAAGTTATACATATTCAACTTCTCCTGCTGAAAACTCTTTCTACATGATCAAAGAACCAGGGGTCATATGGAGGCACCCTGGTTCTTCTTATATTTCCTATCTTACTTCCATGCATCTAGTAACAAGTTAACGTGATAGGAAAGGTCTGCTTTTGATTCCTCTGTTATGTTCCTTTCATTTGCCTTCCGTTCAAGATGAAACAAATAATTCTCTAAAAATTTCACTGCCTGTTCTGTTGAACCTCTCTCATAATGATGTTTGACTTGTTTCAACGAATTTGTTAATTGCGCTACTAGTGGGCCAGACACTTCGCCTGCATCTATCTTTTCATTCGTCACATGCTCCAAAGCGTCAGCAGACATAACGACAGCAACATGAGCGGTTACCTCACCATGTTCCGTAGTGCCGTTCACTGTAAAAGATCCTATCGTGGAATATGCTTCCTCTGGCACCGTATCCCAATCTACAGTGATGCTGTCTATCGTATTTGTCTCAAGATTTAATACGTCCATTGTTTCAGCAAGAGCCGGTGATGTATAAAGGTCTGTTACAAGATATTCATTCGTCTTAGGGATATAATCACTAAACGCTGCATGGAAAATCCGTGTTGAGTCGTTCGCTTGGTACCAATCATTCCCTATGTGTGTGAACATAGATTGCCAAATTGCCGGCTCCCAAACTAATACAGTAGATACAGAATTATTAATCGTATCATTTGCCGCACGCATAACATCAATCAAGAAGTCTGCTTGCCCTTGAATCGTATTAGGATACCGAGAATCAGACGGACCTCCAGACGCTCTATGAGAAGTTTCCGATACCGCTAGCTCATATTCAGGAAACTCCGTAGCAAATGCATGCAAATTCCTACTTAAATTCTCCATCGGTCCATGCCACTCAGGGTAATAAGAAATCGACATGATATCAAAGCCATTATTATAATCTTCTTTAAGCCTTGTCGTCAGTTGGCGCCAAAATTCTTGTGTTTTCGCTAGACTAGTTGAACCGACAATGACGTGAATTTTCGTTTTTGATTCAGGCGAAGCATCTTGAGATGCACGCAATCCTGCATCGATGATTCTCGTGAAGCGATCCCATGCTGCATCATACGCTTCCTGTTCCTCTGGGTCCTCTGATCCCCAGTACTCCCATAACAACTCACCGCCTGGCTGTGCTGTATAGGAGGGGTCCTCTCTTGCATATCTCGGTTCATTTCCAGTAGGAATCTTTTCATTCCCCCATAGTGTTCCATCAATAATTTCATTCCCTACTTGAATATAATAAGGGGTCACTCCAGCAGCAACATGATCTGCTGTAACTTCATACGTAAAGTCATACACTGCTTCCACAAGTTCATCAAAACTTAAGTCCTTCCAAGACTTTGGTTTGATCTGTTTGCTTGGGTCTGCCCAGCTATCAGAATAATGGAAATCAACACCAACCATCATCCCTAGATCATTCGCATATATAGACTTATTTAATGTATCTTCTGGATTCATACTACCGTCAACATGAGTAACAGGGTTTCCTGTATTCTCACTACGCGGCTCATTCCAAACCCTAAATCGTGCAGATGTCATCCCTGTCTCTTGCATTGTACCAATCATGCGTCCGTCTGAGGACGGCACGTCTGTGTTGTCATGTGTCGTATATGTCCTGTCTGAAAACGCTGTATCCCAAGATAAGTCAGCACCTATAGTAAGGTTTTCTTTAAGAAAGTAGTTATTTGCCCGAATTTCAGCAATCCCTGCCACTGCACCGTCCGAAACGTCCAATAACGTTGCTTTCAGATATCTTACATCTGGAATATCTTGTATAAGAACGTCCTCTCCCCCGCTTACCGCTTCATTCGATCGATCAGATATTGTAAACCACTCTTCCCCATCACTCGATGCTTCTAGCTTATAGTTATATTCGCCGCTAATCGTCGGGAAAACAACCTCAACCTTTTTCATTCCGGGATAAGTCCCACCGAGGTCTACTACAAGCCAACTATCCTCTGAAACAGAACCAGCATCCCAGTAGGTTGAATAATTTTGGTCAACAGCTAAACTAGCATCCCCTGTCCCAGCATCAGCTGTTACCCAGCTTTTCGTTGTTAAATTCGTGTAGGCCGGAGAAATATCTGCATGTCCATAATACGCCGCTGTTGGCATGCTAAAAAAAGATGCTCCTACTAGTAATACAGCCATTAATAGAACGGTCACTTTCATTGCAAATGAATGATTTTTCATATACACATTCCCTCCTGTTTTTTAATGGATAAATTAAGACGGATCGCATCACTACCAAGTCTAAATCTCGGCCAACAATAATAACTCTATGAATCTACCTCCTTTACTTCTATATTAGGGTACATGTTGACCCTCTTTTAGAGTGACCCTATTAAATGATGTGGAACTTTGCTTTGAATTCCTACGTTCACCTTCAATCATCACATGTTCCAACATTGCCACTTAATAGAGTTCTCTCACAAGTAAAGATATATTAAAGCTAGAGAAGGCCTCTAACATTAATATCAATCATTTTAATACCGCAATTATTGTAGGTTGGGAGATTTGTATACTGAAGTAGATCGTGTTGATGAGTATATATAGCTTAGAAGAATAGATATAAAGATAAATTTAGCAACAGCCCATGATGAACTGCTCCATACTTACTCGAAGAGACTTGTTTTCATTTTATATAATTTTTTCACTAGGATGTACAACTATGTTCTACACAAAATATAAATATCTGAAACTTTCAATCAGTAAAAAAGACCTATATCTAGGACTATCCATCTATTCCAACAATAAAAATTGAAACATTCCAAAAAGCCGTCCCCCATAATAAAAGAGCCGGCTTTCTATCCTATATTTGGTTATAGAACTCTACCAACTTACTGAAGCTTCTTAATCAGAGAGCACTGTATTGCACTCTGGCAAAAAAACCTAAAACATTATTAGAGAAACACACTATTCAAAATGTAAACGTTACCATATATTCACAAAAATATTAGTATATGAAACCAAACGGGGGAATATGGTACAACACGACATCATCATGAAAATACTATGTAAGAGTAATATATTTTTTCATAGCTGTTATTCATTTCGCATTTCTTCCTTTTTTCAGGGCGAATATATCTCGATACTTTTTTGGTGTGATGCCCTCTTTCCTTTTGAAGGTTGCTACAAAGTAACTAACATCATTAAACCCTGTAAGAATAGCAACGTTTTTTAAAGGAAGCTTCGGGCTTTCCAGTAGTATTTCTTTTGCCTTTCTGATTCTAAGCTGAATTAAAAAGGTATATGGACTAACTTTGAACGTATTTTGGAACAGCCGGTTTAAATATTGCGAGCTAACATTTAGATGCGATGCCATATCGTCTAACGTAATGTCCTCTCCATAGGAGATTTCAAGCCAATCCACAATATGACGCACTTTGTCATATAAATGTGATAAAGATGGCTGGTTATTCATTTTCCCATATTTCCTTAATTTCATTATAAAGTTATATAAATGACCAGATAAATCAAGCTTTGAAAACTCTGTATCTGATTCAATTTTCAATAGCATTTCTTTGATGATCTCTTCTGATTGTATATCTCCTAAATTCGTATACAACGTAGAAGAATCCATGTTTAACGATTCTAAAATCGATTCTGCTGATTGCCCGCCAAACGTTACATAGATGGTAGACCACACTTTACTCGTTGCTAAATAAGTATGTGGAGTAAAAGGCTTTAGTAAGATTCCCCTTCCTTTTGTTAAGATGTATTCCTGATCATCAAAGGAAAACCTCCCTTCCCCCTCAATCGTTTGGAGCCAATGATAGTATGGATATCCACCCGGTCTGCGAAAGTTCAATTCTTGCGTATTATACCCTACACTTTCAACGAATAAAGGGAGTGACTCTTCCATTGTAATGTATTCATATCTGACTTTTTTGTTGTACATCCTCTACCCACCTTTTATGAGTCCACTGAAAACAGACAAATCAACTTTTTTAGTACCTTTGATTTGACTAGTAATGGATTCATTCATGATACACCTAATAATTGCGCTTTCATTTAAGTTTTCACTTTATTTATACTACGAGAAATATAATAGCCACATAAAATTAACGCTAATACTTCCAACATATATAAATCTACGCTACTATGGAGTTGTTCATAGAATAGACCTGGTAGACTAACGATTAAAAATGGAAATATACCAAGAATAATTAATTTGGGGAAATTCACTCTCCACCTTCCTTCTGCTTTAACTTCTTTCATTATGTGCTTATTCCCAAGTAGAATTCCAAATACGATCAGTACAGTTATTGGCGTTACAATGGATAAGATATGTAAAAGTGGTGTTGTGGGGAAAAACGGGGTATTTCCCCATCTCTGTGATTGTTCTAATAACCATACTGAAATAAGTAAAAGTACTATCCACAAAAATAACCCTTTTAAATAAGTCAATCTACATCCCCCTCGCAAAAAAACTAATGCCGACCTGCCTCATTTGCTTCGTTAGTACAATTAATTCAATATAAAAAACGATAATCCTTCATGGACCATCGCTTCCACTAATTTAATGAGATTACCTAAAGCAGCTACCATTCTTGTGCTAGAGCTACTCGTTAGGCTTCAATATAATCTCCATTCTTCTACTCTTTGTCGTCATCCCAATAGACCGATAAAATTCAACGGCAGATGTATTTTCCTCAGATACTCCCAATTCAACACTATCAACTCGAAGGCTTCTTCCAAATTCAAAAGCATATTTAATTAATTTCTTTCCGATACCCTTATTTCTATGCGTTTCATCAACGCAGAAGCTGTTGATAACCAATACTTTCCTTGCTTTCACAAAAGAATTCTCAGCTGTTTCTTCTTCCTTCATCACGATCACACCGACTATACGATTCCCTACGGTAGCTACAAAAATATGCTGTTTGTCATTTATCAACTGGCTTTCGAAAAACTCTTGAGCTACTGGAGTTGAATTCACTTTGTATAAATCTGGTCTAACAAAAACATGAAATTCATGAACCTGCCTAAATAAAGGCAACAATGACTCGTAATCGCTTTGCTTGGCTTTTCGAATGAATATATCCATATTTTTTTACCTTTCAATAATCTCATAATGATGTTCTGTCTGTTCTCACTTTTGATTGAACTAACCTACTGTACTCCAACAAGAGCTACCTAAACAACAGCTCTTGTTCTGAAATATTGCACTCATTATGTTAACTTTCTAAACTTTTGCATAAATACAAGTATCGGTTAATTTACGACCATCTGCCGATAAATCCTCATTCTTTAATATACCTTCAAGTTCAAACCCTAACTTTTCAGGAATTGCACGACTTTTTAGATTAGTGGATTCACATCTTATTTCGATCCTTTTGATTCTTGTCCTTAAAAGTTACTTAAAGGATAAGAATTATAACGAAGCCAACAACGCCACTGACGAGGCCTTGCCATTTTAATTCTTCATAAACAAGATAAATCGCAATGTTTATTCCAATAAAATACCCAACTCCTAAATAAATACCTTTCTCCATCGAAGCCCCCCAGACATAGCCTTTTCACACTTCTCTTTAACTTTTAGCGAGGTAATTCGGTATCGCTCTTTTTTTATCAATTAGTTAAGTCATGTTCTTCAATTAAATCAATAGTTCGTTTGTTCGAAGTATAGTTGATTAATTGGTTTTGTATATTTGCATAAAGTTCTATTTTCTCTAACTCTGCTAATGGAATCCATTTAACACCCGTCTGATTAGGGTCGGGGGTTTTAGGTAGTTTAGGCGAGGAACCATTTTTGATGACACAATCAAACATCATGGATAACGTATGAATTTCACCGAACTTATTGTTATTAAGATGTGGTACATATTCATAAGCAAAGGCTAATGGACCTACCTCTACGTTAACACACGCCTCTTCCTTTGCTTCCCTTTTTACTGCTTCTATAATCGATTCTTTCGGTTCCACTCCACCTGCAGGTAGGTCATAAACAATTCCTCTAGTAGGATCATTATATTCTGTTAATAGAATTAAACCATCTTTAATAATGATGGCCCCAGCTCGTACCCTTATATGTGCTGACAACATTCTCACTTCCTATCGTTTAATCATTTTTTAATGTATGACTAGAAATTCGTGTTGAACTATAACCTTATTTAAGAAACCTACTCGTTAGAACAATAACTTCAATATAAAAAGCGATAATCCTTCGTGGATCATCGCTTTCTGTTACATTTTTAAAAATCGAAAAATAAGTGTACTTCCGTCGTTCCAGAAATTTAGTGGCTATTTTTGTACCAGTAGTTTTTTACTCTATTACTTTTCTTCTTGTTCTAAAGTAAACAACAACACCAGTTACAAGAGCTAAAATACCAATTAGTAAATAGTTATATAAAGAAGTGGCTGTGTTCGGTAATTCTTCTCCACCTTCTTTATCCTCTGTACTTTGATCTGTCCCTGGATCTGTCCCTGGGTCTGTCCCTGGATCTGTTCCTGGGTCTGTCCCTGGATCTGTCCCTGGATCTGTCCCTGGATCTGTTCCTGGATCTGTTCCTGGATCTGTTCCTGGATCTGTTCCTGGATC
>NZ_JBGUAV010000019.1:0-85168 GCF_041821005.1 Halalkalibacter sp. AB-rgal2
ACCGGTTCTACCGGCGGATAGTTACTTGGATTTATTTTCTGACGGTTTGGAGAAGCGTAACCTTACAAAACCTTGTTGAATCATTTGTTTCCTACACCGATCAGATTGTTTGTAAATAAAAAGACTATCACGTTTGTGGGGGCTTCAATCTAGCTTTATTTTGATCATAAAATTCAGCAAGTTTCAATGCCGTATCTAAGGTAAGTCGTCCAATTTTAATTTTTCCTTTTCGTAACCTCGAAATGGTACTTTGCTGAATCCCTGTCTCCTTACTTATGATGTAGGATTTAATGTCAGAATCAATTAACATCCTTATTTTTCCTTTCATATTAAGACCTTCTTTTCTTTTTAAATTTATTAATGGTTTTCACTTTAAGGTTATCCTTAAAAGACTGTGTTACTTAGTATATCGGTGGAAATGTTTATTGGATTAATATCTAAAGAGAGGTATTACATTTTTGTATCATTATAAATAAGTAAGGTGTAGTTGGATGATAGAAAGGAATGAGAAAATAATGGATTTGGAAAAGTAACGCATCCATCTCAAGTGGGCAAGGATACGTCGCAAGCCCTTCATTGTGTTTTAATAGGTAAATTTTAATGTTTAATCGAAAATCCCTTTGGAAATCATGACTTTATAATCATAATAAAAATTTCTTAAAAAACACTTAAATCTTCTCAATATCACAAAAATTAATTTGACTCATAATCATTTATCTTGAGATAATCGCCAATGTTTTAGTTGTTGCTACGAGAATATTACTTTTTGACTTGTTGTTTTTGTGTGAAGAATGAGTGAATGGTTAAAGTCGTTCAGCATAAGTAAAAGGATATATTGGTAATAAATTCAGTGATCTTAAATTTTTGATTAAATCATTTAAAATTGATCATTTATGGGACATTAGTATGAAAAATGACTAAAGTTTATCAAATATAACAAGAGTGATCAATATTTGTGATTTACTAAGGTATCTAGTTAATCTATGATTATTATTGTTGCATAGGCGGATATAAGAGTTAATGAAAAAGTAAAAACAACTGACTAAAAAAAGGATTTTAACTATATAAATAGAATTATGAAAATTAGAATAATTGCAGCAATTAAGTGTAAGCGCTTTAATGAGGGGAGGAGGGTTAATATGAATCGACTTCCACTAATGTTGCAATTGATCGTTATTTTATTTTGTATTATGGCTATTCCTATTGCTATTCTAACTTGGTACAGTGGTGAACAAATTGTTCAAAATTCAGAATACGCTATTGCGGAATCTTCTTTAGCTGAATTGAACGCAAATCGTATGCTCTCCAATAATGCGCTCAATCATATAGCTCAAAACACGGTAGCTCTTACGAGTACAAACATTTTTGATCGAATCCATTCTTATAAGAATTTCACAGAATTAAACTCAAATTTAAAACACGTTCTGGAAGCACGCGTGGTACTGGGCGAACTAATGCAATTGAAGCGTAGGGGAGATGGAGTATATTCTGTCTTCTTTTATTTAAGCGATTCAGACTATGTCGTATCTACTGATAAAGGAATTACCAATTTGGAAAAATACGAGCCTATCGACTGGATACAAGAAGCATTAGTTGAGCGAAGGGGAATTAGAGGTGTTTGGTATTCACGCGAGCTTGAATCGGGAGTGAATGTCATATCTTATGTATTACCACTCAACCAACTTTCAACCATTACGAATGGAACGATTGTTGTTAATGTAACGGAAGTTGAATTCGGGAATTATTTTCGTTCATCAGATGCTAGTAAACAGGAATATGCCATTATGGATTCAAATGGAACAATCATTTCTCATAGTGACAAGAGTATGTTGTTAGAAAAGGGCACAGATGACCCTTTTATCCGAGAAATATTTGAACATGACCTGTTGGAGGGTTACATGTTTCGCGAACTTGAAGGCGAGCGAATGTTGTACACATGGTCTCGAACTAAGAAATCCGATTGGATAAACGTGGGTGTGTATTCGGTTAACGAACTCATGATGACGACACATAGCTTGCAACGAAATATTATTTTGCTTACTGTTTTTATTATTTTAATAGGGGTTATTTTAACTGTATTTTTAGCGACATGGTTATCCAAACCAATAAGGGATTTAGTTCAAAGTTTGAGCTTACGAACTAATTTAGGGATAAATGGAAGGAATGAGCTAGCTTTTCTCGATGTGGCGTTCAATAAAATGCAGGAAAAGGAAGAAGACCTTCAACGGATGCTCAATATACGAGAACGTGATTCCCACAGTCTTGCTATTCATAATCTATTAAGAGGTGAAATTTCTTCTCATTCTATTGAAATGTTTGCAGCTCCCTGCTTCCTTCTTGTGGTTGTCTCGATAGATCAATATAGAGATTATGTGAACATACATAATCCAGAGACCCGTAGTTACCACTGTTACCATTTCACCTCAGAATGTAATCGCTTGTTTCCGGAAAGTGTGACGGCACGGTGCGTTTATCAAGGAGATGGTTGCTTTGTCATCGTATTAAACTATGAACAACTTGAAGATGACGAATTCGATTCTAACATTCATATGTCACTTCTCAACATTATGAATAAAGCGGAAGAACTCTTAAGTCATTCCGTAACGATTGGTGTCAGTAGTCCTACAAAGAAATTGGATTTGGTGTCTGCTCGCTTTGCGGAAGCGATGGAAGTTATAAAGCATCGCATGATCAAAGGAAGTGGTGGCATTACTTACTGGAGTAAGAAAAAAGAGCATAATAAAAAATACATATATCCTGTTAATAGCGAAAGGCGAATCCTCAATTTTATGGATAACGGTGACCTCGATAGTATTATCAGTGAATTAGGAGTTATTAGTAATGAGATACGCTCAGCTGACTATATTTCCTATGACAATATCTTATTTATTTACCATCAGTTAGTAGGTATTTGTATTAAACATCTAAGAGAGAACAATATTAGTACAACGAGAATTTTTGCTGGTAGAGATAACATTTATACATCTCTTACTTTGGTCGATACATTGGATGAGATTGAAAAGTGTCTGGTCCGTTTTTTTGAAGATATTATGCAGTATCTTACGAAGCCAGCAGTTCAGACTAATGATTATGGGGAGAGTATCTTAAGTTATTTAGATCATCATTATTGTGAAGAAATTGATTTTGAAGAAATGGCGGAGGATATCGGAATCAGTTACTCTTATATGAGAAGGATCGTCTATGAGATGACAGGACGAAGCTTAATTGAACACCTTAATATTCGCAGAATTGAGAAAGCAAAACAAATGCTAGTGGAATCCAATTTGACCATCGCACAGATTGCTTCTACAGTTGGATACAATAATGCACAAAGTTTTAACAGATTCTTTCGGAAATTTGAAGGGATGACCCCGAGCAACTATAAGCAAGTTAAGTCCTAATACTATGAGCTGTTTTTTTCGGTTTTTCACCGATAAAGACAGCTTTAATTTTTGATTATGCTATGTAAATAGTGATTACTTTTGATACACAAAATCACGAAAGTTCCAGTTAGTATCAATTATAAAAGGAAGAAATCAATATTCACGATTTACGATACCATTCATCCGGAATATGATTATGACAAACCTCACGAGTCACTAAAAGGCCAAGCGGAGGAACTTACGTACAGGGAGGTGAAAAAATTTGAAAGCAAAGCTCAATACAAATTTAAATCAAAAAAATGAAAACGCTTTAATTTTGGAACATGAGAAGAAGGGTATTAGCTACTACCTTCGCCGTGATTGGCAGCTTTATTTTCTATTAACCATACCAATAATGTTTGCATTCGTATTTAAGTATTTACCCTTATCCGGTCTCTTAATTGCTTTTCAAGACTACAATATTTTACGAGGGTTTTGGGCCAGTGAATGGGTCGGATTTGAAGTATTCAAAGATTTATTCGCCAGACCAGATTTCGGAAGAGCGGTACGCAATACGTTATTACTTAATATGTCCGATCTCATCCTTAGTTTTACGATTCCGATCATGCTCGCATTATTAATTAATGAAATTACTGGTACCATGTTCAAACGTGTGAATCAAACGCTACTCTATCTGCCTCACTTTCTCTCGTGGGTGATCATTGGAGCTCTAGCCTATCAATTATTAGGATTAGGTAGTGGTATGATCAACAATCTGATTGAGCAGCTTGGAGGAAATCGTATTCCATTTCTTCAGAGTGATCTCCATTGGCTGTTTAGCTACCTTGCTATCGGTGTCTGGCAAAGCATGGGGTGGGGAACGATCATTTATCTAGCGGCCATGAGTGGTGTCAATCCTGAGTTGTATGAAGCGGCAACCGTTGATGGCGCGGGGCGTTGGCGCAAAATGTGGCATGTCACGTTACCCTGTATCCGACCGACAATCGTCGTTCTATTGATTATGAGTTTAGGTCATGTGATGGGGGGATCATTTGAGAGAGTATTTGCATTACAAAATATGGCCACGACGGAGTTTACAACGACAATTCCGATTTTAGTATTCCGTTGGGGAATTGAAAATGGTGATTATAGCCGAGCAACTGCGCTTGGGTTGTTTCAAGCTGTCATCGGCCTTATCCTCGTAATCATCGCCGATCGAATTGCAAAGAAATTAGGTGAAGATGGATTGCTTTAGTGAGAAATTTTCTTGAAGCATTTTGAATTAGAAAGGAGGTAAAAAATGAAATCATCCGATAGGGGCACTTCCGTTAAGCGATTAGGGCGATTTGACATATGGGATATTATTATTCGTCTAATATTAATAGTTGCATCTTTGACGTGCCTGCTGCCATTTGTTCATGTTGTTGCTAAATCATTAAGTGATGATGCTTATGTAGTGGCAAACAGAGTGTTTCTTTGGCCTAGAGGAGTATCGTTTGATGCGTACTTTCAAATATTCTCTGATCAAAGCATCGTCCAATCACTTTATGTAACCATTCTTATTACCGTGTTGTTCACGGTTTTGGGTATGATCGTTACCATTTGCGCTGCTTATCCATTATCTCGTAAGCAATTGAAAGGGCGCACAATCATAACGATTATGTTTATGATTACTTTATATTTCACGGGCGGTATTATTCCTGATTATTTGCTTATTAACAATTTAGGAATGCTTGATACAATCTGGTCGCTCGTCCTGCCAGGCGCGTTCAGTGCTTTTAATCTACTCATTTTAAGAAGCTCGATTACGAGCTTAGTTCCAGTCAGCTTGGAGGAATCAGCACGTATAGATGGAGCAGGACATTTCCGAATTTTATGGAGTATTGTCCTTCCACTGACAAAGCCAATCTTGGCAACGTTATCCCTGTTCTACGCGGTTGGTCGATGGAATGCCTATCAGGACGCTTTGTTTTATATTAAGTATGAAACGACATTACGACCATTGCAGTTAAAATTGTATTATCTTGTTGTACAAGCAAGTGAGAGCTTTCAGCTTGAAATGACGTTTGTGCAAACGAGTAGTCCAGAAGTACTAAGAGCAGCTGTTGTTGTCTTTGCGACGTTACCGATTATTTGTGTGTATCCATTTATACAAAAGTATTTTGTTAGAGGCGTGATGATAGGGTCAGTCAAGGAATAGTGTTGAATTTTTAAAAAAAATGGGGGATACCTATGAAAAAAATGAATTTCTTTATAATTGTAACCGCTTTATTTATGTTCGGAAGTCTTTTAGCTGCTTGTTCAAGTGATACTTCATCTAATGATCATGAGGATGAAACACCAACTGCAAACGAAACGGATAACAACGACATGAGTGAAGATGGTGTGATGTTCCAAGAAACAGTAACCCTGGATATACCAGTTTATGATCGTGCTTTTGAAGGTTGGAATGTAACCGACAATTTCTATACACGTTGGATTCAAGAAGAGTTCGGTGAAACATATAACGTGGATGTGAATTTTGTCCCAATAGCACGAGCTAATGAAGTGACGGATTACCAACAATTGCTTGCTGCTGGTAATGCGCCAGATATTATTATTCATTATGATATGCCTCAAGCACTAGCTTATTATGGTGCTGGTGTCATGCAACCGTTAGATTTGGATGAGGTTGCAGAGTATGCTCCAACATATTGGGAAAATGTAAGTGAAACGATTGAACAATACGGGGTTGTAGATGGAGAGAATATCTTCTTTTTTGCTGAACGACCAGATATCTCAAATTTTGTGACGGTTATTCGAAAGGATTGGGTAGAAGAGGTTGGGATGAAAGTAGAAGATTTAACGTCACTTGAGAAGGTTAATGAGATGGCTATGAAGTGGAAGGAAGCTGGCCTGGGTACATTAGGCGGTGGTTTGACAGCGAACATTTACAATTATAACTATGCTTTCCGTGATTGGCCAATTGATCCAGAATATCGAGCGCTTTATTCAGACCTTATGGTTGCAGACTTTACGACCGAAGACACTGAACGTTGGCTTCGTAACTTAAGTTATCAATATCATAATGGTCTAATTGACCAAGAGTTTTATTTACGCATGGATGGTAACCAAATTAAAACAGAGTTTGTCGCAGGTAGGACTGGAACGTATGGGGAATACATTTCTAGCAATACGGATCTTTTTGAAGCGACACTACAAAACAACCCAGAAGCTGAGTTTGCTGTTATTCCTCCACATGCACCAGAAGGTCGTGTGCCTCAAGGTCGTGCCGATTGGCCTTTTGGGTTAATTATGGGCATTAATGAAGCTGCCACAGATGAGGAACGAATTGCTGTTTGGCTGTATTTAGAATGGATGAGTCAACCAGATAACTTATTCTTCTTACAAAATGGTGTTGAAGGTGAGAACTATATTCTTGATGATGAAGGATTTCCTGTAGTGAATAATGACTTTAATGGTGAATCAGCACTTGCGATGAACAATAATAAGGATTATTGGGCATTGGTAACCGAGGCACCTTATTTTGGAACAGATGAGTTAACGCGTAAAGCGATGAAGAATTTCTGGTCTCCTCCAGGTCATGAGGAAATTGTAGACGATTTATTCAAATACCAAGATGAGACAAAAGAATATTCTACACCAGACGCCTTGTTCACAGTTGTCATTGAAAGTCAAAACGAATATCAATCAGACTTGAATGCATTATTTCAGGAGCTTTATTTGAAAGTTGTCCTTGGATCAGAAGACAAATTTGATGAGGAGTACGAAGCAGCTAAGCGACAATATCTCAATGCTGGCTACCAAGAGATACTTGACGAAAAACAGGCAGCAATTGATGCAGGTAATTACAATTATTCTGAATAAATTAGAAAAACGGTTAGAGCTCCTACTTTCGAAGTTAGGAGCTCTAAAAAGGAGGAAATATGAATCTAATGATAGAACATACTGTTGATGAGTTGAAACAAATTGTAGATCGTATCGTTAATTACACGTTCGATATGGATTTGACGTGGGAATGGCCGGGGGGAGTTGCTTTTTACGGAGTGAGCCGAGCTTACGAAGTGACAGGAGAAAGGGCATATTTGGAGCGGGCGAAAGAGTGGGTTGATGAGTATTTGAAAGTCGGACTTCCAGCTTGGACTGTTAATACGTGTGCAATGGGGCATATACTGCTTGCCCTTTATAAAGAAACAAAGGATCAGAAATATCTCGATATTATCTTAAGTAAGCTCGACTATTTGGAACATAAAGCGCTACGGTTTGGTGATCGTGTCCTACAGCATACTGTGTCAACAAATAATGATTTTGGTGAACAGTGCTGGGCTGATACGCTGTTTATGGCTGCTTACTTCCAGCTTCGCACCGGTGTGATGTTAGAGAAAAAAGCTTTAATTGATGATGCGCTACACCAGTTTAAATGGCATATTGAATATTTACAGGATGAAAAGTCGGCACTTTGGTACCACGGCTATAACCATATTAAACAGAATCATATGTCGGGGATCTTTTGGGCTCGTGCAAACGCTTGGGCTGCTTACACTATGTCAAGAGTGGGGAGAGTGTTGCCAGAAGCTTATTTGTATCCGCCATTTATGCACATTGTCTGCTCATTGCGTGACCAGCTTGCCGCAATCAAAAAGTTGCAAAGGGAAGATGGACTTTGGGGGACCGTTCTAGATTTCCCAGAGGCATATGGTGAGGTTTCGGCAACATCGGGTATTGCTGCTGCTATGATTATGCAACATAATCCTCTTCATGGAAAGTATGTTCAGAAGGCATTTTCTAGTATTTTAGATAATATTACTGATAACGGAAGAGTATTAAATGTTTCGGGTGGCACAGCTGTCATGAATGACATACAAGGATATCTTGATATAGATCGAAAGTGGGCCCAGGGCTGGGGACAAGGATTAGCGCTTACGTTTCTCTCATCAGTTATTGAACTTATTAAATGGAAAGAAGATAAGTTAGATGTTCGACATTTTGCAAAAGAAGGTGACATCAAGGTAGAGTGATTAATAGTACAAACATGAGCACTTGTTTCTCCTCGTTTTGAGGGCATTTCTTTCGCCGTAAGTTTGCTTTTATTTGAAATAACCATCAAAAAACAACAGTGATTCGAACCCGACATTCGAATCACTGTTTAAGTATATTACTCATATACATAATATCGATTCTTACCGTTTTTCTTCGCCACATACATCGCCTCATCTGCTTTCTTGAGAAGTGTTTGTAAGTCATTACCGTCCTCTGGAAATCGGACAATACCGATACTGACAGTAATGTTGTTTTCGTACTTAAAGTCACGCCAATTTGCTAATAATGCTAAAAGTTCATTCGTTCGATTTAGAATGGTGTCTTCATCAAGGAAGTTAGCAAGTATGATGGCAAACTCGTCTCCACCTAATCGAAAGCCCATATCGTCTGAAGTAAGCTGTTGTTTAATACGGCTACCAACTTCTGCTAATACGAGGTCGCCTACGTCATGACCATAGCTGTCATTGACTTCTTTAAACCCATCTAAATCCAATGATAGTAATGTCCCAGCTTTAAATGTTGAATCGAAATGGTCATATAAATAATTTCGATTATAGAGGTTTGTTAGTGTATCAAAGGTGCTTTTCTTTTCTAATTCAATCACATAAGAAAATAGATTAGAGCACTTTTCTAGTAATTTTAAATCAGCATCTGAAAAGTGGTCTTGTTGATTATCTAACGCACATAATGTTCCATACATTTCTCCATTACGATAGAAGATCGGAACACCGACATAGGATTGAATGTTCAGTTCAGATGTTAGTGGGAGTTGACAAGTGAATGGGTGTCGGTGGGCATCATTAATAAGCAGTGGTTCCTGGTTCCCTAAAAAGATTTGCTGGCAATAAGATTCACTTATGTTAATGGTGAATCCGTCTTCAATTTGGCTACCCATCCCTTTGTCTAAAATTTTTAAAATAGAGAATGTCTCGTCTGTCATCCTTGATAAAAAATACATTTTACCTTCAATGAGTGAATTGACAAGTTCTAGTAAATCGTTAGCCGTTTTTACATTCATAAAAATCCCCTCTATGTCTTTTCCATCTTTCTATATAAAGTAACACTGACCAAAAAACTTGTAAAGAGTAGGAAGAAGAGACAGATAGGAATAAGTTTAATAAGAGAAATGTTTATATCCTCTCTCTCTAGTATTCCTCATACTAATTAACTAGTTTTATGATAAAATAAAAGCATTGTCATTGTTGTTCAAAAATGGAATTTCACGAGTGTATCCTAATGTAAAAATAAATGAAAGATTGAGGAGGTTTGGAAGATGTGGAAGAAATGGTCTCGAATTATTATTCCAGAATTACAGCTATTAGATTTTAAACAGAGGGAGGAAAATAGTCATCAAGTAGAAAATCAAAGTATTCGCTATTCGTCTCAGTCTATTGGGGGACAAGAAGTAGCCCAAAGACAAATGACACCAATTGAGAATTCGTCTTTGCATTCAACGGATGCTAAGCAAAAGAATAAACCTTCTCATACAAAAAGCCATAAGGGGGAACTGGATGAAGTCTTTAATCGGGTAGAGGAGTCCGTTCGTTCTAGAGTCTATGGTCAGGATGAATACATAGCTAATCTTGTTTTGTTTTTTAAGAAACAATATTTATTAGGTGGTGGGCTCGAAGGGAAAGTACCGTCTCTTTCTGTTACAGGCCCAAAAGGGAGTGGGAAGGAGTTAGGGATAACAGAAGTTGTTCAAACTCTTCATCAGCATAAGCTCGTTCGATATAAACAAGTCATCACGTTAGATGTTAGTATTTATACGGACAAAGATGTTCATTCTAATTTTGTTCGCGATTTCTCCAGTGCTTTTTCATATGGGGGAACACCTATTATCCTAAGAGGCATTGAGCGAGCTAATGATCAGATCGTAACAAATTTAGAAAATCTAGTGAAAAACGGTTACTTCCGTACAGAAGCAGGAGTTGTGATCGATTCAGCTGACCATATTTTGATCTTTATTACTGAGAAAAAAGCTGAAATACCTGAACGGATTCGTTATCACATTTCAGAGGAGCTTGATACGATTGCTTTGGAGCTTGAGCATTTAAAGAAAATGGCTGCTAATATGCTAGAGGGAGCTCGAGCACAGGTTATTCAATTAATGAATAAACAAATCACATGGGATTCAACAGTAGTTGACCTTTTAGCGCAAAGATCGTTAGAAGCGGAAATGAACGGAAGACTATTAAAGAAATGGATTTCGATTCAACTTATTGAGAGCCTTGTCGCGGTTCGAGCTCGTGGTGAATTAGGAGAGATGGAACAGCTCATCGTGGATAGTGATCAACTATATTTAGCTGGGCATCATCAATCTCTTTTCTCTCTTTCGTATGAAATAGGTCAATCGATTGATCAAGCGTTTGAGGAGCTTAATAGCTTAATTGGGTTAACGGAGGTTAAAGCGTTTGTGCATGAATTAACGAAAACCGTTGAACTGCAATTGAAAAGGAAAGAACAAGGTTTGTCTACTACTACACTTACTTTACATATGATCTTTTCTGGAAACCCTGGAACAGGTAAGACAACTGTGGCCAGGTTAATCTCATATATTTTAAAAGGATTAGGCATTCTTTCAAAAGGACAGCTAGTAGAAGTGGCTCGGCAAGACCTCGTTGGAGAATACGTTGGTCAAACGGGACCAAAGACCATGTCGAAAATACAAGAAGCTTTAGGCGGGGTTCTGTTTATCGACGAAGCTTATGCACTATCTAGAAGCAAACATGATACGTATGGTCAGGAAGCGATCGATACTTTAGTAAAAGGTATGGAGGATTACCGTGAAGATTTAGTCGTTATATTAGCAGGATATACACAAGAGATGGAAGGCTTTCTAAAGACGAACCCAGGCTTGCGATCACGTTTTCCATTCCAAGTGGAGTTTGCTGATTATTCGCCAGATGAACTTTATACAATGCTTCAATTAATGACTCAGCAGAGAGAGTACCAGCTTCAAGTTGAAGAGAAGAAATTGTTCATTGACTTATTTGAACGTAAACAAATTCCGGGACGAAATGATAGTGGAAATGGTCGTCTAGTACGAAATGTCTTGGAAGAAGCCATTAGAAAACAAGCGGTACGTGTAAATGAGCAAGAGGATAGCAATTATCAATTATTAACAGCAGAAGATTTCGGTCTTATCCATACTGATACGTTTGATTTAGAGGAAGAGCTTGCATCTTATATAGGCTTAGAGTCTGTGAAAGATATTATACGTACGTTAGAAAAGCAGTTATTAGCGAATAAAAGGAGAAAGGAAGCGGGCTTATCTATTCGAACAGAGCAAGTATTAAATATGGTGTTCTCAGGTAACCCTGGAACAGGGAAGACGACGATTGCTCGTACTTTAGCTAAAATGATGAAGGAGCTAGGCGTATTAAAAAAAGGTCATCTTGTGGAGGTAGGAAGGAGTGAGCTTGTCTCAGGCTATGCTGGACAAACGGCAGATAAGACGAAGCAAGTTGTAGAGTCTGCTTTAGGCGGGATTTTATTCATTGATGAGGCTTATGCATTAGTCGATGGTCAAGGCGGCTTTGGCAAAGAAGCGATTAATGAATTAGTTCGATTAATGGAAATTCATAAGGATAATGTCATTGTCATTTTAGCTGGATATGAAGAAGATATGGAGAAGTTGCTTGAAACGAACGCAGGATTGTTCTCGCGCTTTCCTCTTCATGTTCATTTTCCAGATTACACGGCGCATGAGCTTGTACAAATGCTCCACTTAACTACGAAGCAAAGAGGGTTCTTATTGTCACAAGAATTAGATCATACACTTGAGGAACTATTTAGAAATAAACAAGCAGCTAATCGTGAAGCTACAGGGAATGGACGTATGGTACGAAATGTCCTAGAGGCAGCGATTCGAAAGCAATCAGTTCGAGTTGCGGAATCTGATGTGGATGATAATGAAATGCTTATTGAATTGCTAGCGGAGGATTTTGACGTTCATCATGACACAGAGAAAGTTGACCAAGCACAGGAACAGTTAAATGACATTATTGGTCTAAATAGTGTGAAGGAGTTTATGAATAACCTCTTCGCTCAAGTTTCAATGAATGAAAGACGGAAAGCGATGGGCTTACCTGAAATTAGTGGACAGAGTCTACACATGTCTTTCACTGGAAACCCCGGAACAGGAAAAACGACGATTGCTCGGGTTGTTGCGAAACGTTTGCATGAATTAGGTGTGATTCATACAGATCGAATTGTTGAAACAGACCGAAGTGGACTTGTTGCAGGTTATGTCGGTCAAACAGCTTTAAAAACAAAGGAGATCATTGATAAGGCAAGGGGAGGCGTCTTGTTCATCGATGAAGCGTATAGTCTTGCAGGAGATCAATTTGGACAGGAAGCGATTGATACGATTGTGAAAGCGATGGAGGATTTAAAAGAAGACCTCGTTGTCATAGTCGCAGGTTATGAGAAAGAAATGAATGATTTCTGGAGTGCCAATTCAGGTCTGCGCTCTCGTTTTCCACATCATATCCCTTTTCCAAACTATACGAGTGAGGAGATGCTACAAATTAGTAAGGTGATGCTAACTCACAAAGGATATCAAATAGAAGAAGCAGCTAAGGTTGTTTTATTAGAGCAATGTGAGATTGAAGCTGCAAGCGTCCAAAGTGGAAATGGACGATTCGTTCGTAACTTAATTGAGGCATCTATTCGTAAGCATGCCGTTAGACTAAATGATTTTCATGATGCTACGATGGATGATCTTATTACAATAACGGCTGAGGATGTAGCAAAAAGGGAGGAGATCGCATGATGAGAATTGTAGGTAGAGTAGGATTTTATCCACTTTTTTTCTTTGCGGTTATTTGTTTAGTATTGGGTCCATTTATGGCAATAGATGATATACGAGCGACATTGCAATATGGAACACCTCATGGAGCGTACTATTTGTTTATGATCGGATTTTGTAGCTTTTTTCTTTATCTCTCGATTCGGATTGAAACGCTACAGTGGATTTACTATAAGTTACCGATTTTATGGCCGGTGCTACAAATGTGTTTATTTATGTTAATGGCTACGGGATTAGGAGCTACATTTTTACATCATTGGGCTGAACACAATTTCCCATCAAAAGGGGTAGCGATAACGCTGGCAATTGTTAGCTTTGTCGTTGTGAGAATTGTGATGTCCTGGTGGTTTGCGCGCCATCCGGCCTCCTCACCCTTCGTCAACAGGAGGTATGTATAAATGAATAAACGACCATATATGCACAATCCCAATAACACTAAACAATCCACGCAAGATCAGTTTCCTAATCAAGATACTAGAAACAAGAATCTACCACCACTACAAAAATTGGGTAAAAGAAAGAAAGCACCGAAAGAAACAAAATTGATGCCATCAACGAAAAAAACAGAGCTGACAGCATCATCGAGAGAAACAGAGCTGACACCATCAGCGAAATTAATGAGAAGAAATTTAGGACTTGTGACGTTGACTTTAATGATTTTTGGAATGTTCTTCTCTTCTTCTTCTGTTTCACAGGAGAGAGCTGCTGATGAGGTAATGAATCGTACGTCCTCCATTATTGAGTCTGGTTTTGTGCTCGAGGATACGAGCGAGCTGGCACTCAATGAACAAGACTTTGCGATTGGAGATTTTGATGGAGGTACGGCACGTATGCTTATTTGGGATTTTACAGGAGATAGTGAAGACCAAATTCAAATTATAGTCGATGGTCAAATTATTAGAGAAAGTCATACTCTAACGTCTAATGTGGCAGCATATAGTGTTCCAGTGCCAAGCGTGGTTATCATACAAGGAATCGATCAGGCTAATTATGCTGTGAAGTTTCCTGAAAGAAAGTACACCATTTTCAACGCGGTGTCTCCTGGAGGAGCTAATGCATATACATTAACACCAAGTGTATTACCTTAAGTAGGTAATTGGAATAAAAATATACTATTGTTTCTAACGACAAATCATAGTATAATCATTTTCTGTTCCAAAAAAAGGGGGAGAGAAAATGAAGAAATATGTAAGCTTGTTTATGATGGCTATGCTAGTTAGTATTATTGCGGCATGTGGCCAAGAAGCGAACGTAGAGGTCACCATCCCAGCAACGTTTCTAGAAAGCGAAGATTTAGAGAGTGCGATTGAAGAAGCGAAGGCTGATGGGATCGAAGAGATTGAAGAAAATGAAGATGGTTCATTAACGTACATTATGTCAAAATCGACTCATGATGAGCTGATGGAGGAGATTGAAGCATCTTTACAAGAGAGCATCGAAGAGATGAAGACGAGTGAAGACTTTGTTTCGATCGCCGATGTTTCAGCAAACAGTTCTTTTTCTGAATTTACGGTAGTCGTTGATCAGGAAATGTTTGAAAATAGCTTTGATGGCTTCGCGATTTTAGGTCTAGCTATTGGAGGGTTGTACTATCAATTATTCGATGGTGTGGACCCTGAACAATACGAAGTAACGGTGCAATTAGAAGATGAGCAATCAGGTGAGGTTTTTGATACGATTGCGTTCCCAGATGCGCTAGAAGAATAAGTTGAGTGAAAAGCATTCCGTTGTGGGGTGCTTTTTTTGT
Organism: Halalkalibacter sp. AB-rgal2; assembly: GCF_041821005.1. Lineage (NCBI taxonomy): Bacteria > Bacillati > Bacillota > Bacilli > Caryophanales > Bacillaceae > Halalkalibacter > Halalkalibacter sp. AB-rgal2. The sequence continues at coordinate 14,963 of NZ_JBGUAV010000019.1, forward strand.
TTGATGGAGAATTGTTGAAAGAATAGTAAATAAGGGCTATAGAATTAATAATGATGTTTTATCGCTCCATATGATTGGACCCACTTCATACGTTTTCTAACAAATGATTCAGGAAGCTGAAATATTTCGGCTAGCTCTGAAATCGATTCAACAGAGGGAAGATATTGATTTAGAATAAAGCGGGGCATGGAGGCATAGAGGGCAAATGTGTGAGCTTGTCTTTCTTGATATTGAACAAAATGAGGATGGGTGAAGCGCTGGTCATTGCTATGCTCAAAGAAATGGGCCATCTCGTGAAAAAAATCATACCTAATCCATTCAATGGGTTGGTTTCGGTTCAGATAAATAAAGGCACATTGATCATCATAAATGCACCTGCTGCGATAGTTGTAATAGGTGACGTTAAAGTTTAAAGAGGCGCTTAAGTTAGATATTGTTAGATCAGAAGCTGTTCGTATATTATGAATTTCGTATAATTTCATAATTCGATCTTCTCGAAACGTCGTACCCGGCACATGTATCACCTCCTAATCTGTTCGAGATAAATATAAACCTATTGATTCTTTTCTCTGTTTTCTTGAGCGAATTTCTTCCGCCAGCTTCGAAACTCTTCAAGCTGTCTTTCTAGAAATTCCTCTTCTTCCTTTGTAAGAGGATCCGACCCATGAGAGAAAGCTACATGAATGGGTTTTTCGTCATCGGTACGACCTAAAAGATAGTCAGTACTTACATGATAATAGTCAGCTAGCTTTTTCAATGTTTCATTATCAGGCTCTGTCCGTCCTATTTCATAATGACCATATGTAGCTCTTGAAACACCAATTTCCTTAGCGACATCCTCTTGTCGCATCGTTCCACGTAACATTTTTAACTTTTTCGATAACATGACCAATTCCTCCAAGTCATACATGGTTAACTTCCCTCATTATAGATACAAATTGTATCTATAAACATAAAATCTTCAAAAAGTATCAAGTTTTCTATTGATGATACTTTTTGTATCATGTATAGTTAAAGTAGTTTCAAAAAGTGTAAAAGGGGTGAAGTGAATGAAACGGATAGATTTAATAAATGAAAGAAGAAAGCGACAATTAACAAGAGATGAGGTTGGCAAGGCTTTAGGAATTTCAACCATTTATGTCCGGAAAATTGAGAATGGTGAAAGAAATCCTGGGCGCGAAACGATGGTGAAATTTGCTGAATTTTACGAAGTAAGCGAAAGACGCTTATTCCCTGATCTCTATGATGTAACGATTGAGAATAACACCGAAATTAACTAACTTTCACATTTTTACTCTCCTCTAAAAATAATCATTCCCTTTTTGAATCTGATGTAAATGGTAGGTTGCCCTTTTTGTGTTCATTTAAACAAGTAGTTCGATTAAAATTTTGAAATTAGAAGCTGTTTGTATAGGAAGGAGTTTAAAATGAAAGCATTGCCACTGCAATCATATAATCAATCTGAAATCGCTCTTATTCAAGATGCACTTAGGGTCTATATGGGAAGTGTCCCAATGACAGCTGCTAGAATCATTCTTACAGATTACATAAAGGTCATGAAAAATGGCAATCAAGTACAATTAGATGGTATGGGAATGGAGCATATTTACTACGCTTTACTAGTTAAATCGAATGAAATGGCACGTGAATCTGAAAGTAGTCACATAGAAGTAAAAGCAGTTACAAAAATGGCACAAGAAATTAGAAAGAAAAGGATTCACTTTCAGCAGACATTTTACAAAACGTATATGTTAAATGAAGACTATCGCTCCAATTCTGTATGATGAATGTTTAAAATTAGCAATTCAATCGTGATAAAAAAAGAGGAGTGTAGCATATGTGAGCGACTCCTCTTTTTTAACCTTTTAAGTTCGCTCATTTGACCGTTTAAGAATGGTTTGCTTCTGCTTCTAGAGCTACTGCTTTCGTCTCGTGTACGGTTCCTCGAGGGTGTTCTGGTGGGGCATATATTGAATAGAGTTTAAGAGGCTTTCTTCCAGTGTTTGTTACGTTATGCCATGTACCAGCAGGGATAAAAATCGCATCGTCATCTTTCACATTGCGTTCAAAGTCTAGCTGTTGACGTCTTCTACCCATTTGTACTCGTCCTCGGCCATCTTCAATTCTAAGAAATTGATCATGATCGTGATGAATTTCAAGACCGATATCGTCACCTGGTTGAATGCTCATTAACGTAAGCTGCAAGTACTCACCTGTCCAAAGAGCCGTGCGGAAATAGTTGTTTCGCTTTGTTGCTTTTTCAATATCAATGACGAAAGGTTCAGATCCATAATCCGTTCTGCGTACATAGGTAGACGGCTCGATATTTCGAAAATAAGTCGCTACTTCTTCATTTCTCTTAGAGATAGATAACAAGGTTTGTTTTAGATTATTATTTGTTAGGGTGGATGCGTTTCTTTCATATTGCTCACCGTTTGCTTTCTCTTTATTGTATGCAGTTAACAAGCCTTCTTCGTATCGTTCAAAGGATACATTCTCCACTGTATACTCAGGCTTCTTTCCAGTATGGCTCATATAGTGGTTCGTTAATTGATTGACGTGATATTGTTTATTTTCTACTACTTCTAACAATGAACGTCTTTCTTCAGAGTGGATAGTGGCATCAGCTAACTGTTTATATAAATTCATCATTGAAGCTTCTTGCTGTATACTAGCTAATAGAATGTTTGTTTCATCATTATTGACATTGCGATGTAATGATGAATCCATTTGATGAACAGGTGTGAAATAGGGATAAGGGTACCGACTAGAGTCATAGTACATGTTCTTCATTCCTTTCAGAGGGTAATCACAGTTATCATATGCCTATAGGCAGAGAAGGTACGTAATGATGTCGTTTTTAAAAAATTTGTGCAACCTTTAACTTAAAGAAAGGTATGTTATCCCTTCTAGAAGGGATAAAGGCTATAGAAGCAGGTGAGGATATGTCGATTCGATTAGACAATTTTATGGATTTATACTATCAACAAGAAGTAAACGTGATGAAACGAGATCAAATGGAATTAAGGAAAAAGCTTCAACAGCTTCTTGGAACATTTTCATTTCCACAAACGGATAAAAAGCAAAGTAGAATAGAAGTAAAGGAATTTGCTTCATATAAACGTGAGCGATATCTTATACCGTCATTGAGGGGGTTGATGATTCCAACATACGTCCTAACACCAAAATCTAATAATAAAGCGTTTGAAACGGTCATTGCTTTGCACGGTCATGGATATGGCAGTAAAGAAATCGTCGGGTTACGTGAGGATGGAACTGAGAATACTGGTGAACCTGGTATTCATCAGCATTTTGCTGTCGAATTAGTGAAAAGAGGGATGAAGGTTTTTGCTCCTGAAGTCATTGGCTTTGGTGAACGCCGTCATTCTAAGGATCTAGCAAATAATATGGCAAATTCCTGTTATTCATTGGCAACGTTGCTGTTAATGAGTGGGAAAACGCTTGCTGGACTTCGAGTAGCAGAAACGAGGCATCTACTGGATCAACTAAAAGAATTTTCAGATGTGGATTGTGACAGGATTGGATTGATGGGGTTTTCTGGTGGAGCTCTTGTGGCAGCTTATGCATCCGCTCTTGATCGAAGAGTGAAAGCAACCGTATTAACAGGGTTTACAAATACGTTTAAAGGGAGTATCTTACATACAAATCATTGTATTGATAATTATGTGCCAGGAATACTTAGGTATGGGGAATTGCCAGATTATATAAGCTTAATTTGCCCTCGGGCTTTATTTGTGGAAAGCGGATTGAGAGACCCGATCTTTCCTGTTGAAACGACAAAGAAGGCAATTGAAGAACTTAAAGAAATATATGATCGGCTTGATTTAAAAGAGCAGTTTATGTTTGACTTATTTGATGGGGGACATGAAGTGAGTGGAAGAAGTGCGTATGATTGGCTTACTTCTAATCTTTGAGGAGGGCAGAAATAGAAGAAAAGAGGAATAAACGAAACATGTAATTGATAGAAAATAAATAAACATTTGCTACATCGTTGATTGTACGCCTGTATAGAAGTTAAATTTAAACTTAATTTTTTCTGATAAAGAGATATAGCTCGGAAGAGCCGCATGGGCACAGAAAGACCACTAAAAATGAAAATTACACTTTTTCATTGGTCTCAGTAACAAAATGGAAGCTAGTTAAGATGAAAGAAGCTATCATTTTATTGTTCCTATGTTCTGTATTAGTAGGCTGTAATTACTATGAAAGTAATGAAGATGCATTGGAGAGATATTATTATGACAAAACAAGCATGGATGTTTCACTTAAATTAGTTGATGAAGTGAACTCTGCAATGGTTTACTGGTAAAAGTCCGATCACGATGTTCAGTATATAGTGGCTCTTTATGAAGAAAATGAAGGAACCTATCATTATAAGGAACACCAAGTGCTAGTATGAGAACATCAATGGCTTACTTTTTAGATGTTGTGAAGTTAGGTGTCCAAGTATTTTTATGGAGTGCTGTTTCATATAATAAACAGACAGTAGGCTATTTAGTTTTAGAGTATAGAAAGGGAGAAAATGAACGATTGAAAGTTCAAAATCAAAGTGTTTTAGTAGACACTAAAAAATATGATGACGTGAACTAGAAAATGAGCTTTTTGAACAGGTGAAGAGTGTCTATGCTATGGATGATTTTCGACAAACTGAAACAGCAAAAAAATAGCTATGTTGTATTGCAATATAGTTGGATTTTTGATATGCTACTTTGTATAACAAGAGAGTCGATTGGTTTCAAATGAAGCCAATTATTCTTTTAAGCGTCTATATTGTATAACAAGGTAGGTGAGGAAAGGTGTCGTCCATTCGTAGCCAATTGTTAAAAGGGATATTGGAGGGATGTATTTTAGCCGTTATTTCACAACAAAAGGTGTACGGTTATGAATTATCAATGAAACTACAGGATTACGGACTTGAAGTGAGTGAGGGCTCTATTTACCCTATTCTTCTACGTCTGCAGAAGGAAAAGCTCATTACTGGAGAAATGAGAAAATCTCCGAGTGGACCAAATCGTAAGTATTACTTTTTAACAACAGAGGGGCAAGAGGCATTGAAGGATTTTCGAGTGAACTGGGAAGCAATTAAGAAACCAGTTGATCTTCTAATGAATAAGGAGGACTCATAATGAATGCAAAAGATTTAGTGAAGCAAAATAATGAGAAACGCAAGGAATTAACGGAAGAAAATCGTAACTATTATGAAGATATGCTGATCTATATACGTTTATCGTATAATAAATCAGAGGAAGAAACGGAAGTCATATTAACTGAATTATTGGATCATCTTCTTGAGGCACAAAATGAAGGCAGGACGGCAGAAGACGTTTTTGGTCATAATCCAAAGGAATATGCGAATGAAATTATTGGTGAACTGCCAAAAATGGTCACAAGAGAACGAATCCTTTTTGGGGTGATGGCACTTTTTTACTTTTTATCAGCGAGCATACTATTTTCTGGAATCTATCAGCTGATCGGGCATTTCTTTTTAAATATAGACGGACTTACGAAAGACTATTACATCGGCACTGTACTAGTGAAAACAATGATCTCTATTCCAATTGCATTTGTATTATTATTCGGAATTGTACAATATATTCGCTGGGCATGCTTTAAAAAGATTAACAAAGTTAAAGAATTTATGATGACTTGGTTAGGTGGTGTTCTTTCATTCGGTATTTTTGTCCTAGCTTTTATCTTTGTTCCTAATTTTGGCCCAGTCGTGTCAATTCCAGTATATGTAGTGTTCGTACTAGGAGCTGTGCTGTATGTATTCGCTGATCGAATTAGAAAAGCAATCTAACATAGGGAATGAATGAGACTTTCATATACTCATATAGGTTGTTTTAACGTGTATAAAATGAAAGAGGTTGAGAAAAAATGACTATGGAAATTTGTAGTATGTAAACAGGGGGGAATTAGTTAATTTTAAAATGATTTTAATTAAATTCACTGTTAAGGGTTACATTAAAATAACTTATTTCCTCGGAAATTGAGGGCTCTATTCTTTATTAATTTCAAAAAACATCATTCGAAGGAGTGTTATGAGAAGGTTCGGTGGAAATGAACTCTCATTGAACGATTGTAATTTATATCGATATAACAATAGGTAGATGGGTGAGGCTGGGACATAACGAAAGTGTTTAGCTCAGAATTATAACATGCACGAATCTAGTGAAGTATTCTAAGGAGTGGTTTATTTGTATCAAGTTCTCATTTATTAATTTTTTTGCCCCAGCCCTAAGTAGTAGATTTGAAGCTATACAACGACTCCACCAGAAATTTTGATCGATTCTCCTACGATATTTCGAACGGCTCCTGAAAGCAAGAATAAGATTGTAGTAGCAACCTCATCAGGTGATGTGATTTTACCTGATGGGAACCCTGCTTCAATCTTTTTTAACTGTGCATCGTAGGAAATGCGAGCTTCTTTCGCTTTTCTTTCGATGATTTTATGTGCCATATCAGTGTCGACAAAGCCAGGACAAATGGCGTTAACGTTAATGTTTGATTGGATGGCTTCAAGTGCTAGAGATTGTGTGAAGCCAATAAGAGCAAATTTGCTTGATGCATACGCTGTTCCACCGTAGGTCCCTCTAAGTCCTGATAGAGAGGCAACGTTTACGATGGAGCCTCGTTGTTCTTGCTTCATTTTTTGATACACGTGTTGAGTGAGCATAACTGTTGCGGTGTGATTGACATTCATGATTTGCGTAAGTTTCTCCTCCTGGAGCTCGTCAAGTGTCATGGGCTCAGCAATGGCTGCTCCATTCACTAATCCCGTAATGGCACCTAATTTCCTTTCACAATGTTCAATTAACTGTAGGCGATCGTCTTCTTGACTAATATCTGCAGGGAAGGCCGTAAGTTTTGCTGAATTCATACGCTTGGTTAATTCTTCTACTAGTGAAGCGAGCTTTTCTTCATTTCTACCGGTAATGGAAATGGACGCACCACATTCTGCGGCTTGCTTTGCCGTTTGAGCTCCAATTCCTCCTGTTGCTCCCGTTATTAATATGTGTGTTCCTTCGAATGCTGTTTTTGAAAATAGCATATGCTCCATTCCTTTCATTTGAATTTAAGAAGAATGTATAGAATTTTGGTTGTGTTAATATGGAACTGGAAGTTGATTTACGTGATGTATACTCCGTTACAACATGACTTGATAATGTTTTTACTCATTTTTTCGGTAAGATCCTGGAGCTACCCCGAACTTCTTTTTAAACACTTTATGAAAGTAAGGATAACCACTGAAACCACAGTTCTCAGCAATTTGATCAAGTGTCATATGTGTATATTTCATTTGATCAACTGCAGCGGAAAGACGAATATCCTGTGCGTATTCAATCATCGTTTTGCCGACGCTACTTTTGAAAAGATGGACAGCTCGTGACACACTTAGGCCGGCGTGGTTGGCCGCTTCTTCAATTTTAAACGTTGATAATGCATGCTCTTCAATGAAACGCATCATTTTCGTAACGGCATAAGGTCGGCTATATGTAGCAGATGTTTCGTTCACTGCACGTTCTAAACAAACACAAAGTGCTTGTAATAAATAATCCGTCAGCTCACGGTTTTGTTCTAAGTGGGGTCGTCTGTCTTCGATGATAATATGGCGCCATAAGCTTAGAAGCTTATCATCTAATTCAATCCTTGTGATCGTCGGCTTTTCTGAGCGATTCCACCATTGGTCGATCCATTTCCCATGACAAAATAAATAATAATCTCCACTATTTTGTCCCTCTTCGATACGAAGTTCATAATGATCACCGGGCTTAATAAGGAGTAGGTCTCCTTTTTCGACCGTTAGTGATTGTTGGTTAACCTTCACTTCACAGCTACCCTCTGTTTGAAGTCGAAATAAATAATCACTAAGAACAGCGTCATGAAATGAATAAAATTGTTTTGTATGATATGAAAAATCGCATAATCCAATGGTTAGCACCGTTGTTCCCCTGCCTTTTAATAATAGCAAAATAGTTGAGGTTTTCATTATATCATGGATGTTCAGACGGAAACATATACATGTATGATCAAATAGGTTATTTATGCGTATGTGTTTGAAAAAAGGAAATGGAGCTGTACACCATGAAATCAAATTCATTATTTTATATCGGGTTAATTTTAGTTTCGATTATCTGGGGGGCTAATTTTGGTATTTCACGCTGGGCGATGGACGTGTTCTCGGCTGAGATCTTCGTTTTTTTACGATTTGGACTTGCGGTTCCACTCTTATTCTTACTTCTCTACAAGCTGGAAGGTAGTATTAAGGTAGACCGTCGTGACTTAGTAAAGCTTGCGATTATTGGGTTTGTCGGCGTGACAATATTGGAAATTCTCGTTATGTATTCAATTAAATTCACGACACTTGCGAACGCTTCACTTTTAAATGTCGCACCATGGCCGATTTTTGTGGCATTGTTTGCACCACTTTTTACTAAGGAGATTTTAACGAAACGAATGGTTGTCGGTGGGGCAATTGCTTTTGTTGGGGTTTCACTTATCATTTTAGGTGGAGGAGAGGGTTTTGACTTATCGTCGCAATATATGCTAGGAAATGTACTTGCATTGCTTGTTAGTTTATTGGGTGCTTTATTTAATTTAGCTTGTATGCCACTTATGCAGAAATATTCAGCGATGCGGGTAACGACATGGTATGTGTTGTTTGGTTCCGTACTGTTAATTCCATTTACGATTGGAGGATGGAGTGACGTCGATTGGTCAGGCTTAACGCTACCAATTTATAGTGCCATTTTTTATAATGTCATTTTATGTACAATTGCTGCTTTTGTTGTTTGGAATATATCGATGAAGCGTGTAGGTGCAACAAAATCGAATTTCTTTCGTTATGTTGTTCCTGCTGCCGCTGCTATTACTGGAGCTATGTTCTTTGGTGAAGCAATTAAATTAACCCAAATTATTGGTGCATTTATTATTATGTTTGGTTTAGTATGGATTGGGATGGAACGGAAGAAACTAGAGAATGACCACCCTTCAAGTAGTATGAAGGTAGCAAATTAAAAGGTATTGAAAAAGAATGATCTTTAATTATTTCAGTGCTCTTCATTAGTGGGAAAGCCCTCGCTTTTTGAATAAACACTATTTAGAAAAGAGCAAAATAGTATAGGTTTCAAGGAGATTCTATATGTACAAAAAAATAAATATTCGTTAAGATGAAGCAAATAGATGATCTTTGGCATCAGCTAGAAAATTCATGTTAGAAAAGAGGAGAATATATGAGAACGATACCAGTAGCAGTACAACTGTTTACATTACGTGAAGAATGTGAAAAGGATTTTGCCGGAACATTAAAAAAAGTAGCCGAGCTTGGCTTTAATGGTGTTGAATTTGCTGGCTATGGTGGTATGTCTGCGCAAGAAGTGAAAGCGCTATTAGATGAATTAGGGTTAAAAGCAGCGTCAAGCCATGTTCCACTTGATCAATTGCAAAATAACCTTGATCAAGTGATAGAGGATCAGAAAACACTTGGAAGTAAATATGTCGTTTGCCCATTTTTAATGCCGGACCAACGTACGGAGGAGCATTATCAAGCGCTTATCCCGTTTTTAGAAGAGGCTGGCGTGAAATGTCAGTCGGAAGGTATAACACTTTGCTATCATAACCACGACTTTGAGCTTGAACGTCTAGAGGATGGAAGAATGGCACTTGAGGCTATTTTCGATGATACAAGTGAAGAAAATGTACAAACAGAGCTTGATATCTACTGGTTAACAAAAGCAGGAGAGACACCAACTAAATGGATTGATCGTTACAAAGGAAGAACGCCTCTCGTCCATTTGAAGGATATGACAACAGATGATGAGCGATTCTTTGCTGAGCTAGGTACAGGTGGTGTCGATATTGAAGCTGTACTTGCCAAAGGAGAAGAGGCAAATGTTGAGTGGTGGGTTGTTGAGCAAGATGTTAGTCGAAAAACACCGTTTGAAAGTATTGAAATAAGTATTAACTATTTGAAAAAGAAGCTACCTTATTTAGTGAAGTAAGTGTAACATGGAGAAGTCTGTGCGAATGATGCATAGGCTTCTTTCATTGTCAAAAAAACACCTCCAAAAGTCGCTTAATAAGTGACTACGGAGGTGTTTTGATTACGATCAATAGGTTCTAACATAGTCTTACTCGAACAAACTATGCTGAGACGTCTCGTTTAGCAAATACGGTAAATGCTAATACGTGAAAAATCAAGAAATAAACTAGCAACATAACGATTGAAAAGCCTAATGTCATACTATCAACAGGTGGAACACCATCAAAGTAGACGTTCAAATCGGTATTGGAAAATAAGATATATTTCGCCCATTCGAATCTTGATGCAAGTAGTAATGTGACGGTTGAACCCATAAATAATAAAAATAGTGAGAATCCAATGGCTAATGAACTATTACGGAATACTGAAGAAATCATAAAAGCCATCGTTGATATCATGAAAATATCGATTGAGTAAAGTAAATATTGCATAATCAAATGGAGGATAATATTCCGTTCTATTACTTCTCCATCACGATATGCTAAATGAAAGCTCTGTTCAGCTGGGAATCCGAATAAGATCGAACCGACCAAGCTTGATAAAAGAAAGACAATGGCTAACAAACCTAAACTAAAAAGAATGACCGTCAAATATTTTGAAAGTAATAGCTTTGTTCGACTAATAGGCCGAATTAAAAGGAATTTGATGGTTCCTGAAGAAAATTCAGAAGCGACAATTCCTGCTGCGACAATGATTGTAAATAGTCCAGCTAAACTAGTAAGAGCAACGGCATCATAAACAAATGTCCAAATATGCTTTTCGGATGGTGGTGCGAGATCATTTTGTAGGTGATATTCATTTAAGGCAATTTGACGTTCATAAAACATTCGTAAATTGGCGTTATTAGAGCCGATGTTATCTAAAGCCTCTTGATCAGATGAGACCATCGTTTCAAGCTCTTCTTGCCAATTATCATTTACTGATGAGGACGAGTTGCTATCTTCATATTTTAAAATGCCACCCATGGCGATCACCCCAACGATGAGTAGTCCGATCATGACATAGGTGCCTGTTTTTTTAAATAGCTTAATCCATTCATTCCATATTAATTTCAGCATTTTTTATTGACCTCCGTTAGCTGATGTGACTTCTAGAAAACGATCTTCCAATGTTTTCGTAAGCTGTTTCACTTCATAAATTGAGATGTTTTCCTCAACAAGCTTTTTGATTATTGTTGGAATATGTTCTCTTGTCGTCATAACTGAGAAGCCCGTTTCTGTTAAGGTGACACTCCACTCTTGCGTTAGCCACACTTGAATGCTGTCAATCGCGCTCGTTTCAAAAATATATTCATTTTTTTCATCATTAACAAAGTTACGAACATCTTGAATATCGGTTAATGTTCCGTTTTGAATGATCGCAATTCGATCACACATCATTTCCATTTCAGAAAGCAAGTGGCTTGAAACAATGACACTCATACCTTTTTCCTTCGTTAGATGCTGTAAATGGTCACGAATTTCCCGAATGCCTGCTGGATCAAGTCCATTTGTTGGTTCGTCTAAGATGAGCAGTTTTGGATGATGTAGTAAGCATTGAGCCAATCCAAGTCTTTGACGCATACCTAATGAATAGGTTTTGACCTTGTCATGGATGCGATCTTTTAATCCTATTAATTCAATCATTTCATCTATTCTCTTTTTATCAACGTCTTTATGCATACGTGCATACTGTTTCAAATTTTCATAGCCAGTTAAATGCTTATACATTTCAGGATTTTCGACAATAGCTCCGACTTGCTCAATGGCTTGTTCAAAATTCGTTTTTATGCTATGTCCGCATATAGCAATGTCACCTTTTGTCATTTTGATTAACCCGACAATCATTCGAATCGTTGTCGTTTTACCAGCACCGTTTGGACCGAGCAATCCAAATACTTCACCTTCTTGAACTGAGAAGCTTAAGTTGTTAATAATGGCTTTACCTTTTATCGTCTTATCGACGTTGTTCAATGTGAGAATCTCACTCATTTAAATCCCTCCTACTAGTAATATAAACATATGTATTAGTGAACTATTAGAATAGTACACTGATACAAGAGGAGTGTCAATATGTAAATAAAAAGAAATGATTACTTATATATGGTAAAGGGCATACTTGCATCGATTGTAGATGTATGATAACTTCATAATAGACTAAATGACTGAAATAGTATTTTGGTCAAAACGGAGGACGAATGAGATGCAGCGTGATAAAAAACAATTAATCTTAGACGGTGCGGCGAAGTCTTTTACTCTTTTTGGTTATAAAGCGACAACGATGGATCAAGTAGCTAAAATAGCCAAGGTTGGGAAAGGGACGATTTATACGTATTTTTCAACAAAGGAACAATTATTAAAGGAGATTATTGAGAATCTTGCTCTTGAAATGAGAGAGGTTGCAAATAAGTCGATTAATCCAGATGACTCATTTGTAGACAATTTCAATGCTGCATTGAGTGGAATTGTTGAATTTCGCGAGAAGCATGAACTAACGGTCAAGCTCTCTCAGGAAATGAGGGAGTATGGTACGCCTGCAGTTGGAGATGCTCTTCAAGCTATGGAGGATGATATTTGTCAATATATTGAAGGACGTATTCAGAAAGCGATTGATCAAGGGCAGCTACGAAAATGTGATCCAAAAGTGACGGCCTTTTTAATGTTTAAAATGTACATCAATCTTGTAAGCGATTGGAAGGAACGTCACGGTTCATTATCAAAAGAAGAGGTCGCTCAATTAATGAATTTTTACTTTATGGAAGGACTAGCTCCGCTTACCAAATGATGAAATATAGCCAGATGACGAAAAGGGCTAAATGAACATACTTGCTGAGCAAGGGCTTCACTCGTTGCGAGGCTGATATTGTACACACGTATTCAAGAAAAGACGCTATGAAACTAGGCGTTTTTTTGCTAATAAATGACCAAAAAACTATAATAGTCAAAATGTTTCGGGGGAGAATGATGAGAAATGCATGGTACATTTTTAAACAAGATATTAAAAATATTCAACGAGTTCCTTTAGTCGGAATATTACTAATTGGGTTGGCGATCTTACCTTCCTTATATGCATGGTTTAATCTAGGTGCGGCTTGGGATCCTTATGCTAATACAGAAGGAGTTCAAGTGGCTGTTGTTAATCAGGATCAAGGAACAACGATTTATAATAAAGATGTTAATGTTGGAGAGGAACTAGTTGATTCGCTTAAGTCAAATGAAAATTTAGGTTGGGTGTTTGTTTCAAGGACAGAGGCTGAGCGAGGGGTGGAATATGGTGAGTATTATGCGAGTATTTTCATCTCTGATACCTTTTCAGAGGATCTAGTCAAAATAGTTGAAGGTGAACCGAGACAAGCAAAGGTTCATTATCAAGTGAATGAAAAAGTGAATGCGATTGCTCCCAAAATGACTACAACAGGGGCTTCAACGATTGTCAATGAAATGAATGATCAGTTCATTCAAGAGACGTCCAAAGTATTGTTTCAAGAACTGGATAAGCTCGGGATTCGATTAGAAGAAGAGCTACCTACTTTTCGCCGATTAAAGAACATTGTCTATGAAATTGAGGAGCACTTTCCAGAAGTGAATGAGTTAGGTGAATGGATCATTGAAATAGATGAGAATTGGTATCAAATCGAGGAGCAAGAAGCAATTTTAGTAATAGAAGATTCACTTTCATTATTTCATAAAGGAATAAATCATATTTTATTTTTAGAGGAGCAGTTTCCTCGTGTGAATGAACTTGCCGATCATATCGTTGATTTAGAAGCAGTCATTCCCGAAATTGAGAAAGCTGTTGAGGAACTTACAGAGATGAATCAATCATTTTCGAATGTGGAAGCGTATGTAGAGGAAGTATTATTAGCTATACAGGAAGCAAGAGAAAGTATCGACGAGATAGAAAAACGCGTGCCTAAGTCAGTTGATTTCGAGGAGTCGATTGAATCCTTTTATCAAGCGTGGAAAGAGTTAGAAGGGCCATTAATTGAAACGATTGAACAGCACAATCGCTTGATTAATCAGACGGCACAGTCAATTAATGAGATGGCTAGTTGGTTAGCCGAAGAGAATAATGAGAATGTAATCGACATGTTGGATTTTCTTTCGAGGGAATTAACCTATCACCAGCAAACCATTGATCGTACAATGGACATGTATTCTACTTTATATGAAACGACAGGTGATCCACGTTTCTTAGAAATGGTTGAGCGATATGAACAAATGGGGGAAACCCTTCACCAATTGAACGAGTTAGTTGAAGAAGCAAATGCTCAAGTTGAAGAGGGAGAATGGCTAACAAGTGGGCAAGTTCAAAACATTCAAGAGCTTTCGATTCAAATTGAAAGCATGACATCCGATATACAGGAGCGAATAGATGAAGAAGGGTTATTTGAAGCATTTGAAAAAATAGAACAAGATTTATCTGTGCAGCAAATGGATGCTATTCATGATGCATTTGCACTTGCTTCAGATATGGCACTAGCAAGTGAGGAAAAGCTTGAGCAATTACTCAAAAAGCTACCGTCGATTGAGGATACAGTGAATGATCTAACCGAACAAATTGAGAGCAACCTCCCTGTAGCTGTCGAACGGATTGAAGCGTTAAGTACTTTTGGGCTGGAAGAGCTTCCGAATATAGAGCAACAAGTTACGTCAGTTGCTAACTGGATTCGTTATGAAGCCCCGAAAGTGGAAGAGAACTATTCATCGTTTACCAAAACGTTAGAGGAGAAAATTCCAGCTGTAGAAGAGGCGATGAGGAAGTTAGCCTTATTCAGTCGTGAACAGCTACCAGAGACAGAGCAGTTATTAACAGATGTTGCTAATCAGATTCGAGAGATTGATGAGAATGGTTATGTTAATGACATTATTAGGATGCTTCGTAATGATTTAGATGAAGAAACTGAGTTTTTTGCTAGCCCTGTATTTTTAGAAGAAGAGGAGTTATTTTCAATTCCGAATTATGGTTCAGCAAATGTGCCATTTTACACGACATTGAGTTTATGGGTAGGAGCTCTATTATTATCCAACTTAATTACGACGAATCTACAAGGTGCTGATCGTAGGAACGAATTTTCGTTACGGGATATTTATGCAGGAAGGATGATTCTCTTTTTGTTAGTGGCTGTCTTACAGGGGATTATCGTTAGCGTAGGCAATTTGCTATTACTAGGCATATATGCTGCACATCCGGTATGGCTTATCGTTTTTTCAGTGTTTATTGCCCTTGTTTTTATGACGATCGTCTACACGCTCGCTTCTATTCTTGGGAATATAGGAAAGGCGTTAGCGATCGTGTTACTTGTATTGCAGTTGTCAAGTGGTGGAGGGACTTTTCCGATTGAAGTAGCACCACCATTTTTTCAAGCGATTCATCCGTATATGCCTTTTTCTTATGCGATCAATTTATTAAGAGAGGCAGTTGGTGGAATCATTCCGTTGTTAGTTTTGAAAAATAGTTTGATATTACACTTATTCTGGCTGTTAGCGTTAATCATTGGTTTTGTGTTGAAGCCGGTGTTGGCTTTGAGAATTGAACAAACATCACAAAAATCAAAGTCGAGTCGATTAGTTGAGTAGGTGGTAACAAGCCAATGAAATTTGTGCATAAATTACGTGCATGTTCAAATCAAATGATCAAAAAAGAGCATTGAAAGTCAATTATGACTTTTTCAATGCTCTTATCCTTGGTAGTGTGACTTTTTATTCGCTTTCTTTATATTTCCCTGGAGAAATACCAGTATGCTTTTTGAAAACGGATGAGAAATGTCTTGGTGTATGATAACCTACTCTTGCGCTCACATCGGCAACCGTTTCACCTTGTATAAGCATCTCCTTTGCTCGTTCGATACGGTGTTTGGTCACGTATTTAATATACGATTCTCCTGTTTCCTCTTTAAATAAAAAACTAAAATAAGTTGGATTCATGTCAACTAATTCGGCAACTTGCTGCAAAGTTAAATCTTTGTCGAAGTGCTGTTTAATATGAGCGATGGCAGTGTCGATAGCACTGTGACGGGTTTGCTTTTTCATTTTTTGAGCTTGTGCAATTAATTCATGAAATTGGCTAGTTAACCACGTAATTAATTCATCCATACTTTCAAAACGTTGTATTTCTACATGAGGCAAATGCAGGTTGGCTGTCGACAGCTCTCCTAGCATTGCTTTCGTTTCGTCGATAATATAGTAGTATAATTTAATGAACGCGCCTTTTGATACGTCTGGGTCAAGAATAGCTGAATGATGAGTGTTGAAATAATCGTTAAGCTCTTGAAGGAAAATATCAAATTGCTCGCGTCGAAAACAATCAATGAGTTTCTTTTCCTGTTTAGAAAAGTCAGCAGGAAGTGTATCATATTGACCAATGTCCTCTGATCGAATAAAACCCGTTTCTTTAAAATAACGACCGTGTTTGAGTGCCTTAACGGCTTGTACATAACTTATTGATAGTTCACTTGGAGTCGGGGCAACACTTCCACAACCGACAGTCAAACCAATCGATTCAGCCCAGGAAAAGAGCGAGTCCCAAAGCTTAGCATTCATTTCTCTGTATAGAAAAACAACAAGTATTTGTCTTGTCCCTTCTGTTAAGATGAGATATTTGCAATGATCATCCTCGAGAAAGGGTTGACTGCTCCCATCGTATGCTAGTACGAGCATTCCTATTACGTCTTCTATCGAAAAAGGTAGTAAGCGCGTCCAGTTATTGGTAGCTGGCCGTTGTCCATGAAGAAGGTCAAGTGTTTGCTTTTTTAGTCTTTCCTCATGTGTTTCGAGCTGCTCGACCTTTAATTGTTTCAACTCTCTTTGTTCGTTATATCGTTTCATCGTGCGGGTGATCGCATCTTCAATTTTCTCGATCGTTACTGGCTTTTCTATATAATCAATAACCCCGAGCTTGATCGCTTGCTTTAAATATGTAAATTCGGTAAATCCACTAAAAACAATACAAATAACCGTTGGAAATTGCTCTGTAATTTTCTCTATTAATCGAAGTCCGTCCATTCCAGGCATCCTAATGTCAGTGAAAACAATATCTGGCTGTGTCGCTTGGATGAGAGACAGAGCTTCTATGCCATCATGTGCCATCCCAATAAGCTCGATGTTGTATTTTTCCCAATCAATCATTTTTTTTAATCCTTGTAAAACAATATATTCATCATCACATACGACTGCTTTTAACATCATTCATTACTCCTTTTCGTTTGGAATATTAATGGCGATTTTTGTACCTTGATTGACTTCACTAGTAATGGTCAAAGACGCATTTTTTCCATAAAATAACTGGAGTCGTTCACGTACGTTATTAAGTCCATACCCTTTTTCTGTTTCCTCTAGGTTAGCGATACCGACACCGTTATCCTCAACAATGAGCTCAATATGAGTAGGGAGCTTTTTCCCTCTTACTGTAATCATTCCGGGTCCTTGTTTTGGTTCTAGTCCGTGATAAATTGCGTTTTCAACGAGTGGCTGTAGAGTAAGCTTTAATATTTCTAATTCACAAAGCTCATGATCAACATCATCAATATAAGTAAAGCGGTCATCAAAGCGTAAATTTTGAATTGTCATATAATGCTTAATATGCTCAAGCTCTTGCCTTAATGGAATTAAATCGCGACCATTATTTAAAACAAGGCGAAAGCTTTCTGAAAGAGCAACGGAAATTTTTGCAATTTTGTCATGATTCTCTAAAACAGCCATCCAATAAATTGAATCAAGTGTGTTATAGAGAAAATGTGGCTTAATTTGAGTTTGTAACGCACGTAATTCACTTTCTCGTTCCTTCAGCTGTGAGTGGATTAATTGTTCATTTAATTGCTCATTTTCTGTCGTAATTCGATCAAAGGACTCCCCAATTATTTCAAAGTCATCATTGCTCTCCTTTTTAATGATTTCAGTTGAGGATTGCTTTGTCCACTCATTAATTTTTTGACGAACTTGCTGGATTGGTTGAATGAAGCGTGAGGAATAGAGCAAAGAAATGAGAAATACCGTTAAACTCAAGGACGATGCTATTGCAATTGTAATGAGTCCAATTTGGTTTGATTCTCTTAATAATTTGCTTTCCTCAATCATTTGAGCGAACGTCCAACCGGTTGTTCGGTTTTGATAGCTTGTCATAATATATCCATCATTACGTAAATGGTTAAACGTTTTCGTTAGATCATCATCAAATTCTATGTCGCTAAGGTAATCACTAGGATCATAGACCGTTCGGGTTTCTTCACCGGTCGAATCAATGACTAAAAAGCCCCCATATTTTTGGTTGTTAATGGCCCCTTCAAATAGAGTTTTTTTCACATTGACTATCAGAAAACCAAGTGGCTCAAGACTAAAATCTTCAGGATCGAGTAAGAACTTAATGGATGAAAATACATCTTGACGGTTTGATAAAACATCATGATTTAAAAATAATTCGTATCCACGTGCTTCGATAGCCTCTTGATACCAGCTCTGGTCTAAAGGGTTTTGCCCATAAAATGTTTCACCTGGAGAACGTCCATAACAAATTGTCCTAAAATGGATGTCCATTATACATACGGAATCAATGTATTGTTGGTCGATTAGAATGTCAGAAAGAATATTTCGTAAGCGTAAATAAGTTTGTGTTCCGAGAGTCGTTGATTGGTTTTCTGTTAAACCGCTTTCAATTAGTTCTCTTCGTAGTCCTTCGTTTGAAAGAATCCTTCTTTCAAGGTTAATAATATTTTGAAATAATAAATCGGCCGTTGAACTTGCTGTACTTAAATGTTGTTCGTTACTTTGAATATGGTTGTTTAATAAAGCATTTTTCGATAGCTCATAGGAAATAATACCTAATACAGAAATTGGAGCAATTGATAAAACGATAAATGCTGTTAGCAGACGTGTTCTCATTTTTTTAAAGTGTATTTTTTTGAGAAATGCTCGTACATTCATGCTGGATCCTTCCTTTTTGTATAGACGTAATCTTTTATGAATTATGAGCTAGTCTACTATAGAAAGGGATTGAATCACAATCTTTTTATTTGATTCAAAGAACATATTCAATAAATAATGATAGAGGAAGTGCTGATGTTGTAAGCTTTATATCATATTCAGAATGTATAGCCTTCATAGTAGTCTAATCAAGGAAGATGAAAGAGGATTTAGAGAGAGTCTCCTTTTTTAGGTTGCCTAAAAAAATAAGACATTAATCATAATTTTGTAGCACTTAAGAAATAGATTGTAACTGCTTACAATAAAAGTGTGGCAGTGAGATCCACATAAATTATAAAACGAGTAGGGGGAAATATGATGAAAATGAAAAAGCTTGGTTTAGGTTTTATGATAGTAGTTGTATTCGTTTTCATTGCAGCTTGTGGAGGCAATGATTCGAATGATGGAAACGATGGTGATACAAATGAAAACGGTTCAATAGACGCAGTAGGGGATCGGACCTTTCAATTGTTAACAGAGAATCATGATACAGAACGAGATACGCAAGTGATTCGTGAATTGTTTGACGAATATCGTGAGGGGCAGGACGCTCAGCTTGAATTAGAAGTATCCGTCCTTGAGCAAACGGAAATTATTCAACGTATTCAATTATTAACATCAAGTAATGACTTACCTGAGCTATTTAAATATGAATCAGGTGTACCGTTACATGATTTAATTGATCAAGATTATGTTCAAAATGTTGAGGAAGCGTTTACTAATATCGGAATTTATGATCAATTGAACACTGGTGTAGTAGAGCTATTAAACCGTCTTAGTGGAGATCGTGGATTGTATGCGATTCCAGTTGAATTAAACATCGAAGGTTTTTGGTTCAACCAAGAAATTTTTGACGAGCATGGCTTAGAAATACCGGCTACATGGGATGAGTTAATGGAGATTAGTGATGTATTGCTAGAAAATGGTGTTCAGCCATTTGCAGTTGCAGGTCAAGAAAGATGGCCAATTACTCGTCTTATTAATGGTTATGTTATTCGTACGTATGGTGTTGATGCGATGGATCGAGTGGCTAATGGAGAATTAGATATTACCGATGATGGCTTTGTTGAAGCGGCTGAAGTCGTTCAAGAAATGAGTGATCGTGGTTACTTCGGCCAAGGTGTGAACACAATTGACTATGATACAGCTTCTGATATTTTCTTACAAGGAAATGCGGCCATGTATTATATGGGAAGCTGGGCTCTTGGACAGTTTAACAATGAAGATGTGAACTTAATTGGAACAGATAACATTGGGTTCTTCAATATTCCACTTGTTGAAGGTGGAGTAGGAACGTTAGATGAATATTCGATGAACTCAGGTATGACTATTTCGATTGCAAAAGACAAATATGATGAGCAAGTAGCTGATTGGTTAGAATATACATTCGCTAATTTTGGTGATCGTGCGTTGGCAAACCATGGAATGATTACTGGATTCAATGTTGAGGAAATGCCAGCAGATGTTGAACCATTAACGCAAATGGTGCTTGAAATTATTGAAGAAATTGAGGATGGCGCACTTTGGTTTGAGGCAAATATGGACACGAGAACGAAGGATGCCGCTGAGCAAAATGCTCAATTGTTAATAAATGGTGATATGTCAGCACAAGATTACATGGAAGCACTTCAATAAATAGACTGTTTGTATAAATTACAATGAAACCTTGATTGTTTACAGCCTACTATGAACGTACGGTACATAGTAGGCTGTAAAAATAAACTAATAGAGGCAATTCAACTTGTAGCAAACGGAGCCATCTTAACATTTTTTAAAAGCCTTTTAATAGCTGGAGGTCACTACAAAAAGAAAAAGCGAATCTTTTTGCAGTGACCTTGAGTTAATGGTTGTACGTTATAACCTTAATGAATTTATCAACTTTCAGACAAGGACGTGAGTCTATGAATACGGTTTTACGAGATCGCAAAGCGATATTGGCTTTTGTTGGTCCTGCACTATTAATCTATTTAGTTGTTTTATTTGTTCCGATTGCTTGGTCAATTGGTTATTCCTTTTTTGAAGGTTCACCGATTAGAGGGTTTGAGTTCGTAGGAATCACAAATTATGTAGAAATCTTTCGTGATCAAACATTTTGGAACAGCTTATGGTTAAGCGTTCGCTATGCCTTTTTTGTTACATCTGGCCAAATTGTATTTGGATTACTGTTTGGATTGATTTTTGTTTTTTATATTAAGCGTTTTTCATCTTTATTTCGTACGCTTATTTTTTTTCCGATGATTATTCCGGCTGTAGCGGTTGCACAGCTTTTCACGAAGCTGTTCGAAATTGCCCCGCAATTTGGGCTAGTGAATAGTATTTTCGATGCGTTACATTTAGACATGCTCGTACAGGCTTGGTTAGGACAAGGGGAAACGGCTTTTTGGGTCATAGTTCTCATGGATATTTGGAGAGCGGTTGGCTTCTACGCTGTTATCTTCTATGCGGGCTTAATTGATGTACCCGAAGACGTACTAGAAGCAGCAAAGCTCGATGGTGCATCAGGCTTTACACTTATCGGAAAAGTCGTTCTGCCATTAATTCGACCTATTTTAATTTCAGGGATTATTTTTAGTTTAAATGGTACATTGAAAGTGTTCGAAAGTGTCGTTGCCTTGACCAATGGAGGCCCAGGGAATAGTACCCAAATGCTTACGTTGTACATGTACAATACAGCTTTTAGCTACAATCAATATGGCTATGGAAGTACGATTGCTGTATTCCTTCTACTGTTCTGTTTAGGAGTGACGCTGTTAGTGTATCGACTAGCACGTAAGGATGTATAAGAAGGTCAGTCATAAAATGTGTTAAGTGGAGGGATTCATAGTGAGTAAGAAAAATGGAAATGTGAAGGCACTTTTTAGTTCTTATACGATGAAAATACTTCTTTTTATCGTAGTGATAATACAGATATATCCAATTGCTTGGTTGTTAATGTCCTCAGTGAAAGGGCCAACGGAATTCAATTTAAATCCAATGTATGCTTTGCCAGAAACATTGCATATTCAAAACTATATTGATGCATGGACAGTTGGAAATATGGGAACCTATTTTCAAAATAGTATTCTCGTCACATTTCCTGCGTTAGCGTTTATCATTTTGTTAGGGGCATCAACAGCATTTGCGATTGAAAAGATGAAATGGAAGCTAAGTAGCACAGTCATGTTATTGTTTTTGGCAGGAATAATGGTTCCCGTTCAAATCGTCATCCTACCATTGTTTTCGATCTACTTTAATGTGGGGCTATTAAATACACATTGGTCGTTAATTATTACGTATATTGCCTTTGGATTACCGTTAACGATCTTTCTGTTTACAGGCTTTTTTAAATCGATTCCAAATGAATTGATTGAGGCGGCGGTCGTCGATGGCGCCACGATCTATCAAGTCTTTTTCAAAATTGCGACACCTATGCTCATGAACGCGATTGTAACGGTTGCGCTTGTTCAATTTTTTTTCGTTTGGAATGATTTAATTTTCGCGATGACATTTATTAACGATTCTGAACTTAGAACGATTCAAACTGGTTTACTTGCTTTTACGGGTCAGTATGGTTCAAGACAGTGGGGACCGACATTTGCATCGATTTCACTTGCGGTTATCCCGATTTTGTTCATTTATTTGTTCCTAAACCAGAAGATTATGAAGGGTCTAACTAGTGGAGCGGTGAAAGGCTAATAACGAATGGATTGAAGGAGGTAAATAAATTGAATATTCAAAAGGTAGAGCAACAGACAGTTGTGTTTAATGATGCTTTTGCAAAAAAGGCAAATTCTCTTATACCGACTATTTATAAAGAGAGAATAAGACCGAAACAAATCGTGGAGATAGTGGAAGATTCGAAAGTGATCCATGGCTGGCGTACAGAACAAGTTAGAGAGGTGTCGGATTTACAAGAAATAGAGTTTGGAAAAGGAGATTCTGTCATCGTTGATTTTGGTGATCATGAGGTTGGTTATGTCACACTTAAATTGAAATCAGCTGGCAGCCCACCAGATGCTCCTCTTCATGTGAAGCTAACCTTTGGTGAAATGCCTGTTGAAGTAGCAGAGCCCTTTTCATCCTATGATGGCTGGTTAAGTAGCTCATGGTTACAGGAGGAAAGTGTATATGTCGATGTTCTTCCACACATTCTTGCATTAACGAGGCGATATAGCTTCCGATATGTAAAAATTGATATCATTGATACATCACCGAAGTACCGTGTTATTATTGACGATACGTATTGCGATGCTGTTAGTTCTGCACAGTTATCCGATGTTTACAGTTATACCCATGAAGATTCGGTGTTGGCGGAAATTGATCAAGTGAGTATAAAGACATTGAAGGATTGTATGCAGGAGATATTTGAAGATGGACCGAAGCGAGATCGACGTCTTTGGCTAGGAGATCTACGCTTGCAGGCGTTAGCGAATTATAATACCTTTGCAACCAATGACCTCGTTAAACGATGCTTATATTTATTTGCAGCTGTACCGAATGATAAAGGACAAGTAGCTGCTAATGTTTTTATTCAGCCATCATTAATAGCAGATGATACGTATTTATATGATTATTCGCTTTTCTTTACGACAACACTACATGATTATTATGAAGAGACGAAAGACGAAGAGACGTTAAAGGAGCTATGGCCAACTGCTTACCGTCAGTTAGAATTAGGGTTAGCAAGATTAGATGAACGCCACATTGTTCAAGACGATGAAACGTGGTGGTCGTTTATCGATTGGAATGACAAATTGAACAAACAAGCACCTTCTCAAGCAGTTTTAATCTATGCTTTACGGAAAGGAATTGCTTTGGCTCAAATAGTTGGAGCATGTGAACTAGCCTTTTTAGAAAAACAATTAGCTGATGTTGAAAAAGCGACAAAAGCTCATTTATGGGATGAAACGAAGCAATTTTTTGTTAGTGGAAAGAATAAGCAAGTCTCATGGGCAGCCCAAGTGTGGATGGTTTTGGCTGGAGTATTGAAGCAAGATGAAGGTAGAGCATTAATGGAGCGTGTCATTACCGAAAAGCCACCTGTAACGATGAACACTCCCTATATGTACCATCATTTCGTTGAAGCGTTATTAAAAGTCGGAATGAATACAGAAGCGATCAAGACATTAAAAGCGTATTGGGGCGGTATGTTAGAAGATGGGGCAGATACGTTTTGGGAGCTGTATAATCCTAATGATAAAACGTTCTCACCATATGGTAGTCATTTGATTAATAGCTACTGTCATGCGTGGAGCTGCACGCCAACTTATTTAATAAGAAAATATGAACTATAATTGGTAATCTCCTAAAGGATAAAAGTCTTTTAGGGGATTCTTAACTTTGTAGAAAAGGTTGTTCAAAAAGATCTGGTTTTAAGGTAAAGTTTGATTTTAACTTTTTTGGTGTTTTTTGAATATGCGTTAGAAAATCTATTTATTGTAAAAACAAAAAATATCAGACATCAATATTGAAAATGAAGCGGTTACAAGTATTAGTGAAAGCGTTTACTATTTTAAGTGAGATCATACATAGGCTTCACAGAGAAAAAGAAAAGGAGTGATTCATTTATATAGAAGAAAACATCAAAGAATAACAGCTTGTGTATTCTCTGAAATGTTGTTAGTCGATAAGATTCTATGACTAAAAAAGGGGAGAAATTCATGCAACGAGCAAAGAAACGGATGAGGAATGGTGTCATTTTACTACTGGTCATAGCATTAGTGACGTTTGACTTTGGAACAGCTGCTCATGCTGTTACGAGCGAGGAGGGAGGCGTTACGTTTAAAACGCAAGACGGTGGTGTTTTTGACGGGATGCCACTATTTGATGGGAATCCAGATCATCTAGATGAGTTTGTAGATGCTTATTTTGATTATACGGGTCTTGAAGGACCGGCTGTCTATGCAACAGGTTCTCGAAATCATTATACATTACAGCGTGGTGAAAATGCTGGAAATGTTATTCCTGGTGCATTATCAGCTGCTGATAATGTTCAAGGCGTCTCAACGGACTTCCCCGCACTTGTTTCGATGGGACAAACATGGAATAAGGATTTATTAGCTGATATCGGGCAGGTTATTGGTAATGAAAAGATTAGTACTCTTAAGGTTGAACAAGGAAAGTCAAATATTCATGGTGGAGAGGAAGCTTCTCCGACAGTAGCCTTTACCGTCGTGAGTGATATGACGATTAATCCTTTAAGTGGCCGCTTTGATGAAGGGTTTTCTGAAGATGCTTATATGGCAGCCGCGATGGTCGATCATATGGCTGCTGGTCTTGGTGGAACGGACTTATCTGAAAGTGACGATGGCTTTTGGATGCGAGCAGCAGTAGGGACTAAGCACTTCTCAGTGTACAATGCGCAATGGTTTCGACAAACTGCTAATAATAGTGCGAGCGCACGGTCTATATTCGAATATCAAACACGTAGTCCTTTGAAAGCGCTTAGCTCAGGTGCGATTTCAGGTGCAATGACTTCATTCGGAAGAACGAACGGTATTCCGAATATACTGTCTCCTTATCAAATCCATGCGAACAGTTATGCAAAATATGGGATGTATAGCTCACCAGATTTCAATGGAGATGCTCATATATTTGGAGAAGGGTCAATGGGGAATGGATATGATACGAAATATGCAATTGATCGCAAACATGGGAACGCTCTCATTATATTAGCCCAAGCTAATGCAGGTCGACCTGGTCCTAGTGTTGAAGCTGGTTTGGAAGATGTTCTTGCTCTTGTTGATGCTGTTGAAGAAGGGTTATATGGACTTACAGAAGAGGATTTAATTGAAGCTGCGCGATCGCATATGAATCAGCTTGTTCGTGTAGGCGTTTTTAATGAAGTAGATGAGAACGGGATTCCAAAATATTATCCATTTGCTTCTGATGCTAAGGATGTTTCAGATTCAATCTCTGATTATCATGATTCCTATCATCAAGAAGTTGCTTTGAAAGCCGCACGAGAAAGTATTGTATTATTGAAAAATGACGGTGTTCTGCCACTAAGTAAAGAGGACAACGCAGCTGTTTCTGGAGTTTATGCAGATGCTAGGTTTAAAACGACATATTCTGTAAATCATACTCCGGAAATTGAACATTCTGGTCAATCCCCATTGCTATCTATTATAAATAGAATAGGTAGAGATCAAGTATCTTTTGAGACTGGAGCACCTATTATAAGCTTCACTTCGGCTTTAAATGGACAGAACGTTATGGTTGATGAGAATATAGAAGACCTTTCTGAAGGCGGAGGGCTTATTACAAAAGAAGAACTAGATGAAGATGGAGATGCTCATTTATTTGAATTATATGATTGGGGACAGGATGGGTACAGTTTACAGTCATTAGTTAATGGACGTTGGGTGACGTCTCCAAATGAGAGTGGACAAGCTGTAGAAAATACAGATGGAACACTTCTTAATTTAACTAATAATGACTGGGATTTAGCTGAGATGGATGGGGACACGAGTGTCATTCCACCTAGGTTACGTCTTGAAGAAAATGATGATCAAACTTTCTCAATGATTGCAAATGGTTATCGTACAGGATTTGGGGGAGATTTCACAAATTGGTATTATGCAAATGGACGTTTTGTTACAACATCTGATGATCAAACTCTAGTTGCATCTGAAACATTAGGTCATACTGAAAACGCTACAAATCGAGGAGATAACGTTAAGTTTGAAAAAACAATTGTACAAGAAACGGGAGAAAAAGCAGTCGATCGTGCAACAGAAGATGATTATGCGATTGTCTTCATAGGAGCGATTCCGCGCCATAGTGCGGGAGAAGGTTATGATCGCTCAACTCTTAATATGGGGCACGTAGATTATGAGTTAGTTGAAAAAGTGT
The DNA here is from genome assembly GCF_041821005.1 of Halalkalibacter sp. AB-rgal2. NCBI lineage: Bacteria > Bacillati > Bacillota > Bacilli > Caryophanales > Bacillaceae > Halalkalibacter > Halalkalibacter sp. AB-rgal2. The sequence continues at coordinate 41,795 of NZ_JBGUAV010000019.1, forward strand.
CTGCAGCATTTGCTGATGAAGGGAAAGAAACGATTGTTGTTGTGAATTCAAGCTTCCCTGTTAATATGGATGAGATTCAGAATAATCCAAATGTATCAGCAATTGTCTATCAGCCTTATGGAGGGCAATATGATGCCTATGCTCTAGCGGATGTTTTGTACGGTGATTACGCTCCGACTGGACGATTGGCCTCTACTTGGTATAAGGATATGTCTTCTTTTCCAGAGTTAAACCAATATTCAATACCTGAAGGGAATACGACCGATTCATTAAGTACAATTGATCCACGGTATTCGATTGATATGACAAATGCTGATCCGATTGAATCAAAGCTAACATATATGTATACGGATGCTCCTTTAACATATGAGTTTGGCTATGGTCTCTCATACAGTGAGTTTGAATATAGTAACTTTGCTGTTCCCTCTCAAGTGAGTGGGGAAGAGCCATTCGATGTAACGGTAAATGTTCGAAATACAGGTGATGTGAAAACGTCAGAGGTGATTCAGCTTTACATTAAAAATAATGAGTCAGCTTATGGTGACTATGCACCTCAAAAGCAGCTTGTCGCTTTTGAAAAAGTTGAAGTAACTCCTGGTGAGACAGCACAAGTGACGTTAACGATAGATCCTAAAGATTTTGCTATTTGGGATGTGAATATTGGCGACTTTATTGTGGAAAAAGGCTCATATACATTAATGGTTGGTCAGTCCTCAGAAAGCATAAAAGACTCTCAAACTGTACAAGTTGAAGGAGACTCAGTAGCCACTCTAGGTGCAGATCATTTTAACGTATTTGATCATTCTTTTGCTGCACACGAAGTTATTTACCATGAAGTATCAAAAGATCGTACAGCTAAGCATTTAAAGGAGAATAAAGTCGTAGGTAGCTATCATGCTGTACGGTCTAAACAGGAAGGGTCTTGGGTGGCGATTCCAAACGTTGATTTGGCACAAATTGAAGAAGTGACAGCAAGTGTTGCTTCGAATGTAAATAGTGGTTCCATAACGTTACATGCGGGTTCGCAAAACGGTGAGGAAATTGCGAGAATGGATGTACCAATGACAGATCCTGTATCTTATACAGCTGAAAATACGGAAGTTGAGGTCGTGGAGTTAGGATATGTCGATGTCACATCGGATGTTTCTGAAAGTATATCAGGTATACATGACCTGTATGTCGTGTTTCATGAAGCAGATCTAAGGATCGACTCATTATCTTGGACTTACTCTCATGACAACGGAGATAAGCCTGGAAATGGGGACAAGCCGGATGAAGGGGATAAGCCTGGAGATGGAGACAAACCAGACGACGAAGATAGTCCTGGAGATGATGAAAAGGATTTAGAATTAAAAATAGGTCAAAAAACCAGTGTTGTGGCTGGGGAGACGTATACAGTTGAAGGCAGTAAAGTCACACTTACAATGCCAGTTGATTTACCAACTGGTACGATGTTAACGATTTTAGAAAAAGACGTAGAAGAGACAAACTATGAAGGATTAGCTCTTGTAGGAGATATTTTCTCATTTATCTTTGAATTTGAAGAGGGCGCCACTGAGACTACGGAGCACTACACACTAACAATGGGCTATGAAGAGAGCACCGATAGTGAAGAAGTAGCGATTTATTATTACGACGAAGAGGATGAACAGTGGCAGAAGCGTGGAGGAGACGTAGATAAGACTAATCAGGTCCTCGCATTGTCTGTTCCTCACTTCTCATCCTATGGTGTTTTCATTGAGTTAGAAGATACTCAAAGCTCTGGTGGTGAAGAAGAGGAAGTAGAAGATAGTGAAAAAGATACGACCCCTCCTAAACAGGGAGATGATGACACATCAGGTTCATTGCCAAGTACATTTTCAAGTCTGTATAACTATTTATTAGCAGGTATGCTATTACTTGTAATAGGATTAGTAGTTGTTGTTTGGCAAAGAAGAAAAAGGTTAATAGAAAAATAAAGGAGAACGATTAAACACCTTTGAGAGTCATTTCTCAAAGGTGTTTTTTACGTTGTTTTGTCTTAAAATAGCTTTTAAATTCAGACGGTCTGTATATGAATCTGTTTGATTGTACATAAGTGGAAGCAGCTACATTTAAGGTAGCGGGATTAACTAGAGGAAGTCTTTACGGCTTTGATTTCATATTTATTAACTTCAACATCCAGTATATATTCTGGTTTTGGTTGATCTTTTTTTGCTTTATGGCCAGCAATATGAGCATCGCTCTTTTCCCAGTTTTTCCAAGCTTCTTCCGATTGCCAATGAACGAGGACCATCACTTCTTCCTCGCCGCGTCTTATTTTCTTGACCATGACTTTAAGGTCAATGAAGCCTTCTTGTTGTTCAATTATTCCTGGTTTTCTAAATTGCTCAACGATCGTTTGAGAGTGTCCTTCTGCTATCGTTAATTTTCGAACTTGTACAAACATATGTATTGCCTCCCCAGCGGTTATTGTATGGATCGAACTAGATTCTTGTAAATGATTTAGACTGACCACTACTATTTAATTAGTTACATTAATTGTGACCATCTCAATGCCCATTATATCAATAATGATAATCAGTTTCAATAAAAGAGTTTATAGAAGAAATATTTTTTCACAAGTATGTTTATTTCGTGAACGGCAGTAAACTTCTTTTCTTTTTTCATGTCATTTTGATATAGTAATATCTATAGATTGACGATTACCATAATAGATGAGGTGAACGATGAAAAGGATATCGATAAGTAGTGAGAATCTTCTGTTTTGTGCATGGGGGATTTCATTGATCGCTACAGCTGGTAGTTTATATTTCTCTGAAATTGTCGGTTACATCCCTTGTGATCTATGCTGGTATCAACGGATTTTAATGTATCCTATGGTCATTATTTTAGGTGTAGCTGTTATTAAGAGAGACTTGAACCAAGCACTGTGTTCAGCTTTGTTTTCAGGAATAGGGATGTTTGTGGCATTGTATCAGTATGTGCTACAAAAAGTTCCTTCAATGAATGAGTTAGATTCATGCGGTATAGTGCCTTGTTCAGCACAGTATATAAATTGGTTTGGTTTTGTAACGATTCCGTTTTTAGCGCTTATTGCGTTCATTTTAATTTTTGTCATAAGTATCACGATTTTAATTCGAGTAAGGAGATCTAAATAAAATGAAAAAAGTTATTATTTTCTTTGTCGTCATCATTGTTTTATTCGGTGCATTAGCGATTGTTAACCATTTCTCAACAAGTCAAAAAGTAGAAGGGAATCCATTTGGGAAATCAAGCTTGAACCCTGCTACGGTGAAACAATTGGATGATCCGAACTATCAAAATATTATCCTTCCTGAAGAGCTTGAAGCGTCATTAAATTCAGAGGAGAATCTGACAATTTATTTTTATCAACCGACTTGCCCAGCATGTGTGGAGATATCTCCTGTTATCGTACCGATGGCTGATGAAATGGGAATTGATATGAAGCTATACAATCTTGTTGAATTTGAGTCTGGCTGGGCCGAGTATGACATTTCGTCAACACCTACTATTGTTCACTTTGAAAATGGAGAAGAAGTAGGACGGGTTGGGCTATTAGAAGATGAGCAATATGAAATGTGGTTTGATCAAATTGCCCAAACTCAATAATGAAAAAGGCTACTAATGAGTGAACAATTTATTAGTAGCCTTTTTTCTTCATATCACGTAAATAAAAGGTTTGAAAGAAGGCAATATTGGGTAAAAGAATTAAACAATCCATTTTAATATTGTGAAAAAATTCACTTGATTTTGTAGGAGGGACTATTATGAGAGATCGATTAAAGAAAGGTTTAGCACTAGGAATTGGATTGGCTGTTGCTAGTAAGGAGCAAATCGAAAAAACAGTTGATGAATTAGTGAAGAAAGGGGAATTGAGTCAGCAGGAATCAAAGGAATATATGGATGAGCTCTGGAAGAAGGCTGAAGAGACGAAAGGGGAGTTAGATGCGAAACTCCAGGAAAAAATTAAGCATGTTTTGGCTGATTTAAATGTGGCGACAAAGGCTGAAGTAAAAGTGCTTGAGCAACGTATTCGGGAATTAGAAGAAAAGATAAATACACAGGGTTGAGCATAATAGAAATGTGGATGAAAGGAGGGGGTTCTGATTTTTGAGAAACGAGTCAGGCATTTAAAACGCTATCGAGAAATTGCTGCAGCCTTTTCAAGAAATGGATTTGGCTTCATCGTAAAGGATTTAGGCCTTCATGATCTCGTTTCATTGCCAAAACGGTTGTCAATGAAAGACAAAAAGGAAGGTACGCATTCTACAGGAGAGCGAATTCGAAAATTTTTGGAAGAGCTTGGTCCAACTTTTGTGAAGATGGGGCAGCTTGCTAGTACGAGGCCAGACTTAATTCCGACTGATATCATTCGCGAATTAACGAAGCTTCAAGATGAGGTACCTCCTTTTTCATCAGAGGAAGTATACGAAATAATTGAATCTGAGTTAGGAAGTTCGATGTCGGAGTTATTTAGAGAGTTTCATTCCGAGCCATTAGGTTCTGCATCAATTGGTCAAGTTCATGAAGCGCTTTTACATACAGGTGAACGAGTAGCCGTTAAAGTACAGCGACCTCATATTAATCAATTAGTGCATACGGATTTGGAAATCTTACACGAACTTGTTGAAATCGCTGATCATCGTTTGGGGTGGGCGGCGAAATATCGCTTAAAAGAGGTTGTGGAAGAATTTTCACAAGCATTAATTGCTGAGTTAGATTATCGACGTGAAGGGAGAAATGGAGAGCGCATTGCCCGACAGTTTGAAGGTGATCATACGGTACATATTCCATGTGTCTATTGGGATTATACGACGAAAAAGGTTTTAACGATGGAGTTTGTAGAAGGAGTCAAACTTAATCACTTAGAGGCGTTACGTGAGCATGGCTATGATACAAAGCTATTAGCCGAACGGGTGACACGTTCCATTTTACAGCAAATCTTACTAGAAGGATTCTTCCATGGTGACCCTCATCCAGGGAATATTTATGCGTTGCATGATAATGTTGTGGCATTTATGGATTTTGGCATGGTTGGGAGACTAACGTCGGAGATGAAACAGCATTTTGCAACGTTAATGATTGCAATGATGAGGCAACGAACGGATGGGGTCATTAAAGCGATCACTGAAATGGGGATTGTTCCTGATCATATTGATATGGAAGAATTACGAGCGGATGTCGAAGAATTACGTGATGAGTATTATGATGTTCCATTTAGTCAGATTCATTTAGGTGAAGCTGTTCATAAGCTCTTTCGAATTGCACATGCTCACCGGATCCAAATACCAACAAACTTAACGCTTGTAGGTAAAGCGTTGCTGACGTTAGAAGGAATGATTGAAAAGCTTGATCCTGAATTAAGTATCGTAAAGGTTGCCGAACCATTTGGTCGCGAGTTGTTAAAGCAACGCTACCATCCGAAGCAAATGGCAGAGCAAGTGTATGATCAGTGGCAGGATTTTAGGAAAGCCATGTCGAACATTCCACAAAATGTCGAACAGCTTACATCAATAACAAAAAAAGGACATATTCCTATCGAAGTGACGATGCCAAAGTTGGATATGTTCTTGAAGAAGATGGATCGAATTAGTAATCGTCTCTCTTTTAGTATTGTTCTCCTATCCTTTAGCATTATCATGGTTGGTCTTATAATTGGGTCCGCATTAGGCGGGCAAGCTTCCCTGTTATGGAATGTACCTGCAGTGGAAATTGGATTTATAGTAGCCATTTTAATGTTTGTTTGGTTATTGTTTTCCATTTTTCGATCTGGTCGTTTTTGAATAAGTTGCTAGATTCTAATTATGAGGAACTAAAAAGCAAATTAGCTCATATAGTTCCTTTTCTTTGTCGATAAGTGACACGATATATATAAGACTACTATGTAATATTAGTAGTCTTTTTTTTGTGTCTAAAGGTCAGGGTATTTTAAGCAAAAATCACTTGTTCAGGTAGATAAACTAACAACAAGGTAGAAATAATCTGACGAAAAACTTTAAAATTATCGATAATCCACAAAATATAAATTTGTTGCTGTGAGAATACACCAATTACTCTGTTATTTTGGGGTGCTAACATGGTGTCATAACAAAAAAACAATTCACAAAAACAGAGGTGGAGCAAATGAACTATCAATTAATTCGTTGTGATATGGAGCATCCAGGAGATGTTTCCGCATTACAAACGTTATTAAAAGAAGAGAAAATCAAAGCAGAGACGATTAAGGCGATTATTGCGCAAACAGAAGGAGATGGGTATTCAAGAGGATATGCCACTTTGGCTTTTCAAGGATTATTATCATCGTTTTTATCGATAAGTCACGAGGATGTAATTGAGCAAATTCCGATGATGATGATTGGCAAGACTGGAGGGCTAATGACTCCACATTATACGTTGTTTATTCAAGAAGAAGGCGACAAAGTGAATCAATCTAATGAGAAGCGTTTTGCTTTTGGTGTCGCATCGACACCGATTCTCGATGAGAATGAAATTGGTACGTTAAAGCAAGTTGATTACGTGACTGAAGCAGTGAAGCGAGCGATGGAAGAGGCCGATATTGATTCCATTGACGATGTGAAATGTGTAGAGGTGAAGTGTCCTTGGGGTGTTGGAGGAAGTTTATCGAAGGCAGCTTCGGCATTAGGCTCTGCTGTAGCATTAGAAGAGGTTGAACGAGATTGCATATCACAAGAAAGCTTGAATCGAGACCATTCTCTTTATTCAGTTAAAACATCCGTATCAGCAGGACATGAGCAAGTATCAGCACGGGTTATTGTGATGGGTAATTCGACCGCTTCTTCTAGTGACCTGTATATAGGATCAGGGGTGATGGAGGATGCGCTAGATTTAGTTGGGCTTAGGAAATCGTTTGAGAACGCAGGGATACAAGCTGGATCGACATTGTCGGAAGATAAAATGGAAGATATTGTTCAAGTGTTTGTCAATGCTGGAGCAGATGCTCTTTCAACTGTTCGCGGAAGGCGACATACGATGCATACTGATGCATTAGCGATGCACTCAGGCATCTTGGCGAAGGCAGTAGCGAATGCAGTCGTTGGCAGTTATGTTGGTGAAACGAGAATTTTATGTTCTGCAGGTTCTGAGCATCAAGGTCCACAAGGTTCGAACTTAATTGCTCCGGTCGTACGAGTTACGGGCGGTGAGTTATGAGTTTTGTCGGTTGGATGAATTATCATGCGCATATTGATAAAGGGTTTTTATCACCACCTTTTCGTTATAAAGATGCTCCAGCTTCTACTCGTGCCGAGTGGACACGAGAAGCTAAAGTGTTAATGACGAAAAATGAAATCAAAGAAGCTGCCGTGAAAGCTTTAACGAAAATGCATCAATATGGAACGGTTTATGTCCGCACTCATGTTGATGTTGATCCGTTGTTTGAATTACGAGCTGTTGAAGCATTGAAGGAAGTTCAAGAGGAGTGGAAGAATCGAATCGTCCTTGATTTGATTGCCTTTAATCAGGAAGGTTTTGATCGTTATCCGGAAACAGAGGTGTTATTAAAGGAAGCAATAAATCTTGGTGTTCAAGGAATTGGTGGTCATACGAGTATGGATCAAGACGGCAAGCAGCATATTGATAAGATTATCCAACTCGCTACTTATTCTGATTTAGATTGGATTGAATTTCATACAGATGAAACGGGTAGGATCGATGATTTTAATCTTCCATATTTAGCAAAAGTGACGACTGAAGAAGGATTAGGCTCAAAGGTAACAGCCATTCATTGCTGCTCACTGGCAAACGTCGAAGAAAAAATAGCGATGGAAACGATCAAGGCAGTGGCTTATTCTGGTATGACGGTAACTACTTGTCCGACTGCAATAGCGACAAGGTCATTAACAAGAGTAAAGGATTTAGCAAATGCTGGTGTAAAGCTTCAAATTGGTTCCGATAATTTGCGTGATCATTTTAATCCACTTGGAAGTGGGAATATGCTGCAATATGGTCAATTACTAGCCTATATCTTACGCTTCTATGAACCAGAGGAGGTGGAGAATATCATTCAATGGTTATCAACTGTTCCTGAAATAGAAAGAGTGAACAAACAGCTCCAGCACTTGTCTTATCGACCAGCCTATGATTTGAAACGGCCAAGTGAATTATTAGCTGAGGCTCCTAATCCTATTAAATTAATGGAGAAAATGATTCGATGAAAGGAGGAAGTGAAAAATGGAAACAAAAACGGGAGTGGCGATGATGAAACAACAAGAGAAAGGTAACCGAGTTTTGGTCATTCCACAATTTGTATGGGCAGTACTGACCTTATTAGGTATGGCGAGCATCTGGCAATTACTAACGATCGTAATGGATATCCCCAGATATATTTTGCCGTCACCAATCGATATAGGGACACGCTTTGTTAGTGACTTTCAAGTATTGTTTTCTCATTCATTGACGACGTTGACGGAGGTATTACTTGGGTTTGGGTTAAGCTTGGCGATCGGTATACCGTTAGCGATCTCGATTGTGTATTCTCGCTATTTAGCAAATTCGTTATATCCGATATTAATCGGTATTCAATGTATACCAATGGTATCAATTGCGCCAATTCTTGTTATATGGTTTGGCTACGGGTTAACGACCAAAATATTACTTGCCTGCTTAATTTCATTTTTTCCCGTTGTGATTAATTCCGTCGTTGGATTTCGTTCCTTGGATAAAGATATGCATGATTTAGGGAAATCGATCGGTATTTCAGAATGGAAAATCTTTTTCTATCTCCGCTTGCCAAACGCATTACCACATTTATTTGGTGGCTTTAAAGTTGGGATTACGTTAGCGGTCGTTGGGGCGATTGTTGGAGAATTTGTTGCATCAGAGCACGGTCTTGGCTATTTACAATTAACGGCGAATGCTCGGTTAGATACGACGCTAGTGTTTGCGACACTTCTGACACTAGCAATTATCGGGATATTGTTATTCTGTATCGTGCACTTATTTGAACGGATATTAATGCCTTGGTATCACGAGAACAAGGCAGGGGGTGGGAAGTAATATGGCTACAAAACTAGAGCTAACGAATGTTGGCAAAGTGTTTCAAACGAGAACAGGACGAGTTGAAGCATTAAGAAACATCTATCTCTCTGTTGAACCTGGTGATTTTCTGTCGGTTGTAGGTCCAAGTGGCTGTGGAAAAAGCACGATTATGAGAATTATTGCTGGCTTGGATCGACCTACTTCAGGACATGTACTATTAAATGAGAAGCCACTTGGAAAAATAGCTGGAGGTGTCGCGGTCGTCTTTCAAAAGGATGTGTTACTAGCATGGAGGTCGATTATAGATAATGTGTTATTCCCTCTTGAATTGAAAGGAATAACATGGTTTGATCGACCGAACAAGCAAACGAATCGAGCAAAGGCGTTAGAATTACTAGAGTCTGTTGGTTTAAAAGGATTTGAAGATAAATATCCACATGAGTTATCAGGTGGGATGAGACAACGGGTATCAATTTGCCGTGCGCTTATTCAAGATCCTAAGCTTCTTTTAATGGATGAACCGTTTGGAGCACTGGATGCCTTGACGAGAGAGCAAATGATGTATGATTTGTTGAAGCTTTCAGATAAGTACGGATTTACAACGATCTTTATTACCCATAGTATTGAGGAGGCTGTCTTTCTATCAGATAAAGTCGTTGTCATGTCAGGAAGGCCAGGAACGATTTTGAAGGAATTACCGGTTGAACTTAATCGACCTAGAAGTAGTGAATCACGTTCCAATCCTCATTTTAACCAGCATGTTCATGACATTCGTTCAATCTTCCAATCGCAAGGTATTCTAGCAGAAGCTTGAAAAAGGAGAGAAATTATAATGAGAAAATTCACAAAATTCTTACTATTATCATTGTGTATGATGGCTATTTTAGCAGCTTGTGGAGAAGGTAATAATCAGGATGATTCCGAGGAAGCGATAGAGACAGTAGGGGAGGGGACGAATGAAGAAGAATTAGAAGATGGAATGACAATTGGTGACCCGGAAGTTACAGACGTGACCTTACGATTGAATTGGCGCTTTAAAGGAGAATTTTCCCCATTTTTTGTGGCTCAGGAAAAAGGATTTTTTGAAAAATATGGCTTACATGTTGATGTGTTAGAAGGAAATGGTTCAACAAGTACGATGCAAGCTGTTGCTCAAGGACAGGATGATTTTGGTATTACGTCAACAGTCGAGCCTTCACAAGGTTTAGTCGAAGGTATGCCGATTAAAATGATTGCATCTTATATGAATCGTTCACCGATTATGATCGCATCACATCCTGATACACCAGTTGAAAGTCCACAAGATCTTGAAGGAAAAAGTATTGGGATGTCAATCGCATCTACGTTTACAAATATATATCCATTTTTCTTAGAAAGTAACGATGTTGATGAATCTTTAGTTGATTCAGTACAAGTAGAAAGCTCAGCGCGTAATGGATTATTTTTAAACAAAGAAGTAGATGCTGTTGCCATCTTCTCAACAAATGAATATCCACTATTTGAACGGGAGTTGGGTGTAGAGTTAACACCACTTTATTTAGCTGACTTTGGTTATGACCTCGTTGGTTTAACGTTAATAGGAAATGATTCATTTTTAGAAGAAAACCCTAACACAGTTAAACGTTTTTTAGCGGCGATTGATGAGGCATTTGAGTATACATTAGCAAACAAGGACGAGGCGGTAGAGCTTGTCATGGAACTATTCCCAGATGCTATGAATGAAGAAACAGCACTTATGCAGCTTGAATTACTTGAAGAGATTGCTTTATTTGATGAACAGCCTTACGGATGGATGTCAGAAGAGAATATGGAGGATACACTTGATATATTGGAAATGAGTGATTTAATTTCTGAGCGTTATGAGGTTGACCGTTATTATACTAACGAATATTTTGAACAGTAAAGAGGTAGAAGGTTCAAAGGGGGAAAAGCCCTTTGAACCATTTACTCTATAAAGAAGGAGGTAACCCAGTGTCCTATTATCCGTATGATTTGTGTCAAGCATTATTGAACAACCAAGAAAGGAAAAGACTCCGATTATTTTTCTGAAAGTGATTCATTCGAAAGAAAACGATGGGAACAGGGCTTGGATACAGAGAAGAAAGGCAAAGCAGCATCCTAATAGCTATCGAGCAGGAACGTGGGGATGTGAATTCTACAATCTATTACAATCCGATAAAGATGATTATTTCGTTGGGAAGCATCGATATAGTGCGTATATGAATGAACAATTTGATCAATTGTTGCAATCGTTACATATTGACACAATGGTTATGACAGGGATTAATACGAATACATGCGTGGAATCAACAGCACGTGATGCTCATCAACGTGATTACCATGTAGTCGTTATAAGCGATGCAACAGTGTATGCTTTCCCAGATGCATATGAACCTTCATTGAGAAATATTGATAGGCATTTTGTTTCAGTCATGTCAAGTGAAAAGTGTCTTCGTCTTTTTCGGGGAAATAGCCATTCGATAATCGATAGATGAGGTGATAATAGTGTCAGAGGTGATGAATCGTAGAGGACTAACGATTAAAGGGTTATTAGAGCTTGAGCCGTTAGAAGGAGCCAGGCTTGTCGCAGGGCATTCAAATGTCAATCAAGTCATAAGTCGTGTCAATATTGTTGGTTCACCGGATGTGTTGAATTTTGTCCGACCACAAGAATTTATGATGACAACGGGGTATCCTTTCCGAGATCATGTGGAGGAGCTTGTTGATTTATTATCTCAATTAAAGAGAAAGAATGTGGCTGGGATCGGAATTAAGGTACAACGCTTTATTGATGAAATCCCACAAAGCTTTATCGAAAAGGCCAATGAGCTTCATTTTCCAGTTGTTGAAATTCTACCTACAGCAGTATTTTCTGATATTGTAAGAGTCGCGATGGAGGAAGTATTCTATCAAGAATCTGAGCATTTAATGACATTATACAATCGTGTTCAAGAATGTACGAAGCAAATGGCAGCAGGCAAGGACATAAGGGACGTTATTTATCATTTAGAAGAATTGATGGGGAATCCAGTCGTTGTTTATGATTTTGATCGAACGATTATCGCACCATTATTTGAGGATGTTTTAGAAGAATTTGAGTTAAGAAAAGCTGTTCAAGCTTTAGAGGCGAAGACGGGTAGTGGGATAAGAAGCATTAAAATTCGTGATGAACCATTTTCGTGTATATCGATCCCATTAACGTCGGAAACGACACTTAGTCATACTGCTTTCATTGCATGTATTGAAACGAATTATGAATTAACAGAAGTGGACTGTTTAACGATAGAAAAAATGAGTACGATGTTAAATATGGAGCTTGCCAATATTGCGGCAAGGAAGCAGATTGAAAAGAGGTACATGGATCAATTTTTGAAAGATGTCTTATTGGGTGAGGTGACATCTGATGTAGATATGGAAATTCGAACACAGTCTCTTGATTTAGACTTTGAGAGAAAGTGGTATCAAGTGTTTATCATGGATGGGAAAGATAAAGGAGCTATGAAAGAGGAACTTTCATACATGGTGTCGACGTTATCAAAAGCGATAAAGGGACAGTTATATGGAACAATTTTACTAGGAGAGTTTACTTTTTTACTTATTGATCATACGAAAAAATCACTAGAAAGAAGCTTTGGTCTTATTCAAAAGGAAGTCGATCGATTTATAAGTTATAAGAATATGCAGGAGTCTTATACGTTATGTGTTGGTGACCACGTAAATGATATAAAGAATATTCAAGAAAGCTATCATAAAGCGGTTAAAGTGAACACGATTCGTCAGCAATATACAACGGATAAAAAGGTGATTCATTATCAAGATTTACATTTGTATCGCTTGCTCTATTTAATTCCGGAAGGGACTGAGGTGATTCAATATACAGAAGAAATGCTCGGAGTTCTTGAACAGGCATCAAAGAAATCAGTCAACTATATTGAAACACTAGAGGCTTATTTCCAAGCGAATCGAAACATTCGTGTGACAGCTGAAACACTTTATACGCATTATAATACGGTTGTTTATCGGATGGAAAAGATATCTGCATTATTAAATGTAGATATTGATGATCCTGAGGTGAGCCTTGAACTGCAGGTGGCACTTAAGCTACGAAAAATGAATCAGTCGCAATTGAAAAAAGTGAAATCACTTGCGCAGAGAATGTATTCATAGAGGAGGAGAAGAGATGGACAAATGGAATGCATTTAAAAAGAATTATTTGAACTTGTATGAAGCCGAAGAAGGTTCTTTAAAAGGAATGACGTTTGCTGTGAAAGATGTCTTTGCAGTAAAAGGAATCGTTGCAGGTGCGGGGAATCCAGATTGGGAAAGAACACATTCATCATCTATTGAGCATTCATTTGCAGTAAAGCGCATGTTAGAAGAGGGGGCGATGTTAAAAGGAACGACACATACAGATGAACTGATGTTTAGCTTGAATGGAGAAAACATTCATTATGGGACCCCATTTAATCCAACGAGCATCGATCGAATACCTGGAGGATCATCAAGTGGTTCAGCTGTCGCTGTTGCGGCAAGTGAAGTCGATTTTGCTCTCGGAACAGATACAGGTGGCTCGATTCGAATTCCGGCAAGTTATTGCGGTGTGTACGGCTTCAGACCAACTCATGGTCTCATTTCAGTAGAAGGAGTCATTCCACTTGCGAAGCGTTTTGATACAGTTGGATGGATGACGAGGGAGCCAGAGTTGCTTTACAAAATCGGTACAATTTTAATGAATCAAGATTATAGTTTGCCTTCCTTTAGACGTATTATCATACCAGAGGATATCATTGAGCTATGTAGTAGTGAATGTCAGCACGCATTTTCTAAGCAAAAAGAACTGATGAAGCCATTCGTTGAAACGATAGATTCTATAAATTTGGCCTCTGAAGGAATGGAGATTTGGTTAAACACATTTAGAACGCTACAAGGCTATCAAATATGGCGTGAGCATGGTCAATGGATTGAGGAGCATCAGCCTACTTTTGGTACAGATATTGATCAACGTTTCAAATGGGCAAAGACGATTAAGAAAGAAGAGTATGATCAGGCAGTATTGCAACAGAGAAAATTAAAGGATCAATTTGTTCGACTTCTTGGTGAGGACAGCTTACTTATGATGCCAACAGCTCCATCGATTGCCCCTCTTCTAAGAGCAAAAGGAGAGAAGTTAGAAGAACAAAGGAAGCGAACGTTATTAATGACATGTGTAAGTGGCTTAATAGGTGCGCCGCAAGTATCAGTTCCTGCTATGAGCATTGATGGACTACCGGTTGGCCTTTCCTTTATTGGATCTACACATCAAGATTTACGCTTACTCCATTGGGTAAAGGAATATCATGAAAAGGTACAGAAGGGAGCATCCACCATTGAAATTAGCGACCATTTTATATCAAGGAAATGAGCAAGCTGCGATTGCTGTAGAGGATGGATATGTCTTAATTGAGACGATCAATCAATATGAACAGTTACAATGGCCGAATACGGTGTTTGAATTAATTACTACAGAAGTGATTGATGATTTGACTAGCTGGTATGAGCAAGAAGGGTGTCAGAGGCTAGAGCGTTATGACAAGGTTGAGGGCAATAAAGCACAGCTTGCTCCGCTTTATCGGCGACCTCGAAAGATTTGGGGAGTCGGAATGAATTATTTAGATGAGAAGCCTAAGCATGTTTCTACCTATTCAGATCCTGTTAGCTTTATGAAGCCGGATACGACGATTATTGGGATGGATGATGCAGTTAAAATCCCAAAAGGGTCAACGAATACAACAGCCGAAGCAGAGTTAGCCATTATCATTGGCAAGCAATGTAAAGAAATTGATCAATCAGAAGCAAGCTATTATATACTCGGATACACCTCTGCGTTAGATATGACGGAAGCAGATATCCATGCTGAGAACCACCGTTATTTAACACGTGCTAAAAGCTTTGATACGTTTTTTAGTTTTGGTTCGTTTTTATTAGTTAATGAAGTGGAAGATGTGAAACAATTATGTGTAGCAACTGTACTGAATGGCAATGTTACGTACGAAAGGAAAGTGGAGCAAATGCGTTATGATCCAGCATACATCGTCGCCTTTCATTCAAAGGTGATGACACTATTGCCAGGTGATGTGATTTTAACG
The DNA here is from genome assembly GCF_041821005.1 of Halalkalibacter sp. AB-rgal2. Taxonomy (NCBI): domain Bacteria; kingdom Bacillati; phylum Bacillota; class Bacilli; order Caryophanales; family Bacillaceae; genus Halalkalibacter; species Halalkalibacter sp. AB-rgal2. The sequence goes on from NZ_JBGUAV010000019.1 coordinate 56,920, forward strand.
GGGACTCCAGGTGCTGTCGTTATAAGAGATGGTGATGTGATTGAAGCTCATATGACCGGAACGAAGCCGTTAGTAAATACTGTTGAGCAGCTATAAGGGCACTGAAAAAGTCCAAAAAGAGGAGGTCATCGAGGATGAAAGCATACCGACCGACGACGATGGCACCGGAAGTAATGGTGACAAGTCCTCATTACCTAGCATCACAAGCAGGAGTACGTGTGCTACATGAAGGAGGGAATGCATGGGAGGCAGCGATTGCTGTTGCTTCGACACTAGCAGTTGTTTATCCGCATATGAACGGAATCGGTGGTGATAGCTTTTGGCTTATGTATGATGCGAAGTCAAAATGCATGCGTGGTTTAAATGCAAGCGGTCGTTCTGGAGAAAAAGCAACGATTCCATTTTATCACGAACGAAACTACCAAGATATACCGACACGAGGTTATTTAGCAGCTAATACGGTTCCTGGTGCGGTTAGTGGCTGGGAACAGGTCTTTTATTATTCACAGAAGCACTTGCAAGGAACAGCACGTTGGTCCGACTTATTTAAAACGGCTATTTCGTATGCAGAAAATGGATTTCCAGTTACACCAAGTCAACACTATTGGACAACGTGTAATGTATACAATGAAAGCACGAACCTACAAAACTATCGTGAGTTTAAGAAAACGTTTTTAAATGATTATTGTCAGCCTTTTCAGACGGGTGAGGTTATGACGTTACACGATCTAGGAAGCACACTGGAGGAAATCGCTGAAAAGGGGGCACGGACGTTTTATGAGGGTAGTATCACAAAAGCAATGATTGAAGATATTGAACAGCATGATGGAATGCTCACATTAGATGATTTTGCCTCACATCAATCAGAGTGGGTGACACCTCTCTCTGTTCCTTATCGGGAATATACAGCTTTCAATCTCCCTCCCAATACACAGGGAATGACGTCGCTATCGATTTTAAATATATTGAATCAATTTGACTTCCGTCATGTTGATGTTGATTCAGCCGATTATGTTCATCTCATTCTAGAAGCGACGAAGCTTGCCTTTTCTGATCGTGATCAATGGCTAACAGATCCTCACTTTGTAGATATTCCGATTGATGAATTGTTGTCAGGGGACAGAGCAATGCAAGTAGCGAAGCAAATTCAAATGTCATCAGCACTAAATCATGAAAAGCTCCTTGACCCTAAAGGGGATACGGCTTGGTTTGGAGTCGTTGATCGACATGGACATGCTGTATCTTGTATTCAAAGCATTTATCATGACTTTGGCTCTGGTATTATACCAAAAGGAACGGGGGTGCTTCTGCAAAACCGAGGAAGCTTTTTTTCACTAAATCCAGAACATATTAATAAGCTTGACCCCCATAAGAGGACGTTTCATACATTAAACCCGGCAATGATGACATATAGCTCTGAACCTCTCCTAGTTTATGGTACAATGGGCGGGGAAGGGCAACCGCAAACTCAAGCGGCACTCGTTACGAAAATGATCGATTACGGAATGTCTCCTCAAGAGGCGATTGAAGCGCCGAGGTGGTTATATGGACGAACATGGGGAGCACAATCGAATACGGTTAAAGTTGAGTCGCGGTTGCGCGAGAATGTTTTTAATGAGCTAAAAAGACGAGGACATCCAATTGAAAGAGTAGAGCCATACACAGATATGATGGGTCATGCTGGAGCGATATGGATTGACCCGGAAAATGGGATGAAATATGGTGGAGCAGATCCAAGAGGAGATGGCATGGCAATTGGATATTAATAAGGAGACTAAAGGGGAATGAAACGTTATTGGGATCTTTTTGTCGCTTTTTTTCGATCGGGTATTTTAGGATTTGGTGGTGGCCCATCTGCTATTCCGCTTGTCCAAAAAGAAGTTGTCGATATTTATCAATGGATGAATAATGAAGAATTTGGTGATGTACTAGCTTTAGGAAATACATTACCTGGTCCAATAAACACAAAGATGGCGGGGTATATTGGCTATCGTGTTGCTGGTGTGTTAGGAATGATTGTGGCTGTGTTAGCTTCTATCGTTCCGACCATTTTTTTAATGATAATTCTGCTTGCGTCATTAACTAATTTCAGTGACTATGCATGGGTAAATGGAGTAACGAATGGTGTATTGCCTGTTGTCGGTGTCATGCTGGCGCTTTTGACGTGGGACTTTTTGAAAAATGCAAAATCAGGATTAGGATGGATGGTGTGTATTTTACTTGCGGTCATTAGTGTTGTCATGATCGAACTACTCGGATTGCACCCAGCTATTTTAATCGTGATTTTATTATGTGTTCCTTTTTTCCAGCGATCAAAAACAAAGGAAAGCGTTCAAGAAGGAGGGAGAGCTAAATGATTTATGTTGAGCTTTTTATTGCCTTCTTCATTCCTGGTATAATCGGTTATGGGGGCGGACCTGCCTCGATTCCGTTAATTGAGTACGAAGTCGTTCATCGTTATGAATGGATGACGGTAGAGCAATTTAGTGAAGTGCTCGCACTCGGAAATGCGCTTCCAGGTCCAATCGCTACAAAAATGGCCGGCTACATTGGCTATGACGTCGCAGGTGTGTTAGGAGCGACGATTGCTGTCTTTGCGACTGTTGCACCTTCTTTGATTTTAATGATTGTATTGTTAAGCTTCTTATATAAATTCAAGGATTCTCCGAAAGTGAAAAAGATGACGGCACTGATACGACCAACCATTGCTGTATTACTAGGTGTCATGGCTTACCGCTTTTTTGAAAGCTCCTATGATCATGCAGGAATATGGCAAACGCTCTTACTAGTTGTAATGAGCTATCTTTTATTACATAAATGGAAGGTGCATCCGTCTCTTGTCATCGTCGGTGCGATTGGGTATGGAATTATATTTTTAAGTTGAATAGTAGGAAGCTAGGGGATATAGCCTAGCTTTTTTTGTAAGGAAAAAATATGATTAAATCATTGTTGGAAGGAAATAGTAGATGAAGATAAAATGGAATTTAATTTATGAACTCATTATGGTAATCTTAGCCTTTATATCGGTGTTAGTTATTTGGTCAGAGCATTCTAAATGGTATTTTTTAGATCGTATCGTTTGGTTCATATTCGTCATTGATATTTCTATTCGTTTCTTAAGTAGTAAAGAGAAAATTAAATACATGAAAAGATATCCTTTCGATTTAATTGCTATTATTCCTTTTGATTCTATTTTTCAATTAGCACGTATAGCTAGATTGGCTAGAGCTGTGAGACTAATAGCTATAAGTGCCCACTTTTTAAAACCATTTTATACGATACTTAAAACAAATGGCTTACATAAAGTGATTACTTTTACTTTGTGTTTAATCTTTTTATCTGCTATTCCAATAAAGAGGTTAGAGCCTAGTATCGAGACGTATTCAGATGCTCTTTGGTGGGCAGTTGTTACGGCAACAACAGTAGGCTATGGAGATATTTCGCCAGAGACAGAATTAGGTAGGGTTATTGCCTTTATACTAATGTTATTTGGAATTGGATTAATTGGCATGATCACAGGTTCAATTGCTACTCACTTTCTATCAAATGATAGTAAGGATAACAAAACAATTACACATATAAAAGAAGAATTATCACGTTATGATCAATTAACAGAGGAGGAGCTTGAAAGGTTAATTATTTTAATGGAACAATTAAAAAAAGAAAAAAGGAACATTAGTTAGTGGATGGAACTAAAGTGAAATTCCTAATATTGTGCGTTCCATACCTCATGGAAGTATGAGGTATGGAACGGCGCACGATCATCCAATCTTAAAAAAACTTTGTATTCTATTCTTGATCCTCTTTCTTTCGACGGTCGCGATCTTTTTCTAGCACATCTTCTAGTAAATCTAGTAATTCGTCACGTGAAATACGTGGACGTTGCTCTGAGTCTGAATCGACTTCACGAGTTTCACTGGAATCAGAAGAAGTGTAGACCTCCTCATCTTTTTCTACTTGCTCCAATTCTATTTCATATTCTACCTCTGATAATCGTCTTTCACTGCGCTCTTCTTCATGATAAGGTAAAGCTTTGCGAGAGCTTGAACGCTCATCTAGATCGTACTTTTCTTCGAGTAAATAAGCTGGAATAAGCTGTCCGTCTGGAGTAGCGTATTTTTTATTCATTCGTCTCGTATCTTTATCGAAAAAGCTATAAATAACCGGAATGAAGATTAACGTTAAGAATGTAGAACTAATTAACCCACCAATGACTGTAATCGCCATAGGCTGTTGGATTTCAGCACCTTCACCCATTCCTAATGCAAGTGGAACAAGTCCTAGAATCGTTGTAAGTGACGTCATGAATATTGGTCGTGCACGGTTCTTGACTCCTTCGATGATGGCATCATAGCTTCGTATTCCTTCTTCTTTCTTCTTATTGATATAATCAACTAAAACAATGGCATTGTTGACGACAATCCCAGCTAAGACAATTAAGCCAATGAACGCCATAATGCTAAGTGGTGTTAATGTAAACGTTAGACCGAGAGCAACACCGATGACGACGAGTGGTACACTGAACATAATAACAAGTGGATATTTAAATGATTCAAACTGTGCTGCTAGAACGAGAAAGACAAATACTAACGCAAGTAACAAGGCAAGTGTCAGATCACCGATCGCATCGTCTAGCATTTGCTGATCACCTGTATAAGAAATCGTCGTCTCATTAGCAATATCTAAATCGTCAATCGTTTGTTGAACGAGCTGTGACATTTCCCCTAATGTGTACTGATTTCCATATTGTAAACTAAATTGAACGGCTGATTCTTGGTTGATCCGATTGATCGTAATCGGTCCTTCTCCCTCAACGACTTCAACGACATCTTTTAATGTCATGTATTCTCCTGTTGGGGCTCGAAGGATTAAATCTTCAACAGCTTCAAGTGTTGTAATATATTCCTCATCGTAACGAACATGTACTTCGTAAATGTCATGATCATCTGTCACAATTTGCGTCGCAAAAGCCCCGTTCATCATTTGATTTAGAGATTGAGCTATTTGAGCGGGTGCAAAGCCATTTTCTCTCGCTGCTTCTTCATTTACAAGGAATTGAATTTCTGTCACTGTTTCAGTTAAGTCATTCGTCACCTCATTAAATTCACTCATATCTTCAAATTCTTCCGTTATTTCCATAACGACATCTTCTAAACGATTAGGATCAGAATCAAGTACGTTAAACGTAATCGTGTTTGGCGCACCGCCCATCATCGCTTGTTGCTGTATCGAAATATCTGCATCTGAAGCAGCTCGTTCCACATCACGGCGAATTGAATCAGCAAATTCAGCGGTCGATATGGACCGTTCATCTAAAGCTCTCATCGTAATGAAAATGGAGGCTTCGTGTGTACTGGAGCTACCTAGGATGGCACCTTCTCCTCCACTTGACCCAACCGTACTCACATAATGAAGAATATCACGCTCATCATCTAACACATCTTCTATGCCTTCAACTGCTGTTAACGTGTCTTCAAGCGGAGTTCCTCGCTCCATTTCGACATCAATTTGGAAAAAACCTTCATCCGTATCAGGGATGAATTCAACACCAACTTGGAATACGCCTATTGCACCAGCTACTAATAGTAAGAAGGTGATACCAAGTACACTTAATCTACGCTTTAAAGCCCATTTAATCGTTGAATCGATCGTAGTGATGAATCGACCTTGCTGGCGTTTTTCTTCAATATTTTCTTTTGGTGCCTTTAACATCCGACTGGCCATCATTGGAACAACGGTTAAAGCAACGGCTAATGACGCTAATAAGCTAAATGAGACTGTCAGTGCAAATTCCATAAATATATCGCCAACGATTCCTGAAATAAAGACAATCGGTAAGAAAACGGAAATGGTCGTTAACGTTGAAGCTGTAATCGCTCCACCTACTTCTTTCGTTCCATCATAAGCGGCTTCTCTAGCAGTCTTTTTCATTGATAAGTGTCGATATATATTTTCAATAACGACAATCGAGTTATCAACAAGCATTCCAATCCCAAGAGCTAATCCACCTAATGTCATAATATTTAGCGAAAGGTTGGTGAAATAAAGTAAGACAAACGTAACGATGACAGAGAATGGGATCGCAATGCCGACAATAAATGGTGTTTTGAAGCTTCTCAAAAAAGCAAACAAAACAATGATTGCGAATAAGCCACCTAAAATAAGTGCAGTCATGACACTTGAGATCGCTTCTTGTACATAGTCTCCTTGATCAAAAACGACAGCGACTTCTAAGTCATTATACTTCTGCTCATCTAATAGTTCGTTTAAACGGTCGTTAAAAGCCGTTGAAACCTCTGCTAAGTTCGCATTTGCTTGCTGTTGAACACTCATCATTATTGAAGGTTCCTGATTCGTTCTCGTAATAGCCCCACCATGGTCGGTAATGAGGTCAACACGAGCAATATCACCAACAGTAATGTCCTCACCTGTTGCTGGATCGACGGAGACAACAATCGTTTCAATGTCACGAATGCTCGTCATTTCAAACAAGACGCGACTTGTGTATTGTAAATCGCCACTTTCTACTAGTCCCCCTGGAGCAGTAACATTGTGGGCTTGGAGAATGGAAACGACATCAGCTTGTTCAAGGTTATATGTTTCGAGTTCATGTTGGTCAAGCTCCACAATAATTTCATCAACAGCTTCTCCTGTCACATCAATGGAAGCAACTCCTTCAGTCTTTTGAAGCTCACGTTCAAGATCAAGAACAAGCTCATTAAAATGGTCCTCATCAGATGATACTGTTAATTGAATGATAGGAAGCTGTGATGGATCAAACTTCAAAAAGCTAGGAGTACCAGCATCAGATGGTAAACTTGCTTGGTTCATTCTGCTGATAATGTCATTTTCAACATCCTCAATGGTCGTATCCCAAGAAAATTCTAAAATCGTCATCGACGCATTTTCCATAGAGATCGAACTAATATTGTTCAAGCCTGGAACGGTAGCTAAGCTATCCTCTAACGGCTCCGATACTTTATCTAATACTTCTTCTGGGCCTGCATTAGGGTAGCTTGTAACGACAGCACCTATCGGCGGGTTAATGTTAGGCATTAATTGTAGCGGAATATTTGTTAAAGAAATCGCTCCTAACAATAGAAATAAAATCATTGCTACCATTGTAAAAATCGGTCTTTTAATTGAAAATTTCGTCATGTTTCCTCTTTTCCTCCTTCATTTACTTACAACGTAAAAGCATCTCCTTCGTTCATTTATTCACAAAAGATGACTACAGCGTCAAAGGTAACATAGGATTATGAACTGAATATGAACACGAAAAATTTAAAGGAAGAATGTAAGGACTGTTTAGAAGTCAACAGGGAAGGTTTATTTTGATGGAGAGGGAGGATGAATGTTATTTATGGTGATTGTCGTTTATTGGAAATTAATTTGATTATGAAATCAATGAGCCTTATGAGATGTGATCGCCATCTCATAAGGCTCATGATCTAAATATAAGAACATGTTCAAAAAGGTCAAAAACCGACCTTTTTGAACAATCACTATAAACTTAAGGTTTCAAACGTTGGACAATTGAGAGTAGGACAAGGGAAAATAGGATCAAAGTGATGACCCAAAAATAGGCCATTTCTGTTCTACCTGATTGAACAGCAGAATAAATAGCGCTAGGCATAGTCTGAGTTCGACCTGGTATATTTCCTGCGAACATAATTGTAGCACCGAATTCGCCAAGTCCTCTAGCGAACCCAAGCATGTAGCCTGTTAAAATATATCGCCACGATAATGGTATGATGATAAAACGGAAAATTTGCTTTTCGTCTCCACCAAGTTGTCGAGCTGCTTCAATCAATTCACCGTCAACAGATTCAAAGCCTGTCCGAAGTGTCTGGTAAATAAGTGGGAAAGCAACAACAGCAGCAGCAACAACAGCAGCCCAAAAGGAAAAGACTAGAGGCTGAGAAAATAGCCATTCGAAAGCTCTGCCAATGAAGCTTTGCCGTCCTAAAAGGATAAGTAAACCAAAGCCGACAACGGTTGGCGGCAGTACCAATGGCAACATTAAAAGCGTATCAAGAGCACTCTTGCCTTTGAATTTCTTGTCTTTCATCCACCATGCAATGAAGAGAGCTGTTATAAAGGAGACGATACTTGCGATAATGATCACTTGTATTGAGATAAAAACTGGAGAAAGAAATTTGTCAAGTGATGTCATGATTCAAACTCAAATCCATTTGATTTGAATATTTCCCTTGCTTCATCGCCTCTTAGCCAATCGTAAAATGCCTTTGCTTCTTCAGGGTGTTCAGTGTCTGTCAATAGTCCTATTGGATAGAGCACAGGATCATTTACTTGCATTTGCTCAATGATGGTCACGTTAGTTGATGCTATAGCATCTGTTTGATACACAAAACCCGCATCGACATTCCCAGTTGCTACATACGTTAGAACACCGCGAACGTCATTAGCAAAAATAAGTCGATCTTCAATATCGTCATACAGATCAGCAAGTGTTAGAGCCTGTTTGGCATATTCTCCAGCTGGCACGGTTTCTGGGTCTCCAATGGAAATCCCTTCGATATCATCATTCATTAGATCAGAAGATGATTCAATATTATGCGTATTTTCTAAATTTGTAATCATAACTAGTTCATTTCGTAATAAAGGTGTATATTCATTCAGAAAACCTTCTTCTTCAAGTTCGATCATCCATGACATTGCTGCAGAAAGAAAGATATCAGCAGGCGCCCCATTTTTGATCTGGTCTTTTAAATTTCCTGAGCTACTATATGTAGGCGTAATGGTTATCGTTTCGTTATCTTCCGTATATCTATCGATTAGTTGTTCCATAGCATCTGTTATACTGGCAGCTGTTGGTACATACAGTTCCACTGTTTGATTTTGATTATGACAAGCTGTTAGAAGTGGCACAGCGATCAAGAATCCTACAACTTTTTTTATCATTGATACTCCCCTTTTTAGAGATTGAGATGTGTGCGATTGGTAAGATCTCTCTTTGGAATTTGTATAAGCAGAGAAGGTCTCCTAAGCCAGCTTATCTAATTATAACTAACTATAATTAGTTGTAAACAGATTCAATAGATCCAGTGTTAGATCTGTTGTCAGTACACACCTTATTGACAGTGTAGAAGATACATACAATCTGCCATGTGTTTTTTTCAATGATCCTTTCTATATAAGCAAAAAGGAAACAATTTATAAGTTTCTCTTTAATATATGTATGAAAATGAGAATCGGGTAAATCGGCCATGATGTCACAAAATAAGATCTAGAAGAAGTAAGAGGGTATTAATTCATAATCAGTTCATATTGAAGTGATATACTAAGTGGAAAAGTTGAACAATAATGAAAGCTAGGTGAGTGGAATGAACACCATTTTGGTCGTAGATGATGATGCACATATTCGAAAATTAATTCGCTTATATTTAGAAAATAGTCATTTTCAAGTGATTGAGGCAGCTGATGGGAAGGAAGCACTTACGATGTTAACGACGCATCCGATTGATTTAGCCATTGTCGATGTGATGATGCCGTATGTAGATGGGATTGAGCTAACAGAAGATATACGATCCTTTTTAGATATTCCAATCTTAATGGTAACGGCCAAAAGTGAATCGCGGGATAAAGTAAAAGGATTTAGAGCTGGTACTGATGATTATGTTGTGAAGCCATTCGATCCTGTTGAATTATTATTACGAGTCCAAGCATTATTAAAACGGTATCATGTGAATTCAACAAGTAAAGCGACAGTCGGTTCAACGACAATTGACGTAGATAAGCTCATTGTTCAATCTAAAGAGGAAATTCTTTATTTGAAAAAGAAGGAATGCGAACTATTATTTACTCTTGCTCACTCATCAGGAAAAATCTTTACGAGAGCTCAGCTCATTGAAAAGATTTGGGGCTACGACTATGAGGGAGATGAACGAACGGTAGATGTACACATTAAACGACTTCGTGAGCAATTAACCGCATTTCCTGAATTGACGATTACAACGGTGAGAGGATTAGGATATCGTCTTGAGGAGGTGTAGTATGTTAAAAAAGAGTGTATACTTGCAAATTGTTATCATATTTATCGGAGTTGTTCTGATTAGTTTAGCGAGCGCTTTTTTTATTTCTTCATCTTTCTTTCATTATGAGGTGATTTTTGATGAGGAAATTTCGAATATGTCCTCAGGAGTTGCCGAAATTATCGAACTAACCGATGTAGATGATCTACCTCAACTAATGGATACCATTAAAACGTACTATTTTAATGCTGTAATTGTTAGTGAAGAAGGAGCAATGATTGAGGAAAACTCGCCATTTGCCAATGAAGTGTCTCAGGCAATTGTTCAGCAGGTAACATCACTGAATCAAGGGGAAACGTATATATTACCGTATGAACATAAGGATGCTTACAGAATCATTGGAATTCCTGTTTCGATTGTTGATGACGAAATGCATGCTTTATTTGTTTTTGTAAATTATGAAGAGGAATTTGAATCACTTCAGAAGGTGGTTTTTTTCACGTTATGTCTCGTCCTTATGATTGGCAGTGGGCTTATTTTACTTGCTTCTCGTTATTTGGTGAATCCCGTAAAAAAATTAACGAATGCAGCTAGGGAAATGGCGAAGGGGAATTTCTCAGTTCGAATGGAGACGAAGAAAAAAGATGAAGTTGGAGAATTGATTTCAAGCTTTAACCATATGGCCTCAGAAGTAGAGAAAATTGATCAAATGCGTGAGGATTTTGTTAATAGCGTTTCACATGAGATTCAATCGCCGATTACGTCGATTAGAGGATTCACGAAAGCGATTAAAGACGATGTTGTCCCAAAGCAACATCAAAAGGAATATTTAGATATTATTTATCAAGAAACAGAACGGCTATCTCGTTTGAGTGAGAACCTATTACGACTCGCTTCTCTTGATTCTGAGCAGCATCCCTATAGTCCTGAGTCGTATCGTTTAGATGAACAATTACGACGAACTGTGCTTGCAACAGAGCCTTTATGGAAAGAGAAGAGTATTTACGTGTCATTAGAGTTAGAAAAGGCTGAAATTTATGCAGATCAAGATTTGATGGGGCAAGTATGGGTAAATCTACTAACAAATGCGATTAAATATACTCCTGAAAATGGACAAGTCACTATTGAAATTGAACGTGAAATGAGAGGTTTAGTAGTTCGGATAAAAGACACTGGAAAAGGAATTCCAGAAGATTCAATACCTCAATTATTTGATCGCTTTTACAAAGTTGATAAAGCGAGAAGTAGTGCCGTTGAAGGAAATGGACTTGGATTGTCGATTGTAAAAAGAATACTCACTATTCATCAATACTCAATTGAGGTAATGAGTGAGGAAGGGAACGGTTCCATTATTATGGTTCGATTATAAAGTGAAAAAGAGGATACTCCCTATATTCTATGATTTTACATATTTCTTTGCTGTTTGTTCATACTCAGTTCATATATTATTTTTATAATAGTATTAAAGGATACAGTTGGAGGGTGGAGTGTTTATGAAACATGAATTTGTTGGTAAGAATGTGAACAAAGAGAATTCTACAGGACACAAGATTCAAGACGTTGTATCAAAGTCAGTTAAGCAAATAGTTAAGGAATTACAAGACAAAGGAATGGAAGCAGAAGTTTGTGATCGGACAATTTTGTTAAGTATTCAAAGTTGATATGTACCGATGCTTCTATTGCTTCATTAGAAAAGGAGTATGGATTAAATGATTTTTCATCCAATGGATTTTTTGATTTTTGCTGCTTTAGGATTAGCACTATGGGCACAAACGAAAGTAAAAGGGAATTTTGAGAAATGGTCACGCGTACGAGCGTCTTCTAATTTAACTGGTGCGCAAGTGGCACGTTTGATCTTAGATAAAGAAGGCTTATCTCATGTGAAGGTCGAGCATTCACGAAATGGGACATTATCTGATCACTATGATCCGACAGCCAAAACGGTCCGATTATCAGATCCAGTATTTGCAGGGAATTCAATTTCCTCATTGGCTGTAGCAGCTCATGAAGTCGGTCATGCTATTCAAGATGATACACGTTACGGAATGCTACTACTCCGTCATCGATTGTTTCCAGTCGCTAATATCGGCTCGCAGGTTGCTCCCTTTTTATTCATTGGTGGTTTTGTCCTTGATATGATGAATTTAATTGGTGTCGGAATTGTTTTATTTGCTGCAGCTGTTCTATTTCAGGTGGTCACTTTGCCAGTCGAATTTGATGCAAGTAATAGAGCTAGAAAGAAACTAGTTGATCTCGGTTTAATCGAGAATCAAGAAGAAAAAGGGATAAGCAATGTCTTAAATGCAGCTGCCTTAACTTATGTCGCAAGTACGTTAATGGCTATTTTACAATTAATTAAGTTTATCCTTATTTTTAGAGGAAGAAGATAAAGAAACGAGTAAAGAGGTGTATGAGATGATGTCTTTTAAAGCAAATCAAAAGCAATCACCATATATAGCAAAAGAACTCGCAAAAATTCAATCGAAACTCAAACCATTTATGAAAAAAAGCACCATATATACCTTTATATCGATTCCACTTATCACATTTTCGATGATGAATTTAGGCATTATATTGTTTCAAATTGGGATTAGTCAAGAAATGATGCTGATCGTGGTCATTGCTGCTTTATCTGGTGCATTTGGATTAGCATTATTTAAAGAATCAATGCATGTGAATAAACAAATGTTTCAAACGAGTGTGGATTATATGACTGATCGAATTACGAAAAGTACGAGAATTCCTGATCAATCAAGGGAGCAATATTTAGATCAAATCCAGGCCGAACCTACGAAGGCTGTCAATACGTTTTGTTTATTTTTAGAACAAGAGGAAAGAATCAAGAAAGTAGAAGAAGGTACAGTATCGATTTTCGAAAAGACAAATGATAGGACTAAATAACTCCTAAAAGGTGTATAACTCTTTTGGGGGTTTTTCTATCTGTATGCTAAAATAAAGTGGAAAAAGAAAACGTCATTGTGCATAATTAGCCAAAGTTAAAGGGAGTCGAACGAAATGGAAACGGTTTGGCGAGAGAGCCTTAAGTCTTACTTAAAATTAACTCTATTCATTATGATGGTTATCTCTACTTGTTTAGTTATTTGGACAAGCTTTACAAAAAAAGAAGAAATAGTTCCATTTTTACTGAGTGTTACCTTGTTTTTATGGATTAGCCAGGTGCACATAGAAAATAAAGATGCTAATAAAAAGAATATGTATCGATTCATATTTGCCATTTCGCTTCTGTCTGTAGTATTTGGAGCGTTTCATATCTTATTTGTTTTTCGTTGATATAGGGCAAATAGCTTATAAACTGTTCATTATGTTACGCTATCATTGAAAAAGGAGAGAACAAAATGCAAATCAAACAAGGTTTAAAAGTAAGGGTCGTTCAAAAGCAAGACCAACGTACAGGCCAGCTAACAGAAGGGATTGTTGCCAAAGTTTTAACAAAATCAGCAACTCATCCTCATGGTATAAAAGTGATGCTTGAAAGTGGTATTGTAGGAAGAGTGAAAGAAGTTATTAGTAATTGACATAGATTTCAAATGATGGAAGGATGCTAGAGAAAGGATTTAAAATGAAGGAGACAGCGTATGTCAATTGATGCTTTTATTATGGGACTCGTTTTTATTATCATTCATTTGTTTGCAAATGAATTAATTCCATCTAAGCGGATCCATCGCTTGAAATGGTTTTCTTTTTCAGGTGGTCTAGCTGTTTCCTATGTATTTGTTTACGTACTACCGACCTTACATAAAGAGCAATTGCACGTAAAACAGTATGGAGATTACTTTAGTATGGAATCTGAGCTGTATTTTATTGGGCTTTTAGGTGTTCTGATCTTTTATGGAATACAGAAAGTCGTTAGAAATGCAGAAAGGGAGGATGAAACTAAAAAGGTGCGTACGCTATTTTGGTTACAAATTCTCTTTTTTGGCTTCTATAATATGCTCGTTGCTTATACGATTATTTCACATGATGTATTGGGAATTCAGGCTGTATTTTATGGCTTAGCGGTAGGTCTTCACTTTGTTGCGGTTGCTCATGATATGTGGCGAGAATATGCAGATATTTATAATAAAATGGGCCGTTATGTGTTAGCGTTAGGAATTGTAGCAGGCTGGGTGATGGGGATGACCGTTCCATTATCTCCATTGACGGAATCGATTATTTTTGCTTTTATTTCTGGAGCTATGATTTTGAATGTTCTAAAATATGAGCTACCTCCTGATGAAGAGTCACACTTTATTACATTTGCTATCGGTGTTGTTGCCTATACGACGATTACGATGTCATTAAAATTTTTCTTTCAATGGTGAAGAGAATGTTCGAAAAAAACCTGCTTTCAACAGATTAGTTGGAGGAAGGAACCTATAAAGTAGAACTTCCTCCAGATTGATGTTAGGATAAACCGATAATCGACTGAATTGTCTTATCATCAAGCTGTTTAATGACCTCGCATAATAAGGTGACAGCATGTTCTAAGTCGTCATAATGAACAATGGAAACATGGCTATGAATATAACGTGAGGCCACACTGACGACTAACGTTGGTACACCATGATGGTTTAAATGGAATTTACCAGCATCCGTTCCCCCGCCGGTCATAATGTCAATTTGATAAGGAATTGAATGCTCTTTTGCGATATTTACAACAAAATCCCGAAGCTTACGGTGAGGAATCATTGATCGGTCCATGAAGCAGAGAACAGGACCTTTACCTAGCTCTAAGCTCGTTTCTTCCTTATTCTTCCCTGGTATATCACCTGCAACACCTACATCTGTCGCAAACGCTATTTGAGGCTGAATCATATTGGCTAACGTCTCTGCTCCACGTAAACCAACTTCTTCTTGAACGGTTGCACCTGAATAAAGTGTGTTTGGAAGCTTTTCCTGCTTTAACCTTTCTAAAACCTTTAAAGCGATGTAGCAACCTGCTCGATTATCCCACGTTCGACTTAATAGCATTTTTTCATTAGATAGTGACTCGAATGGGCAAATGGTTGCAATTGGGTCACCGATAGCAACTCCATATGATTCTACTTCTTCGCGAGAGCTTGCCCCGATATCAATAAACATTTTATCAAGAGTAAGAACCTTTTTTCTCTCCTCAGGAGTGAGTACATGAGGAGCCTTTGAGCCGATAACACCAGTAATATCTTTTTGTTTTGATAATACTTTAACACGTTGTGAAAGAAGAACATGCCCCCACCATCCTCCTAATGGACGAAAGCGAAGAAAGCCATTTTTCGTAATGCCGCTAACGATAAAGCCAACTTCATCTAAATGCCCTGCTAACAATATTTTTGACCGACCTTCACCTATTCTTCCAACGATGCTGCCTAAGTGATCGGATTCGATCTGACTCGTATGAGAGGCAATTTCGGTTTTCATCACATGGAAAATACGTTCTTCAAAGCCAGGCAATCCTTCTGTTTCGGTAAGTGTTTTCATTAATTGCAGGTTAGTCTGCTCCATTTAGGAACCTCCTTGTATGTGAGACCTCTGAAAAAATGTAACTTAACTTTTTCAGTGCCATTTATGTACTAGTCATAGGATCACGAATATTAATGAAATTTATTCAAGGGAAAAAGGGGTACTATTTTCAATATTCCTTTATTAAACTGTTGAGAATAAGAAAGTAGTGGATAAGATGAACGTAAACGAAGTAATAAATGGACCTTTTTTGAAGAATTTCAATCACAAATCGTCTAGCTTCATCAAAATTAGTTATGCGTACAAAAATTTTTAATCTGTTATTAATAACAAAATTATCTATGATTTATAAGAATTTTCTATATAATAGAAATAGATAGGAGCGCCGGTACCGTGTATCTGCAAGTGCTCTATTTTATTCGATAAAATGAGCGAGGCGAAACATTCAATGTCTAATGATGATGAAATTTTATTAGTTAAAGGAAAACAAAATGAGTTAAAGCTGAAAATAGAAAGGAAAGAGGGAGAACCGACTCCAGCTTTCAAAGGGGCTTCTTGGGCAGCGTTGTTAATAGGCGTTACTGCTTATCTAATTGGTTTGTTTAATGCATCGATGCAATTGAACGAAAAAGGATATTACTTTGCCGTTTTAATATTTGGACTTTATTCAGCAGTATCTTTACAAAAAGCAGTAAGAGATAAAGACGAGGGGATACCAGTAACTGGTATTTATTATGGTATTAGTTGGTTTGCACTTGTTGTAGCTGTTTCCCTAATGGCTATCGGCTTGTATAATGCAGGGAGTATTATTTTGAGTGAAAAGGGTTTTTACGCTATGTCATTTGTTCTTAGTTTATTTGCTGCTGTAACGGTTCAAAAGAATATTAGAGATGCACAAAGAGCAAAGGAAAGAGATTGAGTTATTATTCATTAATTTTAGTGTAGTGATAAGTCTGTTTTTCGTCATAAATGGTATTTTAGGACGGGGAACAGGAGAATATATCTTGTATTCTTCAATGGTCGGGTGCTATAAATCGAACAAGAATTAAATAAGGATCCACACTTATTTAGAAATATCTAAAATGTGTGGTCCTTTTATGAACATGTGTTAGGGGTTCAGGCTGTATTTAAGACTTGAAGTAGGACTCTAGTTTATTGTGCGTGCTCTTGGTATGTGACGAAGCGGATATATATAATAAAGTGGGTCATAATGTTTTAGTATTAGGGATTGTAGTTGGCTGAATCATGGGAATGATCGTCAATTTATTAAAAAAGGTGGCCGCTCGCCCGTCTATGAGACGTTTTTCTCATAGACGGGCTTAAAACATGTCGCTACACCAGTGACATTAAGATAAACTAACTATCGTTTGGATCGTGTGCTCAACAAGCTGTCTAATGTCCTCTCATAATAAATGAACAGCATGTCATAATGAACAATGGAAACATGACCATGAATATAACGTTTTGAGTTTGATAACACCAGAAATGTCTTTTTGTTTTGATAATACTTTAACGCATTGTGAAAGAAGAACATGCCCCACCATCCTCCTAATGGACGAAAGCGAAGAAAGCCCATTTTTCGTAATGCCACTAACGATAAAACCAACTTTATTTAAATGCCCTGTTATTTTTGACCGACCTTCACCTATTCTTCCAACGATGCAGTCTAAATGATCGGATTCGATCTGACTTGTATATCACATGGGAAATACGTTCTTCAAAGCCAGTCAATCCTTCTGTCTCAGTGAATGTCTTCATTGGTTGTGGCTATATGTTTACTAATTATTGTCGAACATAAATTTCTAGTTTCGAAATATTTATGCTTTTGTTATCGTTCGATATTTAGTAAAATGAATGAACCTTGTTAATGATTTTATTGTTTAGCGAATATTTTCATCTTGGAGAAGGAGCGTTTATGTCGAATGCAAATGTGAAACAAGTATCGTTAATTGCAGTTACATGGCCGATATTTATTGAATCATTGCTTCATTTTTCGTTACGTACTGCAGATACATTTATGTTAAGTCAAGTATCTGATGAAGCGGTAGCTGCAGTTGGAGTGGCGAATCAGATTATTATGTTTATGTTCTTTTTGTTTCAATTTATTGCTACTGGCACTTCAGTCGTTATTGCTCAGTATATCGGAGCAAAAAAATATGGAGAAATTAGAAAGTACACAGGTAATGGTATTCTTATTAATTTTTTATTTGGGTTACTTGTAGCTACCGTTCTTATTATATGTAGTTCTCCGTTACTTAGTATTTTTCAATTAGATAAAGAGTTGTTTTCTCAAGCGCAATTATTTTTAATGATTGTTGGTGGAGCGCTTGTTTTTCAAGCGATGATTGTTACGATGTCTGTTGTGATCCAAACTCACGGTTTTACAAAGGAAACGATGTATGTAAGTGGTGGAATGAACATCATGAATATTTTTGGGAATTATTTGTTTATTTATGGAGCGTTTGGTTTTCCACAATGGGGGGTTCTCGGAGTTGCGATTTCAACAGCAACTAGTCAATTTCTTGCTCTTATTGCATTTGCATTAGTTTTATATTATCGAGTCAACCTTCGCTTAACTTGGAATGATTTCATTCATATTCAGAAAGAACGATTAAAAAAAGTATTAAGCATTGGAATTCCTTCATCAATGACAATCATTTCATATTCTAGCAGTCAAATAGTTACAACTGCATTTATTACGTTACTTGGTACTCAAATGCTAGCTACGAGAATTTATACGTTAAATGTTCTGTTTTTTGTCATGGTGTTGGGGATTTCTCTCGGTAGAGGGTCACAAATATTAACTGGACGACTAATTGGTGCAGGGAAAATGGAAGAGGCGTATCGTCAAGGTATTCGAAATACACGATGGAGCATGGTTCTTGCTTTAGCGATGACAGTACTTATTGTCCTTGTTCGTGAACCTTTACTTAGTCTTTTCTCCTCAGATCCCGAAATTATTCAAATGGGAGCAGTTTTACTATTAATGGGCTTCTTATTAGAACCGGGGCGTTGTTTGAATCTAGTATATGGCGCTACTTTGCAAGCGTCTGGGGATGCTCGTTACTTAATGATCGTGTCCGTACTCGTTATCTGGATGTTCAGTGTTCCTCTTTATTACATGCTAGGTATTCATTTTGGCTGGGGACTAATAGGAATTTGGGTTGCTTTTATCGCTGATGAATGGGTTCGTGGGCTTGCATTATGGGCAAGGTGGCGTTCAAGAAAGTGGGAGAAAAAAGCTTTAGTCAAACATGGGAAACAGGAAAAAATCGATACGGCTTCATAGTATAGTGGCGGTATTACAAAGGGTTAGCAACCTTCCTTTGTAATACTTTTTTAGTTTCGGATTGAGGTTGTATGATTTAATGACTAATAAATTCATTAAATTAATGATGGGTACCATAAACAATAAAGTTAAATAAAAGATAAAAAATTTTTGATTGTTTTTTATAGTTTTTAGTGTGAATTGGTTGAAATCCTAGTATAATAAACGAAAAAGTAGTTATGATTACTTTGAAATGACCCAATTAGACGGAAGTTTAATTAGTTACTATAATAGTTTATTATAAATGAAAATATTAACTATAATCAAAATATTAATTATTAATAAAAATAGTGAAAAAAGTATTGCTAAACATAATAGAGTTATATATAATTACTAACAACAGCTCATAAGTACAAATTTTTTATTAAGCGTTTTCAATACTTTACATGTTCGTACATATTGGGAGGCTATTCATTTGTACTTTTTCGATAAAGAAGAGGCTTGACAATTACCTTTATTCAAAATGTAAACGATACCAACTATTATTCTACTTAGTTGGAGTTACGCCATCTATATTATCGACTGAGCGAGTTAAAACGAGACATTTAATAAGGGGGAAGAAACATGAAAAATCCAATGAAATTTTTATTAGGGCTTTCTTTGCTTGTCGTTGTATTAGTAGGTTGTGGCGGGAATCAGAATCAGGTTGAGTTCTGGACGCCGTTAACTGGTGAAGACGGAGCTAACATGGACGCTCTCGTTCAAGCCTTTAATGAAACAGAGCCAGAATTTGAAGTGAATCACGTCGTCACCTCGGATCTATATACGAACCTTTACACCGTATTGAACTCTGGAAGTGGTATTCCTGATTTAACGTTGATTCATGCCGATCGTGTTCCGAACTTTGTGAATCAAGACTTATTAGAAACAATGGATGAAGTGATGGCCCAGCAACCTGAATTAAAAGAAGAGAATTATATTGAAGAAGCATGGAACTCTGGGGTTGTTGATGGAACTGTTTATACGATTCCATTGGATATTCATAGTAGCGCGATGTACTACAATCAAGACCTATTAGAAAAATATGGCGTTGAGCATTGGCTTGACGATGATGTTGTGACCTTTGATGAAATGCTTGAACTTCAAGGTCAAATGGATGAAGGACAGTATGTATTAAATGATGCGTTGTTAGGTTGGGTTGTGTTAGCGCAAATCCAGAACCTTGGTGGAGACGTTGAGGATAAAAATGGAGATCCTGCTGTTAACACTCCTGAAATGAGAGAAGCGATTGAAGCGATTAAACAACTAGCAGATGCTGGGTTAATGACACCGTATGGTGAAGATGGTTATTTATCATTCCAAGCAGGCGATGTCATCTTCTCAACGGATGGTACGTGGAGCTCACTTGGACACGGTATGGTGGAAGATTTAAACTTTGGTGTGACGAACGTATACTCATTTGAGCCAGATGTGTTCCATAATCGTGCTTCTTCACACTTATTCTCGATGCTGAGAAGTGAAGATCGCACTGATGAAAAAGTAGAAGTTATTGCTGATTTCTTAGAGTTTGTTCGTGAGAATTCAATTGAATGGGCTGAAGCTGGTCAAATTGTTGCCAGTGTCGATGTGATTGAAAGTCCAGAATATGACAACTATATGCAGTCATTCTTTACTTCGACTGAACAACAAACGGAAGCTCTTCACATTTATACGTATGAGCATTATCCGTATGTAGCAGAAGCAATTGATACGTATGTCGCTGATCTTGTTCATGGAGAGATGGACATTGATCAAGGGTTAGCGGAAATGCAATCCTTTGTTGTTGACCGAGTAGAACAGGGAACGTTAGATCTAGAAAATGTAATTGAAGAGCTTGAGGAAGCAGAAGAGGAATAGATGTACGTAAGTAATGTGCCATTTCTTTTGAATGGCACATTACTTTTAAACAAAGGAGGTTGTATAACGGTGAAGAAAAAGATAAATTGGGCTCCGCTTGCCTTTATTGGCCCCCATCTCATTTTATTTATCGTCTTTATTTTAATACCGTCGGTTTACGGTATTTATGCGTCTTTTACAAGATGGAACATGGTATCTGACCCAGTGTGGGTTGGTTTAGATAACTATCGTACGATTCTCCTTAATGAGGAATCGACCTTTTACCGTCAATTCTTTAATGGGATGAAGAATACGTTTATTTTTGTCTTCTTTAGCGTTCCATTTATGATTATTATACCATTATTAATTGCCGCTTCATTGGAACATAAAGAAGTGAAAATGAAAAATCTCTTTCAGACACTTATCTTTATTCCAGGTCTTATTTCCATATCTGCTGCAGCTCTTATTTGGTCCCTTATTTTCAATCGGCAATTAGGGATTGTTAATAATTTGTTTGGATCTGATGTCGTTTGGGCTGCCACTCAACCATACGCTTGGATTACGATTGTTGTTATCACCGTATGGGCCGGTATTGGAGGTAATATGATCATTTATCGTGCTTCGATTAGTAGTGTATCTGAGGAATTATATGAGTCAGCAGAAATTGATGGTGCAGGACCTGTCCGTAAGTTTTTTAGTATTACGTTACCGTCTATTCAGTTTCCGTTAATTTATACACTTATTATGACAACGGCGGGTGCTTTCAATGTCTTTGCTCAACCGTTAATGATGACAGAAGGTGGTCCGAGACAAAGTACGACCGTATTAATGATGTATATTCGTGATTTGGCATTTAGTCATGGTGAATCGATTGCGGGTATGGCTTCGGCAATGGCTGTATTACTTGGATTAGTTATTTTAGTTATCTCTGCAATTCAATATTATTTAATGAATCGCCATTCCACTTCCTAAGTGTCGTGTAGAATTTTAATTGATGAAGAAAGGTAGGGATAACCAAATGTTTGAAAATATAAAAGTGTCAAAGTATTTATCGTATCTCTTTTTGATTATCGTGAGTGCGATTTGGGTCATACCTGTATTTTATGGGATTACGACTTCCTTTCGTTCTCAGACGGAAGTTGTTAGTGCGGGATTCCGGTTGTTACCAGTAAACTGGATCGTTGATAACTATGTGGCGATTTTAGAAAACACGTCTACTGCACCTATTCTCCAATGGATATGGAATTCCATTTTTATTGCGACAACACATACGCTGCTAGTTGTTATTGTCATTGCGATTACAGGATATGGTTATACGCGTATGAATTTTAAAGGACGAGATGTGTTGTTCTTTACATTGCTAGCCATTTCCTTTTTTCCGAATGTCGTCAATATTATCCCATCTTATATGATCATTGACATATTAGGTTGGGTTAACACACCGTGGGCGATGATCGTACCAGGGGTAGCTGGAATGGCTAACATATTCTTAGTGAGGCAGTTTATGAAGGGAATTCCTAAAGAGTTAGATGAATCTGCACGAGTTGATGGTGCAAGTGATTTTAGGATTTTTATTAGTATTATCGTGCCATTAATTAAACCAATTCTAATTGTCTGTGGTTTGTTCTCGTTTGTAGGTTCATGGAATGATTTCTTATGGCCAGTTATCGTGTATACGGATGTTCAGAAGATGCCAGTAACGGCAGGTTTATTATTGCTTCAAGATGTATATGGTAACTACCGGATGATTGGACAACTAATGGGATCAGCAATCTTAGCGATTATTCCGACGCTATTATTGTTCTTCTTTGCTCAGAAATATTTTGTTCAAGCGATTAAATTAAATGCAGGTTTGAAAGGATAAAAGCCTTTACAATCATTGGAATGCATAGTACTCTTCAACTGAATTCGATTGCAAAGGACTGATTAACAATGGGTGCTAGTGTGAAAGTAAGTAGAAAGCTGGAACGAACCTTTATCATCATTGGTGCAGCATGGAACCTTGTGATTGCGCTCGTTACGATGTTTCAATATTATACATGGTTTCAACGAGAAGGAGCCATCAAACTAGAAGAGACAGATATGAATACGATGATTGCAGGTTCACAAATGGTGAATAATGTTCTACAAGTGATCCTAATCTATTCTCTATTTATCTTTGTTGGTGCAATTGTGAATTTCTTAATTGCTGTTAAATTACAAGATGACGAGATTCAATATAAAGTATTAATTTGGATAGGTGTCTGGGCTGCTATCATGCTTACGATGACGGATATCATTGGCTTTGCATTGTATTCAATTGCATTTGTTATGTATTTAGCAAAGAATAAAGCGATTAAATTAGCTCATACGAAAACCCATTAGTATAGTAAGCTATATATAAATGTGATTGATATTGTACGTACAAAAGAAGATTTAACAAATAGGATGGAGGGAGACATGATGACAAACAAAGTCATTATTAACACAGATGTTTCAAAGGGAAAGATTAATAAAAATATTTATGGACACTTTGCTGAGCACCTCGGTAGATGTATTTATGAGGGTTTTTGGGTCGGCGAGGATTCTCATATCGAGAATACAAATGGAATTAGAAATGATGTGGTAGAAGCGTTAAAAAACATTAACATTCCAGTTCTACGTTGGCCAGGAGGATGTTTTGCCGATGAATATCATTGGAAGGACGGAGTAGGCCCTAGAGAAGATCGAAAGAGAATGGTTAATACGCACTGGGGCGGAGTCGTTGAAAATAACCATTTTGGTACACATGAATTTATGATGTTATGTGATATGTTAGGAGCAGAGCCTTACATTTGTGGAAACGTTGGTAGTGGAACAGTTCAAGAAATGTCAGAATGGGTTGAATATATGACCTTTGATGGCGAATCACCGATGGCGAACTGGAGAAACGAAAATGGTCGTAAAGAGCCGTGGTCATTAACATATTTCGGAGTAGGTAATGAAAACTGGGGTTGTGGTGGAAACATGCGCCCTGAGTTTTATGCTGATTTATATCGTCAATTTCAGACGTATGTACGTAATTACGGTGATAACAAAATTTATAAAATTGCTGGTGGTGCTAACGTTGATGATTACCGTTGGACGGAGGTACTCATGCGTGAAGCGGCTCATTTAATGGATGGATTAAGTCTACATTATTATGTTCATCCTCACGGCTTTTGGAATAAAGGCTCAGCACTAGATGCGCGTGAAGAAGAATGGTTTATTACGATGAAGAAGGCTCTTCATATGGATGAGCTGATTTCTAAACACTCGACGATTATGGACAAGTATGATCCAGATAAGCGAATTGGAATGATTATTGATGAGTGGGGAACATGGTTTGATGTTGAGCCAGGTACAAATCCTGGATTCTTATATCAGCAAAATACGATTCGCGATGCATTAGTTGCGGGGTTACATTTTAATATTTTCCACGAACATAGTGACCGAGTTCAAATGGCTAACATTGCTCAAACTGTTAATGTACTTCAAGCAATGGTATTAACTGAAGGGGAAAAGATGATCTTAACTCCAACTTATCATGTGTTTGAAATGTACAAAGTTCATCAAGATGCTGAAAAATTAGATTTATCTATTGAAACCGATACGTATCAACTAAATGATGAGAATTTACCATCAGTCAGTGCAACAGCTTCAAAGGACGCTGATGGAAGGATTCATCTTAGCTTATGTAACCTTAATCCAAGTGAAGAATCTAAGGTTACAGTTGAATTGCGAGGGATTTCAAATGTTGAAAATATCGCAGGGCGTGTCCTAACTGCCGAAGAACGTAATGCACATAATACATTTGATAACCCTGAGAATGTGAAACCAGTAGCGTTTGATGGTTATGAAGTGGAAGGTGAACAATTAACGGTTACGTTACCGAATATGGCAGTAGCTGTCATAACAATTGGTTAATGATAACGCGTTTAATTACAGTTTAATCGTTTGATCGTAAGACCACTGAGAAGATAAGATGTCTTTTCAGTGGTCTTATGTTTTTAATTTTATCTTATCATTTTTCATTATAATTTTTGATTTTAACTCTTTTTACCTATTAAAAAACACAAGATTAAGGTAGAATATAGTAAAAATATAGGTTTATTTGACTAATACGTATGAATGTATAGTCGTTGGTGTGTTGAGAATGAATAAGAAAAGGGAGGCGAACAATGGGATCTTCTAGAAAATCTGCCTTGAAATTAAGTGGAACTTTTTTTATCATTTCGTTTTTGTGGATATATTTTTCTGATATAGCCGTTATGAGATTAACGAATTCAACTGAATTTATTCAGCTGTTTCAAACAACCAAGGGAATTATTTTTATATCGATTACAAGTTATATTCTGTATGTCACCACGTACAAGGATTTGAATCAATTAGAAGGTAAAATTCAATCGATTACAAAGCATCAACAATTGTTATCGCAATCTGAAAGAACATATCGAAGGCTGAATGATGGGAATTTCGATACAATTTGTATGATTAATCAAGAAGGGCTTATTATTTCTGCAAATAAGCAGGCTGAAGTATTTTTACAGTTACCAAAAAATAAAAAAATTAATTTGTTTGAATTTTTCAATCGTGACGAGGAAAAGCAATCAATTATTAAATGTATTCAACAGCAGCAAACATCTTCGCAATATTTTAAACAGATGACTATTTCTTTAAATCATGAGGAAAAAAAGGTCGACATTAACATTATTCCAATTGATGGCCATGACAATGTAGCGTTTTTCATCGTTATGAAAGATATGACATCTCTTCTCCAATCTCAACAGCTATTCGAATATCAATCTTGTATTCTTCAACGCTTCTTACAATCAACGGAGTTAAATGAAGCACTCCGAAATGTTATTACAATATTAGAGCAGAAATCAGACTGTAACTATTCCATTATGATCTATGATCAAAAGAATGAATCTTTAAGCTTTGCAGCAGGACAATCGATTCCAAGTTTATTCGTACAAATGGTAGATGGAATTAAAATTGGGAGAACTATAGGGACATGTGGTCCGGCGATTCTTGATAAGAAAACAGTCATTTGTGAAAATATTGAACAGTGTTCGAACTGGGAAAATTTTAAGGCAATTGCATTGGAATGTAACATTAAATCATGTTGGTCTACGCCTATCTTATTGCCTAGTGGAGAAGTTATCGGGACGTTTGTCGCGTATCATTCTACTATAACTAAACCTACTACGTTTGATTACCGTTTAATGGAATCAGTGGCAAGTGTGATAGGAATGGGGATGGCATACTTTAATAATATGCAAAATACGTTGAAACGAGAGCGAGCTCAGGAGCTTTTGGCAAAACAAACATCTGATTTTATGTGTATTATCAACCATGACTATACGATAACCTATCAAACATCTGCTTCACAGCTATTCTTTCAATCTGAATTGGCAACGTTGTGTGACTTGACAGCTGAGATGACACAAGAGGAAAGGAAGCAGGTAAAAGAAATAATAGACCACATGTTTTCAGGTCTGTTAACTCACAGGGACATGCTTTTTACAAAAAGAAACAATGGGAGAAATCATATTTATCGTATTCATCTCAGTGCCATGCAAATCGAAAATACGATTCAAGGAATAGTGATTTCATTACAAAATGTTACGGAAGAAATGGAGTTAAAGGATTATGTTGAACAGTTGACTTCCACGGATTCGTTAACGAAATTACCAAATCGTAAGAAATTACAAAATTACTTGAGAGAGTTAACGAAACAAGAAGTTTCGTTTTATATTGCGCTCTTAGATTGCTTGAAGTTGAGTCGAATTAATGAGTCGTATGGTCATCAAATTGGTGATGAATTTCTTGTTCAATTATCTACATATTTATTAAATTTAGAAAATGAAAGTATTCGAGTGTTTCGTTCAAGTGGAGATGAGTTTTATCTTGTCATTGAATCGGATGATGAAGTAACGGCCAGAAGCTATTTAAATAAAGTCATCGGCTTTTTTACAGATACATCAGTTGTCCGAACACAAACATTACATATGAATTGTAATATAGGGGCGGTTCAATACAAAGGAGAATCACTAACTGTAGAAGAACTATTCAAACGTTGTGAAACGACATTAGCATATGCGAAAAGACAAGGTGCTAATATGTTGGTATTTTATCATGACCAAATGAAAAGCTCTTATGAAGAGATTATGATTGAAACAGAACTTTATCAAGCTATTGGAAAAGAAGAGCTTACTTTATACTATCAACCATTAGTGAATGTCCATACTCGTGAAGTAATGTCAGTGGAAGCACTTATACGTTGGAACCATTCAAAAAAGGGATTCATTCCACCTGATCAATTTATTCCAATTGCTGAGGAAAATGGATTTATCCGAGTATTAGGTGACTGGATTATAGAGCAAGTATGTAAGCAGTTATGGCAGTGGGATCAAGAAGGATTTGTAATGCCGAAAGTTTCGATTAATCTATCATATGAACAATTAAAGGCAGATGATTTCGTCTCGCGCGTTTTTACTCACCTCAATACATTTAACATAAGCGGAAAACGTTTAACTTTTGAAGTGACAGAACGTATACTTGTTGAAGTCTCAACAGAGACGATGCAGAAGGTTCATGCATTAAGGGAAGCTGGTATTACATTAGCCATTGATGACTTTGGAGTTGGTTATTCCTCACTTTCATATATTGAACGATTCCCTGTAGACACAATCAAGTTAGATAAAGTGTTTGTGAATGAGATTCCAATACCAGATAAAAAGCTAGCGATCATTAAAGCGGTATTTCATTTATGTGAGCTGTTAAATATTCAAATTGTTGTTGAAGGAATTGAGTCAATTGAACAACTTAATCAAATTCCGATTCATCTAGAAGCAACTATTCAAGGGTATTTCTTTGCTAAACCGCAAACAGCGTCGGAATTAATGGAAAATATGAATGAGATTAAACAACTCGTTTATCTTGCTGCATCTAAATTAGAAGAAAGGGAATATAGATATTAATGGTCAAGAGAGAGGCTGGGACAAAACCCTCCTCTGAAAGGGAAATTTCACTGGCTTTAATTATTTTTTACAGTAAAATAAGGACATCTTCTGATAAAATTAAGTTACCACACCAAATCCAATCAGAAAGAAGTGTCCTTATGTTTAAGAATTATAACATGAATCAATTAGTTTTGCCTTTAGATTTAGAAGTGAAATTACAAACGAACGATATTGCTTTTCATATCCACCATTTAATTGAAAGTATCCCTAATGAAGCGTTTAATCTGTTTCTACGAGACGAGGGCTGCCCTGCTTATCATCCCGGCGTATGATGCTTAAAATTATCGATATAATATGTATTATTGGTCCATAGAGACCGCGTACGAGTAATCGTATTTTGTATGGTTCCTAGTCATACATTTTATGAGCTTGTTCATACAAGCGACCACGGCAACCCTGTCCTTCTTGGGGGTAGGTTGCTTTTTTAATTTGTAATACTAATCGACAATATGGTTTGGAGCTGCTTTTTGTTGGCGAATCATGTTTCGGATAATAAAATATAAGATTTTTTTCCTTTAGGGTTTCCTCGTTTATTGATGTGATCTTGTCCAGTGTATTTACCTGATTGATATCTTCGAATATCAATGCCAATAAATGCATTAACTTTTTTATGATTCGAAAAACGAGATAGGTCACCTAGTTCCTCC
>NZ_JBGUAV010000020.1:0-84132 GCF_041821005.1 Halalkalibacter sp. AB-rgal2
GCTTTTTAATGTCGCTTTCTATTTAACAGCGACTTTAAAATCATAACAAAATGAGACCGGATTGTCAAATCTTTTTTGGCTCATTTATTCTCTGTCTTAGCGACAAGAAATAATATAACATCATTTAACCATGTAGCGCAAGTACTTTTTAAAAAATTATTTACGTATCCAGTCCCTTTGAAGGTTTAGAACAATGATTCTTTTACTAGTGGTGTCCTAAAAGTCAAATACAAACCTTCAGACACCACTAATAGTCTACTCTTTATTCTGGTTGATCTCTGTGACGCATTTGCGGAAACAATAATACATCGCGAATAGATGGCGAATTCGTTAGCAACATCACTAAACGGTCAATCCCTATTCCAAGCCCACCAGTCGGTGGCATTCCATACTCCAACGCCTCAACAAAATCTTCATCCATCATGTGAGCCTCTTCATCACCTTGTTCACGCTCAACAAGCTGTTGCTCAAAACGCTGACGCTGATCAATCGGATCATTAAGCTCAGTAAAAGCATTAGCATGCTCACGACCAACAATAAATAATTCAAAACGATCGGTAAAGCGCCCATCGTCCTCATTTTTCTTTGCTAAGGGTGAAATAGCAACTGGGTGGCCATATATAAACGTAGGTTGTATCAACTCTTCTTCAACAAAATGCTCAAAGAATTCATTGACAACATGCCCAAACGTCATCGTCTCTTTAACAGGAACACGATGCTCTTTCGCTAGTTGACGCGCCTCTTCGTCACTCAATTGCTGCCAAAAATCTACACCCGTCTTCTCCTTGATCGCATCCACCATGTGAACCCTCTTCCATCTAGGGGTCAAATCAACCTCATGGTCGCCATACGTAACAATCGTTGTCCCTAAAACTTCTTTAGCGATATGAGCCACAAGATTTTCGGTCAATTCCATAATGTCATGATAATCAGCATACGCCTCATACAACTCGATCATCGTAAATTCAGGATTATGTCGCGTCGACACCCCTTCATTACGAAATACTCGTCCAATTTCGTACACCTTCTCTAAGCCACCGACAATGAGACGCTTTAAATGAAGTTCAATAGCAATTCTCATATATAATGTCATATCTAACGCATTATGGTGTGTCACAAACGGACGAGCCGAGGCACCACCAGCAATCGAATGCATCGTCGGTGTCTCTACCTCTAAGTAACCATTAGAATCTAAATAACGACGCATTGATTGTAAAATACGACTACGCAAAACAAATGTATCACGAACTTCCGGATTCACAATTAGATCGACATAACGTTGACGGTAGCGTTGCTCAATATCTTTTAAACCATGAAACTTATCTGGTAGTGGGCGCAATGATTTCGAGAGTAGAGTAAAGGTTTGTACCTTGATAGATAATTCGCCAACCTTCGTCTTAAAAGCCAACCCTTTAACACCCACAATATCACCAATATCAATCGAATTAAAAAGCTCATACGCCTCATCGCCGACAGCATCTTTGCGGACATAGATTTGAATTTGACCCGTTAAATCCTGGATATGGGCAAAGCCCGCTTTCCCTTTTCCGCGCTTTGTCATAATTCGCCCAGCAAGAATCACTTCCTTTTCCTGCTCACCTAATGTTTCTTTATCCAGTTCACCAAATTGTTCATTCATTTCTCTAGCAGAATGGCTTCTCTCAAATTTCTCCCCAAAGGGATCAATCCCCTTTTCTTGCAATTGCTTTAACTTGTCCCGTCTCACCGTTAACAATTCATTTAACTCTATTTCCTGCGACATCTATTTCACTCTCCTTACTTTGTTATCAAACGCTTATGTCCGATTCTATGTAGAAAAAACTGCCAGTGACAACACTGGCAGTATACTTATCACAAACGAATTATAGTGAAGAGTACGCTAAAAGTCAAACAGCGCTTGACGTCTCTGCCTGCTGTTCTTCTAGCTGCTCAATATAACCGTACAATGTGTTAGCCACATCATCTCTTGTAGCAAATTGATTGATTTGATCACGGATGCGCCCACTCCCACGCATTCCTTTTAAATACCACGCTGCATGCTTACGCATTTCACGAACAGCAACATTTTCACCCTTTAAATCAATTAGTCGATCGAGATGCACCATACAAACATCGATCTTTTCACGAGGGGGTGGTTCAACAGGTGTCACCCCATGCTCTAAGTAATTGATCGTTTGATACAACATCCATGGATTTCCTAATGCCGCTCTCCCAATCATGACACCATCAACACCCGTTTCGTCTAGCATACGTTTTGCGTCTTCAGGTGTTTTCACATCACCGTTACCCATGACAGGAATAGATACAGATCCCTTTACTTGCTTGATGATATCCCAGTTCGCAACACCTTCGTACATTTGAACACGTGTACGTCCATGTAACGCAATCGCACTACCACCAGCACGCTCTACCGCTTGTGCATTTTCTACCGCAAAAATATGCTCCTCATCCCAGCCCATTCTCATTTTCACTGTAACAGGCTTCCGAACAGCATCAACTGTCGCTGACACCATTTCATATATCTTATTTGGATCCAACAGCCATTTTGCTCCTGCATCACATTTCGTAATTTTCGGAACTGGACACCCCATATTGATGTCAATAATATCCGCATTCGTATTTTGATCAACGAACTTCGCTGCCTCTACAAGCGTCTCCTTTTCACCACCGAATATTTGTAAGCTCAAAGGCTTCTCGCGCTCGTCAACGTATAGCATACTTAATGACTTCTCATTTTTGTGTAAAATGGCCTTGTCACTTACCATCTCAGCACAAACTAAGCCTGCACCAAACTCTTTCGCTATTAATCGAAAGGCAGGATTACAAACACCGGCCATCGGCGCAAGAACGACTTGGTTTTTCATCTTAATGGAACCTATTTGTAACATGTTCTTTCACCTCCGATTTAAGTTCCCTTCACTTCATCTATAAGAACATTTAGCGTAGCAGCAATTCGTTCTAGCTGTTCTTCTGTCGGTTGTCGGCTCTCCCTTTCAATCTCACCGAGTACAGACAGTGAGAGACCCACCTCTTTTGCAAAGCGTTGTTGAGTATAGCCTTTTAATTTTCGAAACGCTCGGATGCGTCGTCCAAAGTACTCCATACCTTTACCCCTTCTTTATCTGGTAATGTATTATAAAGCTCTTCAACAGTCTGTCCCTTATCTACAACATACAACGTCGGTGCAATTTCTTTTAGTGGCACTAACACAAAAGCACGTTCCCACATCCTCGGATGAGGAATGATTAAATGCTCCATCTCCATATTTTCTTGGTCGTAGAGCAGAATGTCAAGATCTATTGTACGCGGCCCCCATTTTATTTCTCTTGTTCGGCCGCAATCTCGCTCGATCTTTTGTGTTATTTCCAATAATTGTTCACTTGTTAAACTTGTTCGAATGGATATGACCATGTTTAAAAAGCTTTGTTGATCTTCATATCCAACTGGATCTGTTTCATAAATTGAGGAGAGTGCGCATACGTCAATCATAGCTTCTCGACTAAGTAAATCAATCGCTTTCTCCAAATGGGCTTGGCGTTTTCCAATATTAGAGCCTAAAGCAATATAAGCAATATGCTTCATAACCTTCCCCTCGTTATTTCAACAGCAACCGCCTTATATTGTCCAGCTATCGGTGGATTGGGCTTCGTTACTTTCACTGTACACTCCTGTAATAGTGTGTATGTTTGTAATAATTCTGCTGCAATTTTCTCCGCTACAACCTCTATTAACTTATAAGGCTTGCCCTCGACAATAGATTGAATACGTTCATACGCATCACCGTAATCAATTGTATAATTTAGTTCATCTGTCCGTCCAGCTTCGATCAAATTTAGCTTCATAACAACATCCACGATATAACGTTGACCGAGCTTCTTCTCTTCCTCGAAGACACCGTGATAACCGTAGAACTGTAATTCATTTAAATAGATTCGATCCATACTTCTACTCACCCTTTCTCATTAGCGCATCCATCATTTGTGTCATTCGTGCCATTTCCTTCACATCATGGACACGCATAATAGAACACCCCTTCATAGCACCGTAACAAACCGTTGCACCTGTCCCTTCCACTCGTTCGTCAACTGGAAGATCTAATGTTTTGGCAATAATCGATTTTCGTGATGTACCAAGCAGGACAGGGTAACGAAGATTTACTATACGATCTAAATGACGCATGACTTCCATATTTTCCTCATATGTTTTCGCGAAGCCTATCCCAGGGTCTAAAATGATATTACCTTCCTTTACACCCGCTTGCTTACATAACGCAATACTTTCTTGTAAATCATTTATAACCTCAGACATTAAATCAGCGTAAACATGATTCTCGCGATTATGAGTCAAGATAATTGGGACATCATTACGAGCTGCGACTTCCGCCATCCTTTTATCCCATTTCGCCCCCCATACGTCGTTAATGATAGAGGCTCCAGCTTGAATCGCTTCATTCGCTACTTCTGCCTTGTACGTATCGATTGAAATTGGCTCGCCCAATTCCTGACGCAGGGCACGAATAACCGGCAGCACCCGGTCTAATTCGTCCTCCACTTCAACAAAAGTAGCACCCGGTCTCGTTGATTCACCACCTACATCAATCATATCAGCACCATCAGCAATCATTCGCTTTGCCTGCATAACCGCTAACTCTACATCGTTATAACGGCCACCATCAGAGAATGAATCCGGTGTCGCATTGAGAATGCCCATTATCAATGTTTTCCTTTTCATTTTCTCTTGCCATCTTCCCAATTGATTCACCTACCTATTTCAATTCATCACTACTCCACAAACGTCGGCGGTTCTTTTCAAACGAGCCTTGAAGCTGAGTCGTTATGAATCGATCTCCTTTTCTTTGCCCATCAAAATAAAGTGGCACGATCTCTTGAATCGAATTTGTCATGAAGACTTCATCTGCATCCTTCACATCGGATGGTAGAAAGAAACCTTCTTCATAACGTACCCCCCAATGATTTAGCTGTTTTAATACAAACTGTCTTGTTATACCACTTAATATCCCTGTTGCTAAATCTGGAGTATACACGATGCGATCACGTACCCAAAACACATTCGAGACTATTCCTTCAGCAACAAAACCTTCTTGTGTCAAAAAAATACCTTCTTTATCTCGGTTTGGCCCTAATTCCCTCTTCGCTAAAAGATTGTTTAAATAATGGTGTGATTTTAACCGCTCAGAGCCCTCAGGTGTATTTCTCCTGAGCTGAAGAAACTCCGCTTTCTTCTCAAGCGGTCTATTTGGTAACGGTTTAACGAACACAATAACCGAAGGCTGGCTATACTTTCCGGTGTACAGTCCAATATCCTCAATTCCAGCTGAAATATTCCATCGGACGTAAGCGTTTGTCAATCCATTCTTCTTCAACAGACTTTGTAAAATGGTCAGCACCGCTTCTCTAGAATAGGTCCATTGAATATCCAGCACAGCCAGACCTCTTTGCAAACGTTGAAAATGGTCATCCAACAAAAATGGATGACCATCTACAACCGCAAATGTTTCAAACAAACCGAGGCCATATAAATAACCATGATCATAAGGTGATATGCGTGCCTCTTCTCTATGAATGATGTCTCCATTTACGTAGATGAACACGTTAACGTCTCCTTACCATATGTTTCAATGAAGTTTCGAAGCATCTTCTTGCCATCATCCGTCATGATTGACTCTGGGTGAAATTGAACTCCTTCAATAGGTAATTCCTTATGGCGAATAGCCATAATTTCCCCTTCTGCCGTTTCAGCTGTAATCTCAAAGCATTCAGGTAATGTTTCTCTTTTTACGATAAGAGAATGATACCTTGTTGCTGTTAACGGGTTTTCTAATCCTTTAAAAACCGTTTGCGCATTATGTTCAATCTTAGACGTCTTTCCATGCATTAAACGGTCAGCACGTACGACGTCCCCACCAAATACTTGCGCAATTGATTGATGCCCGAGACAAACACCAAAAATTGGGATTTTTCCCGCGAATGCGGAGATAGCCTCAAGACTAATACCAGCTTCATTAGGACTACAAGGGCCTGGTGAAATCATTAAAAACTCGGGATTTAGCTGTTCAATTTCAGCAATCGTCATTTGATCATTACGCTTAACGACGAGCTCATGGCCCATTTCCCCTAAATATTGTACAAGGTTATACGTAAACGAATCATAATTATCAATCATTAAAATCATCTTATTACCTCCTCAACTCAACTGAACTGGATTTTTTCTCAACTCTTCTTCACTAAGCTCTAATGCTTTCCATAGGGCTCTCGCCTTTTTTAATGATTCTTTATATTCATTCTCCGGTACGGAATCAATCACAATCCCCGCACCTGCTTGTACATGGGCATAGCCATCTTTACAAACCATTGTCCTTATCGCAATATTCAGCTCCATATTCTTATCAAAACCAATCCATCCGATTGATCCAGTATAGACCGAGCGGCGAACAGGCTCAAGCTCCTCAATGATTTCCATTGTGCGTACTTTGGGAGCACCTGTTATCGTCCCTCCTGGAAACGTAGCACGTATAACATCATATAACGTATGCCCTTCTGCTAACATACCCTTCACATTTGAAACAATATGCATGACATGCGAATATTTTTCGATAACCATTAATTCATCTACTTCCACTGTCCCATACGAAGAAACTCTCCCTAGATCGTTTCTCTCTAAGTCAACAAGCATCACATGCTCAGCTCGCTCCTTCTCATTATTGATTAACGTTCCTGCAAGCTCTTGATCTTCCTTTTCGTTTTTACCACGTGACCTCGTTCCTGCTATCGGTCTAGTTGAAAGCTCTTCGCCTTGCTTTTTCACTAACAACTCAGGGGAAGCACTAACTAATTGAAAATCAGGTGTTTGCAAATAGCTCATATAAGGAGAAGGATTCAGTTGCCTTAACCTTTTATACACCTCTAAAGATGGGACATTTAATGGCTTCTGCTGTCTGACAGAAAGGTTAACTTGAAAGACGTCTCCAGCAGAGATATAATCCTGAATTCGCATTACCGCCTTGCAAAATGCTTCTTCTGTTAGAGAAGACTTCACTTCACCTTGACTGTCACTTAACGCTATCATCTGTTGTTCATCTTCACCATGTTTAGTCCACTGCTCGAAGTAGTCTGTTAGCCGTTTATCTAATCGTTCTCCTTCACTCTTGTCACCATATACAATGATCCATATCCGATTCTCCATATGATCATATATGAACACATCATCAAATATCATAAAGTAAAGGTCAGGTAATGCCAAGTCGTCCTTCGCTTGGTTCGGTAAATCCTCGATTTCACGAACAATATCATAGCTGAGATAACCCATTGCTCCACCTTGGAATGGAGGGAGCTCTGCACTCGTAGGATGATGATAAGGTGCAAGGACGTCCTCTAATAACTCTAATAGGGCGCCTTGCCTTTTTTCGACGCCATTTCGATCCTCAATCGTTAACGTTGTACCTTTACCTGTTACGACTGCAATAGGCTCTAATCCCATGATACTATAGCGCCCACCACGTCCACTTTCTAATAAAATATGATGAGGATGATCAACGATAAGCTGTGTATAACGTTTAAACCACTTACTTTCATGAAGAGGAAAAGACTTAGCTTTTTTGAGTCTTTTCATTTGTTTGGACACCGTCCTCACCTCTGTCTCTTTTCCTTTCGTATATTCTACATGAGAATAGCTATAAAGAAAAGATCGGTTCCTTTTTTCTTTCACACAACGAGAACTTCCATTCATACGTTTTTTTATCCTAAAAAAAGATATCGGAAAAGCAACGAATGCTTCCCAATATCTTTTCTGAACTATTTATTAAGAATGGTCGCTTAATCTTCAAATTGATATAAAGGAGTACTTAAATAACGTTCTCCATTTGAAGGAATAATGGCCACTACCTTTTTACCTGCCCCAAGCTTTTCAGCTAGTTGAAGCGCAGCATAAATCGCAGCACCTGAAGAAATACCACCAAGAATCCCTTCTTCACTTGCAGCACGACGAGCATATTCAAATGCCTGTTCAGTCGATACTTGGATGACTTCATCGTATATATCAGTATCTAAAATCTTAGGAACAAATCCAGCTCCAATACCTTGAATCTTATGCGGACCTGGGTTACCGCCTGAAAGGATAGGAGAATCAGACGGTTCAACAGCAGCAATTTGTAGGTTTGGATAGTGCTCCTTTAACAACCCACCTGCACCTGTGATCGTACCACCTGTACCAATACCTGATACAAATCCGTCAATTTGACCTTCAACTTGCTCAAGTAATTCCTTACCAGTCGTATTACGGTGAATCTCAGGGTTCGCCTCATTTTCAAATTGCTGAGGCATAAAGTGTCCCTCTTCTTGTGCAAGCTCAGTTGCTTTGCGGATCGCTCCGCCCATACCTTCTGGTCCTGGCGTTAACACAAGCTCCGCGCCATAAGCACGCAGTAAGTTACGACGTTCCATACTCATTGTCTCAGGCATCACTAGCTTTGTTTTATAGCCTTTAGCAGCAGCAACCATCGCCAGGCCAATTCCCGTATTCCCACTAGTCGGCTCTACAATGACCGTATCTTTTGTTAATTTGCCTGCTTTTTCAGCCGCTTCGATCATCGCAAGTGCGATACGATCTTTAACGGAGCTTCCAGGATTCATATATTCGAGCTTTAAATAAATATCAGCATGCTTATCAGAAACAAGACGATTCAGTTTTACTAACGGCGTTTGACCAATTAAATCTGTAATAGATTGAACAACCTTCATAAATAGTTCCTCCTTTTAATCCCTAGTAAATTTATTGGTTTTGTTAAAATAATAGTATCAAACCGCTACCAAGGTGTCAATTGAAACGTTTCAAAATTTTATTTTTATTTAACTTGTTCTAGCAATTGTTTTAAATCGTCTTCTGAAAAATAATATTCTTCGTTACAAAAATGGCAACGCGTCTCAGCACCGTGATCTTCTTCAATCATTCTTTGAATTTCCTCAGCCCCAAGACTGATAATCGCATTCTCAATTCTTTCCTTAGAACAGTGACAATTGAATATAATTGGTGCTTTCTCCAATACCTTAACATTTTCCTCCCCGAGTAAAGATTGCAAAATTTCTTCAGGCGGCATACCAAGTTCAATCAATTTTGAAATAGGGGGAATGGCAGACAGTCTTTTTTCAATTTCTTCTACAATCGCATCTTCTGCTCCAGGCATTAACTGAATAATAAATCCACCCGCTGCCAAAACAGAATTATCAGGATTAACAAGCACTCCGACACCCACTGAAGAAGGTGTTTGCTCAGAGGAAGCGAAGTAATACGTAAAGTCCTCACCTAATTCACCAGAAACGATCGGAACACTTCCGGTAAAGTGCTCTTTTAACCCAAGGTCTTTAATAACAGACAAGAAGCCCTCTTTCCCTACTGCTCGGGCAACATCTAGCTTTCCGTGCTCATTTAAATCAAAATGAACGTGCGGATTGGTCACATATCCTCTCGTTTCACCTTTGGCATTTGCGTCGACCACGATCGATCCAATTGGACCACCTCCCTCAACTTTAACAGTCATTTTTTCATTTCCTTTTAGCATCATTGCCATCATCGTGCTTGCCATCATTGCACGCCCTAACGCAGCTGATGCAGTAGGCCATGTTCCTTGTCTTCGAACGGCTTCATTGACCATTTCTGTCGCTACTAACGAATATGCTCGTACTTTACCGCCAAATGCGGTTGCTTTAATTAAATAATCAGTCATTCTTTTCGCCTACCTTTTTGTTCTTATCATAAATCATTTTCAACCCTTTTAACGTCAAAAAGGGATCGACGTAATCAATCGTTTCTGCCTCTTCAGAGAGTAATTCCGCAAGACCTCCTGTCGCAACGACAACAGGGTCACTTTTTGCTGAGGCTTTGAATCGGTTTACCATACCATCCACTTGACAAATATAACCGTAAAACACGCCTGATTGCATCGCGTGAACCGTATTTTTCCCAATTACTTGATTAGGCTTGGAAAGTTGAATTCTTGGCAATTGCGACGCTCTTGTATACAGAGCCTCGGCTGAAATCGATAACCCTGGTACAATCGCTCCCCCCATATATTGCTTCTGTTCATTCAAGTAACAAAAGGTAGTCGCTGTACCAAAATCGACAATAATAAGAGGGGCTCCATATAATTGTATGCCAGCTACCGCATTGACAATTCGATCTGCTCCAACTTCCTTTGGATTATCATATTTAATATTAAGACCCGTTTTTATGCCCGGTCCAATGACCAAGGGCTTCTGGTTAAAATACTTTTTACACATTAATTCGAGCGTATACATGATAGGGGGTACGACCGATGAAATAATGACACCTTCCACCATCGAAAAATGTAGTTGCTCTTGTTCAAATAATGCTCTCATTAGCATGGCATACTCGTCTTCTGTCTTCTCCCTGCTCGTCGCCATACGCCAATGATACTTTAACGATCTTCCTTCATAGCCACCGAAAACAATATTCGTATTGCCTACATCAATGACAACAATCAAACACACTCACCACCACATTTAGTATAGAGCCTAAGAAAAACGCGAAAGCGTCTTTTAAAGAATTTTATACTTTCTTACCTTTTAAAAAAGAGTGCCCCATAAGGTTTGACCTTATGAGACACCCTATACATCACGATGAATTATTCATCCTTTTTGTTTGGTGAATCCTCTTGCTCTTCTTCTTGATTCACTGGTTCAGTATCTGACTTCTGATCATCCTGCTTCGATTGAATGTTTACTTTCACATCACTCGTTTTTTCATCACCATTTTCTTTGTGACGATTCGTATGATGATCTTCTGGCAATTTACCCTCGTTTATTAACGATTTAATTTGCTCTGCATCAAGAGTCTCTAATTCAAGTAACGTTTCAGCGACAAGATCAAGACTTGCTTTATTCTCAACCAAAATTTGTCGACAGCGCTCATAGCACTCCTTAATGAAACGTTGTGCTTCTAAATCAATTTCATGAGCGAACGCTTCACTATAATTTTGTTCATTTTGAATATCACGACCGAGGAATACTTGGCCTCCAGAATTAGAGCCAAACTGCATAGGACCTAGCTTTTCACTCATACCATATTCAGTAACCATTTTCCTAGCGATAGAAGTTGCACGTTGAAAGTCATTATGTGCACCTGTACTCACTTCACCAAATTGAATTTCCTCAGCCACACGTCCACCAAGTAAACCGATAATTTTGTCAAGCAGCTCCGGCTTCGTCATAAAATAACGATCTTCTTTTGGTAGCATGACCGCATACCCGCCTGCCATTCCACGAGGAACAATCGTTACCTTGTGTACCATATCTGCGTTTTCAAGCTTCACACCTACTACCGTGTGACCAGCTTCATGCCAAGCAACAATATTTTTTTCCTTTTTCGAAATGACACGGCTCTTCTTAGCAGGGCCGGCAATCACACGGTCAATGGCTTCTTCAATATGAATCATACTTATCTTCGTTTGATCATGACGAGCAGCAACGAGAGCTGCTTCATTTAGTAAGTTCTCAAGGTCTGCCCCAGAAAAACCTGGCGTTCTCGCTGCAATTGATTCTAAATTGACATCATCATTAAGAGGCTTATTTCGTGCATGTACTTTTAGAACCTCTGCACGTCCTTTGACATCAGGTCGATTCACTTGGATTTGACGATCAAACCGGCCAGGACGTAACAAGGCTGGATCGAGAATATCAGCACGGTTTGTTGCAGCAATAATGATAATCCCCTCATTAGCACTAAATCCATCCATTTCAACAAGCAATTGGTTTAACGTTTGCTCACGTTCATCGTGACCTCCACCTAAACCAGCTCCACGCTGACGCCCTACAGCATCAATCTCATCAATGAAAATAATACAAGGTGCATTTTTCTTCGCATTCTCAAATAGATCGCGGACACGCGATGCCCCAACACCAACAAACATCTCAACGAAATCTGAACCACTAATCGAGAAAAATGGCACGCCCGCTTCTCCTGCAACCGCACGTGCAAGTAATGTTTTCCCTGTACCAGGTGGTCCAACTAGAAGAACCCCTTTTGGAATACGCGCACCAATTGCTGAGAATTTACGAGGGTCCTTTAGAAACTCAACCACTTCCACGAGCTCCTGCTTCTCTTCATCAGCACCAGCAACATCTTTAAATTTCGCTTTTTTCTTTTCATCACTAACCATTTTGGCCTTACTTTTACCGAAGTTCATTACACGACTACCGCCGCCCTGAGCTTGGCTTAATAAGAAGAAGAACAAAATGAAGATAATAATGAAAGGAATGATCGATGTAAAGAAAGTCACCCAACCACTTGTCTCATCAGCGCCTTCAATTTCAACAACAAGCGGACTACCGTCTGGACCAACAGCTTCTGTTAAGAATTGAGCCGTTTCTTCACTCACTAATAAATTCGATTCGAAATATTCATCTTCAGGCTGATCGGTAAATTGACCACGAACTAAATATACTTGACGAGCTGGCTTGACGGTCATCTCACTTACTTCTCGTTGCTCAACTCGTTCTCTTAGTTCAGTATATGTTACAGGCTTTGTTTCAGTTTGATCGGAACTGAATGCATTCACAATTCCTATAATAACAAGAAAGATAAGTAAATAAAAAATGGTATTACGAAAAATCCGATTCATTCTTGACCTCCTCCCACGACAATAAGACTTCAATTA
This sequence comes from Halalkalibacter sp. AB-rgal2, assembly GCF_041821005.1. NCBI lineage: Bacteria > Bacillati > Bacillota > Bacilli > Caryophanales > Bacillaceae > Halalkalibacter > Halalkalibacter sp. AB-rgal2. Next base: position 12,689 of record NZ_JBGUAV010000020.1, read on the forward strand.
TCGTATCATAACTGTTCATTTGATCACAAATGTTAACTCTCATAAATCTCAGGCTTTAATACCCCAATATAAGGAAGGTTGCGGTATTTCTCTGCATAATCTAATCCATATCCAACAACGAAGGCATCTGGTACTGTGAAGCCAGTTATGTCTGGAATAAGATCAACCTTTCTTCCGTCTGGTTTATCAAGCAATGTCACAACCTTAACCGACTTTGCTTTACGATAATGAAAGAGCTCGACTAAATAACTAAGGGTCAAACCACTATCAATAATATCTTCTACAATTAGTACGTCCCTTCCCTCTACAGAAGCATCTAAATCTTTAATGATTTTCACTTCTCCAGAAGACACTGTGCCTTTGCCATAGCTTGATACATCCATAAAATCCATTTCAAGGTGAGTATCAATTCGCTTGGTTAAATCAGCCATGAAAGGAAGAGCTCCTTTTAACACACCAATAACAAGCGGGAACCGACCTTCGTACTCTTCGGTTATTTGTCGCCCTAACTCAAGGCATTTACTTTGAATCTGTTCTTCAGATATCAATACCTCTCTAATCTCGTCCTTCATCAAGTTCCATAAACCTCCTAATTGTCTATCAAATCTAAACAACGCCGACTTTTCCTAGCAAGTTAATTCTCATAGTTACATGATAAAATAAGACGCTTTTTCGTCTTAGAATGGACATTAGCAACCATTGATCGATGTAGAAGAGGGACCCATAAAATTCGGCCAGCTCCATCAATGACAATCGGCCACTTGTCTCTTTCTTGCTTAGGAATTTTTCGGTCAATAAACAAACGCCCTATTTTCTTTGTCCCATTCATCCCACGACAATGCATTCGATCATTCGGAAGGCGGTGACGAACCGACAACGGAAATGTCACTTCATCATAATCCACTACCATTTCATCTACAGATTCTTGATTATGCATATTCGTTATTCGTGCATGTAAGGACCAATCGGCTACCTGTACATAACCTGGTACAGATAGAATATATGATTGATTAAGCTGTTTATTCATTGGCTCCTTCATAAAATGGCAATTGTTATAGTCGCGTTGAAATAAAAAAGAATGGGGTAAATAATGCTCTCCGCCAGGTTGTTCACGTTGTATCATGTGAATCACTTGCTCAATATGTATAGAGGTAACCGTTGGAGAATATTTCCCATAGAGATAATTTAATATTAGATGAATCATTCTCCTTTGTAAAGGCATGTTCTCAACAACAAAAGAACTACGAGAAATTGTAACGATTTGTTCATTCTTTTGAACAATGATAGAAGACAGCTTATCTTCAGCTAACTGCATTAAAAACTCATCATCTTCATAAGCCCATTCGCTTTGACGCTGCATATGAATATGAACCTTTTGATTTTCCCGTTTCATATGTGGCAAGAGATCCTCTCTAAACCGATTCCTCGTATACGCTCTTGATTTGTTACTAGAATCCCTTCTCGGTTCAATACAAGCTTCATTACAATAATGCTCAATTTCATCCTTTGTTATTCCAAGAAACGGTCGAATCACTTTTATTTTCTCAATGGTTCGTTTCGGTAAAATCCCGTAAGGCTTCAAGGCATAGCTACCACCCACGATTTTCATCATCATCGTTTCCATCTGATCGTCTCCGTGATGCCCTGTCGCTACGACGCTATTCTTCATTTCATTCGCTAGCTCACTAAACCATTGATAGCGTAATTGCCGCGCTGCCACCTGGGTACTCACTTGATGATAGGTTGCATAGCTCTTTACATCGACTTTTTTTTCAAAAAGTCGTATAGATTTTTCTTTGCAAAATTGCTGAATATAAACCTCATCATCATCAGCTTCTTTTCCTCGAAGCTGGTGATGGACATGACAGGCACAAACGACAATGTTTAAAGCTGTACGATTTGACCACAGCAAATGGAGAAGTGCCATTGAGTCCGGACCACCTGAAACAGCAACTAAAACCGTTTGCTTCGGCTTTAATAATTTGTGCTTAGAAATAAACGACAAAACCGCTGCTTCCATCCCCAGCTTCACCCCCTCCAATACGCCGTGTAAAATTCATTACATCATTTGTCCAAATAAGTATAGGATATATAGTAATAGAAAAAAAGAGGAAAGCAAAAAGATTTCCACAAAATACCCCTGCTTTTTTTCTGGACGACGATTTTTACTTTCCTTAGCATAAGTCGAGCTCTTCTTTCTAGATCTCTTCACTTGCTGTGATGAAGTTGAAGACTTGGGTGGCGCCTTAACTTCTAGTCCTTTCGACAATGCCTTTAGCATATCGTTTTTCATTAGCTGTGCGCTATCATATTTCCCTTGTAACGCTTTTAACAAAACGTGCTTAAAAGGAGATAAAATCGATTTCCGTTCAATTTGACGTTTTAAAAATACAAGTGGCTTTTCACCTTGCTTTTCGAATCGTTTCGGGTAAACACAATTAATCATAATCATAGCAACTGCAAACAAATCATAGCTAGATTCTGCCTTTCTCGTTCCTAAGCCCCAGTAACCACGATCGTAAAATTCCGTGAATTCTTTGATTGAACGACCTATTAATGTTGTTCCACCAACGTCCAACAAACGAATTCTAGCCGGGGGACCAACTACAATCATATTTTCCGGCTTCAAATCACCAAACACCCAGCCTGACCGATGCAGCCTTTCTAAATCACCTAACAACTGCACCATTAAAAGACCGAGCCATTCAACTCCTTTAGAATTCATAAAATCTAGCAAACAAGGTCCCTTTAAATATTCCATCACATAAAACGGAAATGTTTTATTTTCATAAGTAAGATCATCGACATCAAACAAAGAAGGTCCAAGCATTTGGCTTTGAACCTTCGAAAAATGTTTTAATACATTCACCTCTGATGTTATCGACATTTGGTCCAACCCAACCTTTAGTGCCACTTGTCCTTGCTTTGAATCGGCTAAATAAACCGTCCCATTTGCTCCTTCACCCAGCTTCCGAATCACTCGATACGGATTTTTGTGCCATTTCCCGAGAAATTTTTCCCCTGAAGCAAGTCTACATCCCTGATTCTTTGAATAGCTGCTCTTCATCTTCACCAGCGATCAAACCCCTTCTTGATTCTGCCTTTGAGAATTTATGCAGTGCTTCCTTTAATGCCGGCCCTGTAGGAGTAATCCCTCCTGAAGACAGCTTTTGAAAAAGGCTTGTTAATGATTGAAGTTTCGGTGACCAGTCTAATAGTTTATCGATATTTTTTCGCTTCCCAGGAAAAGAGTATAAAGAGAAGCGATTAGCACCTATTCTTGACGTTAAACTAATTGATAGATCTGTTAACGCTTCTTGTACCATTGGAAGTTTGTTTTTCATACTAGCACTCGTATCAACTAGTAGAAGAACTTCAAGACTCATTGTTTCACCAAGCTCATCAACTACTTCCATTACCTCCCCACGTTTATTCGGCGGCAAATCTTCCATCTCCGTACTATCTCCCAATATTTGTGAAAGCTCCTTATTAACCACTCCATGAATCGTTTGCGTCATCGCTTTTCGCGTAACCATTTGAACCGTTTGAGGTAATTGTTTAGCATAAACAATTTGACTGACTCCATTACCAGCCATCGCTATCGCTTCAATTTCCTCTATTCCTTTTTCACTTAAATGATTATCATCAACAATTCCAACGACATTTACTGTAATACCTTGCTCTTTAGCTAGCGCTGCTATCGCAATTGGATCTTCACCATGATTTGAATGTCCATCTGTCAACAATAGAACTTGCCTTAACGTTCCCTTATTCACTTAAATCCCCTCCAAGCATTGAATGGTAACAGCATTCACTAGCTTAAAAGGTTTTATACGTTAAAACAGATAATGTCCTAAGAAAAACTGCGTAGCAGTCTTTTCTTAATTACGTCGTGCTAAGCCGTTACAAGGGTTTGAGCTTTTCTACATGTGAGCTTCTTTCAGAAAAGCATGTAACGAGCGTAGCCGACGCCTCCCGCGAATCCACTTACACCTCTCTAATTTATTTTTTAAGAGAATGCGGCCTTCTGTGTTTGTTTTCTAAATAGATGCGGTGATTTATACAGTGGAATCGCGGACCATTTCGGAGTATTTTGCTCTACCTTTGCCACAATGACCGTCATATCATCCTCAATATCTCCTTGTCCTTGTCTAATAATACGCTCCAATATTAAATCAGCAATATCTTGAGGTTTATCTGTATTCATTTCCGTAATCATACGCTTCATCCACATTTCCTTATTTTCAATTTGCTTTGGAGCATCGTAAATACCATCACTCATCATAATAAGGAGATCTCCTGGCTTAAGCTGCTCATTGACAACATCAACATCAAACTCCTGGAACACACCCATTGGTAAATTACTTGCCTCTATTTTTATAATTTGATCCCCTCGTTTAATAAAGCTTGGAATCGAACCAATTTTCAAAAACCTCGTTTCTGCATTCTGCAAATCAATCATTGCCAAATCTAATGTGGAAAAGACTTCATCTGTTGATCGTAGCGACAAAACCGAATTAACCGATTTAATGGCTACCGTTTCCTCTATTCCTGATTGTAATACTTTCTGTAATAATTGTAGTGTTTCATTACTTTCCAAATGTGCACGTTCACCATTCCCCATCCCATCACTGATCGCAATGGCATATTTTCCGGTATCGAGTTCAATGGTCGAATAACTATCACCCGACACCCACGCACCACCTTTAGCAACATGAGAAACACCTGTATTGACGACAAACTGTTTAGCCGATGCAAACGAAACATGACTGTAGCCATTAGGATAGAAACCACTCTCCTCTTTCTTCACAATAATCGTTTCCTTTAACAAATCAGAAATCATTGGAGCAATAATTTTCTCACAATGTCCCTCCCCTTGATAAGCAACACTCATTTCAATTTCTGTATGGCCTTTTTCCAAACTAAATATATCAATATGACCTACCTCCATACCGACTGTTCGTAACGCATCAACCATTTGCTCCTCTTGATAATAGTACGCTTCCTTTTCCCGCTGAATTTCTTTAGCGAAATCGCCCATCACTCGTGATACGCCTAACAATTGATCGGCAACGAGCTTTCTACTTTCCATCACTTGCTTCTTTAACTTTTGATTTGCTTGAAATTGCTGTTGTTCTTGGTCAATCGCATGAATCACCTTGTCTGGCTTAATACAATGTCTCTTCCATTCAGCCATTAACACTTGATCTTTTATCTCTCCTTGATGCTCCATCTCAACCATCATTCGTTGCATAGAATCATATGTTTTTGAAAAATCCTTAACCCAACACCTCTCTTTTTTGAAGCATGTTTGGCACGTTTTCTCTGTTACATTACTTAATAAGTAATCCATTTCTCTTTCTTCATCCTCTTCAGTTGAAACGCGCTCAGACGCTTGAAAGCTATTCGATAATGTTTGGAATAACGTTGAAAACTGCTCAACACGCCCTGCTGTAATGTCTCTTATTTTCCTTAAATACTGCTGCTGCTCCTTTGAATATTCTGCAGTTCCGGGAATATATCGCGCAAGGTAGTAAATAAATCCTTTAGGCGTTAAAAAGAAAATCAATATGGCAAACAACGATTCTAGTAGTGTTACAGACAACGCCGATCCACCGTCACCATAAAGGCCAATTAATAATGTTCCTACAAGTAAACCGAGTCCGACACCTACACGCTTCCCCTCTTTTAACAGACCACCTAACAAACCTGCAAAAGCAAGTAAACTCATCTGATACAAGCTAGCTACACTCGCTAAGCTTAAAATCAACCCAGTTACAACTCCAACAGTCGAACCAATTGCCGCTCCGCCAACAAAGGCAAAAACTAACACAAGGTACCTCGCCAGCACATGCTCAACTGTCACATCATAAAAAGCCCAGCCCACCGTCCCTGTCATAATAGATGCTAATAGTATAATTAAGCATACAATCTCTTCATTTCTTAATGGTTGCTGAAAGCGCCTCTGTGTAATTAACGGCACACTTTGCATAAAGATCATCGTCAAAATAAAACTTAAACCCGCCTCGACTGTGGACATCATCCATACATACTGACTGACAGTCCCTTCGACTAAAAAGACCATTCCTACTCTCGTTAATATACTTGCACCAAATACCATATAAGGTAAAGACCTAGCCGAGTCAGTCGCAAAGCGAGTGGTGAGCTTATAAATAATCACATAGGAGAATATAGCAATAGCAATAAAGAGAGCTTGTCCATGATAACTTGATAATGCCCCTAATACGAGAGAAATAGCCGCTATTGCTACACGTTCCTTCTTTAAAAAGTAAATAGCTGCCAAGTAAGGAAGTGCAAACGGGGCCAATTCTGCTAAGATCATCGCTCTCCCAAGCAAAAAACCTACTACCGCAATAAGCAATCCATACTGAAAAAATAAAGACCGCATCCACACTTTTAATTGTTTAAAAGCATTTCCGCCATGAATCCAGGCTTGTTCCATCACCACTTCTTTTCTCATTCTTACTTCCACCACCTCTTTTAAAATCGTGGTTTTATTATAGCGATTGTGACGCACAGTTTTTGTCAAAATGGAGACTCAATACATAAAAAGTGTTCGACTCTTTTCGGCTAAAATAGGTACACATACCAAAACTACTGCTTTCATCAGCAAAGAAATCCTCTTAATATAGGAGATTATTGAACATGATGGGGAAAGAAAAACAGGTGAGATTAAAAATAAGAGGTATATTTCTTTACATGCGTCGCATAAGGCTGAGTCAAAGTATTTTAACAAAAGAGAAACCGAACAAATACAAAACAGAGCAAATAAACTCTCCTGAGATAACGTAAAAAACGCCTTTGAGAATCATTTCTCAAAGACGTTTTGTCTACGTTTTAAGCTACCTTATAGCATGAGATAGCTTTTCCTTTAGTAGCGGCGGAGGGGATCGAACCCCCGACCTCACGGGTATGAACCGTACGCTCTAGCCAGCTGAGCTACACCGCCATATTTCATATAGCTTAATCACGACAAGTAATAATATACTATATCCATTTCTCTAAGTCAACATGAATTGTGACAAATGACTTTCTAAGAAAAACAAAAAACACCGAGGGGCAAATGCCTCGGTGTTTAATTATCATGAGCTATAGCAGCAAGTTATCCTCTTCGTGCGCCTCGACCTCCACGCTTAGATTCCGTTTGACGTTTTAAGGTAGAAATGCGCTCTTCACTATCCTTCAAGAAACGGCTCATTTTATCTTCGAAAGACAATGTAGACGGTCGTGATTGGTTTTGTCGTTGACCTCCGCCACGGCCACCACCTTGTGGGCGATTCGACCTTTGCTGATAAGGACGATTCGGACGTTCTGAGTTGGCTGGACGCTCAGGACGTTCTGGTCGCTCTGATCGTTCTGGACGATCCTGCGCTTTACGAATTGATAAACCAATCTTCCCATCCTTCTCAACGTTCACAACTTTAACTGTTACTTCATCTCCAACCTTTAAAAACTCATTAATGTCCTTAACATAATTATCAGCGACTTCGCTAATATGAACAAGACCCGTTGAACCACCTGGAAGCTCTACAAAAGCTCCAAAATGTGTAATCCCCGTAACCTTGCCTTGTAACTTGCTGCCTGCTTCGATTGACATGAAAAAATAGATCCTCCTTAAGAAATCTTAAAAATATTCGTTTGTTTACATTATACTCGAATCGAAAAAAATGTGTCAATCTATTGGTATGTTAGGTATTTTAAACAACGTTTCACCTGGCATTGTCAAATAGTAATCACGTCTAGCAATTTCAGCTATGTAATACACATCTTGATAATTTTCCACATCTACATGCAACCGATCTTCTTCTTGCTTAAGCTCAACTAGAAAAGCTTCTAGCTCTGCTTTCTCCTGCCTTTTTTCATCTACTACGGCAAGCTGAGAGGATATGGTCACACCACCAAAGCCTAGTAATACGACCGTTACAATTCCGATAACCGTTAAGCGTCGAATGAGACCACGGCGTTTCTTTGTGGATAGTTCCAATTCACGCTCTTTTTGCTGAATATACTGATTGTCTAATTCTCTTACTCTTGACATTCGGTTAGTGACCATGATGATTCCCTCCCTTTTATTAATCATTTTTCTTCTTAAACAACAAAAATCCTTTTATTCTTTTCAAAAAAGGCTGCCATTTCTCGAAAAGAGATAGAAGACCTGTCCATTTAAATAGCGGAATACTTAATAAATAGCCTATTTTCCAAATACATTTCCACAGTCCGTGGAAAACCGTCAAGACTATCGATACTATCATCATACACAATGAATATGCTACTTTCAATAGATACTTAGTAGGGTTTATAAGAAGAACAACAAATAATCGAACGACCATTCGATATATGGCTAGTATTTTATTAATCAAATACTCTAAACAACTTTGATACGCTCGTTGAAAAAGAGCTTGATACGCTGCGTAACCACAAAGAAGCGCAACAAACATCACAAAACGCACTTCACCATTATTCACAAACAACAGAACATAAAATACGATACATGCCTGAATGAACCAAAATAAAACATCATTTAAAGCAAAAAACCAATAATATGTCGTCCTATTCTTTAGAAGGCGATGGTACGTATCAATAGCTGCTCCAATATAAAGACCCATACCAATCATTGATAGGATTGTATAAAATTGAATGGTGACATTCACTTGAATAACTTCCCAAATAATCCTTTAGATTTCTCCTGCTGACTTTGATCTAAATAAACGAGATCATATACCTTTCCCTCAATAGACACAATCCCTTGATCGACATTTAGGTTTTTCATGTGTAAATTTTGCCCACGAACAGATAGAAATCCCATAACCGTTTCAAGCAGAAATTCCTCATTATCGAAGCTCTCAACCTGTTTCACTCCGGTAATATCTAACTGCTTCCTACTAATTAAACGAATATCGTGATCGTTTGTTTCCCTTTTTCTCCCCATTGGAGTACCGTATTCATATTGATTATCCATGCTCATTCCTCCTCCATTCACTTCTTTAATGAAATGTATGAACAAAGAATTTTATTTAGAACAAGCTCTCTCAGATAAACAAATTCATACTCCTATATAACTTTTACTTTTTTTAGTGGCCTCAACCTTACGATACAGGCTCCTCTTTTACAATCGTATACAGCATACCTGCTTGCTCCTTACGAACAACATCTTTCACATCATTAACTTCAACCGTTACGAGCTTTTGTCCAAAACGAATCACAAGTATATCTCCAGGCTTCACATTCGAACCGGCCTTTGCCACTTGGTCATTAATTGTAATCCGTCCTTGCTCACAAACCTCTTTCGCTAATGTTCTTCTTTTAATAATTCGAGATACTTTAAGAAATTTATCAAGTCTCATGTTAAATCCCCTTCTTTCTCTAATTGTTTTGCTTCTTCCCAAATATCATCTAATTGCTCCAGAGTCAGATTCGACATGGCCAATCCTCGTTCTCGCGTAACCATTTCAATATGATTAAAGCGCCTTCTAAATTTCTGATTAGCTCCTAATAACGCTTCTTCAGCATCTATTCCATAAAAACGAGCCAAGTTCGTTACGACAAACAACATATCACCGAGCTCTTTCGTCATTTCATTCATACGCTCGTCCTTCACTTCTTGTAGGAATTCTCCAATCTCTTCTTGTAGCTTGACGAGAATCGGAGCTGCCTCTGACCAATCAAAACCAACCTTTGCCGCTTGCTTTTGAAGCTTCTTCGCCTCTATTAACGCGGCAATTCCCTTTGGAACTCCATCTAACAGCAGCTCCTCAGGCTGTTGCCCCTTTTCTTGCTGTTTGATCACATCCCAGTTTAGGACAACATCGTCACTGTCCTTTACCTTCACATCACCGAACACATGAGGGTGACGTCGTATCATCTTTTCTGTTAGCGAACGGACAACATCGTCAATTGAAAAATAGCCTTCATCTTCACCAATTTGTGCATGCAGCATGACCTGCAAGAGGACATCGCCTAATTCCTCGATTAAATGCTCATCATCCTCTTGATCAATCGCTTCTAATACTTCATACGCTTCTTCTAATAAATATTTCTTTAATGAAGCATGCGTCTGCTTCTGATCCCACGGACAACCACCAGGCCCACGAAGCTTGGCAATAACTTGACGCAACGCATCGAATTCCCCATATAATAACTGATCATTCTTAACTGGAGGGATGTAGACAGCCGTTAAATTAGAAAGAGCTAGATCACGATCAAGCTCATACAATGGTACGGTTTTAATGATTTGATCACGAGAGCCAGCCGCCGTCACAATCGTCACCTCATAATCATCGGGTAGGCGATCCATCAATGTTAACTTCACTTCTGAGGCAATATACGAATCATACACTTGTACAATAATCATATGATGAGTCAGCTCAAGCTCATCTCTATTCATGCTTGTCCCGTCAATGATCTGACAGCCTTCAATTGGATCAACTTGTAACGCTGTGTACATGTCATCTAAAAAGCTTTGTCCACCTAATACGTGTAGCGTCACGTCTTGATCATCCTTTAATAATTGAACCGTTCTTTCTGCGACAAATGGATGACCTGGTACGGCATATATCAATTCTGTATCATTCTTTTCTTTTAATTGTTCGACAATCGCTTCATAAACCCTTTCAAAATCATCATATTCTTCATACAAATGATCAAACGACTCAATGACAACCCCTTCTGCTTCCAGCTCCTTGATCGCTGGATGCTCCATTGTCCGAACAAGGAGTTTTTTGTGCTTTGTTATATAACGATATATACCTAATGACATTTGCTCAAGACCACCAGCACCTAAGCCAATGACTGTTATTTTTTTCATCTTTTTCACCTTCTTTTCATGACGATTGCTCTCATTTTATTCAACGCAGGTACCATCTCCCATTCGCTTTTGCTAAATACAGGAAGAAGGCTAATTGTAACCATAACTACCACCATACCAACGAACGAGGTTGATACTGCTATAAGAGTGTCATATAAACGGTTCGATTCCTGAATAAACAGAATAAGCCATTGCTTAAATGCAAAGCTAACAACCGCCAATCCTATTAATACAACAAGAATCGTACTATATGAACGAATACGGCCAAACGAAAGAATCCGTCTTTTATACCCATTATACATTAAATAGACTAGCATACAGACAAACCCAATAACGGTTGACCATGCTGCTCCCATTACACCTAGGTGAGTGACAAAAAGAAACTGACCAGCTATCTTGATTGCAAGTCCTACGAGCACGGCAATAAAGGGTAAATGAAGGAAGGAGTATCCTTGATAAATGGCGGACATTGTGATAAATAGAGATTGCAACAAAATCACAAGTACTAATACCCTAAGAACATCTGAACCCTTTCCATCTGTAAATAACATGTGATTCGTCTCGTTCATAATGATGAACAATCCGATCGTTGCCGCTCCTGCTATTAAGAATGTTAATCGAAAAGCAGTCTGTTGATGGCGTTTTGCTTCTTTCGGTTGTCCTGCTGTAACAGCCTTTGTAATCATTGGAACCAATGCTAACGTAAATGTAGTCGTTAACACTGCCCCTACTTGAATAAGAGGCTGTCCACGATCATAGACCGCTTTTTCAATATATGCTGTTAATGAATCCATACCCGAAGATTCCAGTAAACGAACGATTGTAAATGCATCAACAAGCTGAAACAATATAAGCACAAGAACACTCATGCAAATATAGAAGCTATGCTTTACTAGCGAAAGGCAGATAGGTAGCAACTGCTTAAACGAAGTAGAGTTTGTCTGGACAATCCATACTTGTTTGAACCAATTACCTCTTGTCATGATTAACAGCAAGAAGACGCCACACCCCGCCCCTATCCAAGAACCATAAGCTGCTCCTGCTCCGATTTGGTAAGCATCGAACCCATAGTATACAGAATAAACTGTAAGGCCGATGATGACTGACACACGAATAATTTGTTCACCAATATGTGAAACAGCCGTCGATATAAGCTCCCCTTCACTTTGTGCATAGCCACGCCCGACACTTAAAAAAGGAATAACAAATAAAATATAGCTCATTGCTTGAAGAGGTTCTTTTAACTGAGAATCTCCCATTATCGTTGCAATCGTTCCTGCTTGGAAATATATGATTAACCATATGAGCACAACCATTAGCAATAAACTATAAAAAAATAAAGCCGTTAATTGTCTCGCTTCCTTCTTTTTACCTAATTCAAGAAGCTCCACTCTTTTTCTTGATAGTGCGACAGGTAAGCCATACATGGATAACACCATAACGATCCCATATAATGGATAGATTTGTTGATAAACATAAAAACCTACATCTCCTGCTAGATTTTGAAAAGGCACACGATAAATCGCACTTAACACTTTTGCTATTAATGCGGCTATTGATACAACGGCTAGCCCTTTCATCATTCGCTGTTGTTCCTGCACTAGCCATTCTCCTCACTTTTTTTCCGTTACGTATTATCATACTGAAAGTTGGGCCAAACGGCAAAGAAAATATAGGGTTATAACAGCTAAAAGGTCGCTACAACTAAAAAACATTGTAACGACCTTCGTATAGAGAAAATATAAAATTGAAATAATTAAGGCTTTAACAGGCTGTTGTTCAAGAAAATATTCTCTCTTCCTTATCCTTTCTTATTGCTCCATTTGCCGAGCAAGGAAACCAGCGGCAGTTTCAGCCAGCTTCTGCTCCATCGCACCTGTCAACTCTTCATCGCGACTAAAGATCACAACGGCACCAATCGGATCACCATTGGCGATAATTGGCGTTGCCACATACCCTTTCAAATCATCCTGATGATCGCTAACGATGTTATAATCACCTTGGGATGTCACAAGTTCAGTTTTTCGACCATCGATTACTTTTTCAATAACCTGACCAACTGCTTTATTTAAGAACTCTTTTTTCGGTGCACCTGCTACAGCAATAAAAGTATCTCGATCAGCAATTAAAACAAAATGATTCAAACTATCATAGAGAGCTTCTGCATACTCCTTCGCAAAATCGCCAAGCTCTGATATTGGTGAATATTTCTTTAAAATAACTTCCCCGTCACGGTCAACAAAAATCTCCAAAGGGTCACCTTCACGAATACGAAGAGTCCGTCTAATTTCTTTCGGAATGACAACCCGTCCTAAATCATCAATACGACGAACGATACCTGTAGCTTTCATACGTTATTGCCTCACTTTCTAATGATGTATTCACTTGATGGTAAGTGATAAGAAAAATATCCATTTCTTTTCTTAGCTATAGTATCTTTCGTAAAAAAAGAACTATTCACCAATTACTCATTTTATCCACTTAGCTAAATTTCCCAATTCAACAATTAGAGCGTACTGAACCAAACAAACCGAGGGCACCGAAAAAGTTAAAACCCAAATTTTTTCGGTGCCCTTAAGCACATAAGTCTTTCAGTACATTAGCAATTATGAAGTGAGGCTTTTTTGAGTTCGTGGAATAGAATCCATTACTTTTTCCATTCGATCAAGTATTTGCTCGTCCGTTAATGATTTCGTCTTAATTGTACATTTGATTTGACGATTATTTGTGCCAATATTAACCTCCCTTCCAATAGGAAGAATGAGTTCCATTAATTTGGCACCGTCGATTGTTTGCGTCGTTTCCTCAGATATCAAAATCTCGATTTGATCCTTCTGCTCGGAAATCTTTTCAATTCGAATTTTATTTGCAATCAGCTTGATATTCGTTAACCGTAGCAGGAAATCAACCTGCTTTGGATATTCTCCAAAGCGATCGAAGATTTCATCGCGTAAATCACCAATATCTTCAACCGTGCTAGCCCCTTTAAATCGTTTATAAATTTCGATCTTCTGTTGAGCATCTTGAATAAAGCTTTCAGGAATGTAAGCATCAACCTTCACATCTAATTCAACTGCAAATGGTTTCTCTGTAGGCTTATCACCTTTTCGCTCATCAATAGCTTCTTTTAGCATTTGTGAATACAAATCGAATCCAACTGATTCAATAAACCCATGCTGCTGCGCTCCTAATAAATTCCCCGCACCACGAATAGACAAATCACGCATCGCAATTTTAAATCCAGAGCCTAACTCAGTAAATTCTTTAATAGCCTGCAAACGTTTTTCTGCTACTTCTGTTAAAACCTTGTCGCGTTGATACGTAAAGTATGCATAGGCAACCCGATTCGAACGACCCACACGCCCTCGAATTTGATACAGCTGTGATAGACCCATTTTATCTGCATTGTAGATGATAAGCGTATTAACATTTGGTATATCGACACCTGTTTCAATAATCGTCGTCGTCACAAGCACATCACTATTACCTTCAAGGAAGTCCAGCATAATCGTTTCTAATTCTCTTTCATTCATTTGTCCATGCGCATAGCTAACACGCGCATCTGGAACAAGCATAGAGATTTGCTCAGTCATCCGCTCAATATCATCCACCCGATTGTATAAGAAATAAACTTGACCACCACGCGACAACTCACGTTCAATAGCTTCACGTATTAGTGCTCCATTGTATTCAACGACATACGTCTGAACAGGAAATCGATTCTCTGGAGGTGTCTCTATGACAGATAGATCACGGACACCTAACATTGACATATGTAACGTACGAGGAATAGGTGTCGCAGTTAACGTCAGTACGTCGATATTTGCCTTAAGTTTTTTTATCTTTTCTTTGTGTGTAACACCAAACCGTTGCTCCTCATCAACAATTAGCAAACCGAGATCCTTATATTCCACATCTTTTGATAACAAACGGTGAGTACCTACAATTAAATCAATCGAACCAGCCTTTAATCCTTTTAATGTTTCATTTTGCTCCTTTCGAGAGCGGAAACGACTTAATACACCAATGTTAATAGGATGATCGGCAAAACGCTCTTTAATCGTTTCATAGTGCTGTTGCGCTAGAATCGTCGTTGGAACTAAGATGGCTACTTGCTTCTCATCCATAATCGCTTTAAATGCTGCCCGAATAGCTACCTCAGTCTTCCCGTAACCTACATCTCCACATAATAGACGATCCATTGGACGCCCTTTTTCCATATCCTCTTTAATTTCATCGCTTGCTCGAATTTGATCTTCCGTTTCTTGATAAGGAAACGATGACTCAAACGTTCTTTGCTCCTCAGTATCCTTTGCAAAAGCGAAGCCTTTACTCGCCTCACGCTCAGCATACAATTTAATCAAATCATCCGCTATATCTTCTACAGATGATTGTACTTTTTTCTTTACTTTCTTCCAATCATTTCCACCCAATGCGTAGATTTTCGGGTCTTTTTCTTCTGAGCCAACATATTTTTGCACTTGGTCGATTTGTTCAACTGGCACATACAGCTTGTCATTTCCAGCATAACGCAAATGTAAGTAATCTTTATGAAGACCATTTATCTCTAACGTTTCTACACCTAAATATTTCCCAATCCCATGATTCGTGTGAACAATTAAATCTCCCACTTTTAATTCAGAATAACTTTTTATTCGCTCAGCATTTGACAATTTGTTCTTACGCTGTGGCCGTTTGACCGCTTTTTTCGCAAAAATCTCTTCCTCTGTAATGACAACGAGTTTGCTCTTTGGCAGCTCAAAGCCTTTATGAAGCGCACCTACCATCATATGAACTTTTCCAGGGATTAATTCCGTCTGGTCCTCAACAAGCTGACTATCAATCCCCTCTTCTTCAAGCTGTAAAACTAAGCGCTTTGCTCGATCAGTTGAACTCGCTAAAAAGACAAGCGCTTGATCTTGTTTCAGCCAACGCTCCACCTCAGACTTTAATAAAGGTAATTGCCCATGAAACTCCTGCATCGACTTACATGTAATAGACATGATGTTTTCTGGATTTGTCGACGGAACATGCTTTAAAAATAAAGATAAATAGATTGATGAAAAACGCTTTTGTTTAATTTCTTCAAATACAGGGAGAGACATCCTAACGTCATGAACCATCTCTCCTTGCTCTAATAACGCCATACTCCATTGCGCTTCCTCTTGATCTAAATGATCGGCCATTTCTTTAATTCGTGACATTTCATCAAACAAAATACACGTATCTTCTCGTAAATAGGATACAAGCGAGTACTCTTCCTCATAGTAAAGAGACATGTATTTATACATTCCTTGAAACGATGTTTGCTGTTTTAGCTGCCCTACTTCAAAAGATATATGCTGTGTTAGTTTTTCTTTTATTTCCTTAGATTTAATTTTTGTGACCGTACTAGAAAGCTTACTTCTTAAGCGTTCCTCCGCTCGCTTATAATCGTCATGGCGTAATAGCACTTCCTGTACTGGAGAAATGAGTACATTTTGCATTTCCTCCTCCGAACGTTGCGTTTCAACTTGAAAACTACGAATAGAATCAATCTCTGTATCAAATAATTCAATTCGAATCGGATTCGTAACTGTAAGCGGATACAGATCAATAATACCTCCACGTACGCTCACTTCACCTGGTGAGGCGACCATATCTACTCTTTGGAAACCCATAGTAATAAGCTGATCAAGTAGCTTCGTCGTATCACCTATATCCGATCCGACTTTCAATTCAAGCTGATGAAGCTCCCAGACATGTTTTGGAGGAAGCTGTCTTCTCATTCCAGCTATAGGAACAATCACTACACCATTAAATGATTGTACAAGCTTATTTAACACCTCAATGCGTTGCGCTTTCATTTCCGGACTAGCAACGGCTATTTCGGCTGAAATAAGCTCATTTACAGGATATAATAGAACTTGATCCTCGTTTAAGAATTCAATAAAATCCTCATAGAGCTTCTGTGCTTGATATAAATTATGTGTGACGATCAGCATCGGCTGTGACGTTTCTAGAAACAATGACGAAGCAAACAACGCTCTAGATGAACCTGTTAGTCCCGTTATTAGCTGCTCCTTCATTCCAGATTTGACTGTTGTAGCAATCGTTTGTATATCTTCACTTGTACGAAAATACTGTTGCAATCCTTTCATACTTCTCCCCCTGTTATGTCTTAACCTCACGTTCAACATGATAATATATGTATGAATGCTATTTCTTTTGTATTCGTGCTCTGTAACTAAAGTTCCTGCCATAGAAAAGGAAGGCATCTCAAAAGGGCACGTTATCCTTTGAGATACCTTCGAAGCCTTGTAATAATCCTCTCATTTTAAAATAGAGTCTCCCTCTATTGTACGACAATATCGACTTCATGCAAGTCAGGATTTCGAATAAGTGCTTCATGACAATCTTCACAAATGACCTTTACGTGTATATCGCCATTTTCCAAATATGATACCATCTCGGTTCGCTCTGTACTCGTGAGCATATCAAAGCCTAATACGTTTGCATGTATGGAATGTTCAATCGTCCCAACCTTTGCATGACAATGCCTACATTGATAATGGATAGCCAATACTAGCGCTCCTTTCACCCGTATACTTGTCATTAGTATGAGCGAATTGAACATGACCTATACACTAATTAAAACGATTCATCACTTGAAGGAAAGGCATCTCTGTCCAGGCCTCTACTGCTGCTGTAGCTTGTTTCACGGCATTTGATACAAATTCTTTTTCCTCAGGCTTATAGCTACCGAGGACATAATCTACAACCGATTGACCTGGATCAGGTCGATTAATCCCAATTCGAATTCGATTAAACTCATTCGTGCCTAACTGTTGAATAGTGGACTTAATCCCATTATGACCACCCGCACTCCCTTTTTGCCGTAAGCGAATCTTTCCGGGTGGCAAGTCCATATCGTCATAAATGACAACAAGATCCTCAACGGACAATTTGTAATAATCCCTAATCATACGTATCGCTTCACCAGATAAATTCATATACGTTAGTGGCTTCAACAAAATCACTTTTTCGCCATTAACAAGTCCCTTACCGTACAAGCTTTTAAACTTCAATTGATTAAGTTCAATTCCTAGCTCTTTCGCACAATAGTCAATACAGTCAAAGCCTACATTGTGGCGTGTTCCTCGATATTTTTCACCTGGATTTCCTAGTCCGACAATTAATTTCAAGGCTATTCTCTCCCTTACAATCCACACGTGGCAGCTCATATCTACCCCACATTTGGTAAGGCCCTCACAATTCACTGTAAAAGAGCCCATAATGAGTATATCTCATTACAGGCTATTTTCATAATATAGATTTCTTTATTCCTCGTTATTAGGCTTTTCGTTAATGACTTCTGGCTCCGCACCTTCCTCAGCTTCCGTTCCTTCTGGCTCAACTTCAGCTGCAGGAGCTTGAACGGTTACAATCGTTTCCTCATCTTCATTAACGACATCGACCTTAACAGAAGATCGAATATCGGCTACCTGTATGGAATCACCAATCGCTAAATTTGATACATCTACAACAATTTCTTCAGGTATATCAGCTGGTAAACATTTCACTGATAAATCATATAATAAGTGAGAGACAACGCCGCCCTCTTTTTCACCAGGCGCATCACCATCAAGTTGAACAGCTACCTCTGCCACAATTTCAGATTGCATATCCACTTCAAAGAAATCAATATGCAAATATTCATTTTTAAGCGGGTCTACTTGAATGTCGTGTACCATCACTTGGTGCTTTGACTTTCCTTCTATATCCAAGGAAAATAATCCGTTCTTACCTACATCCCGAATCGTTTTTAATAGGTCTACTCCTTCAACTGCCACAGGCTTACTCTCTGTCTTACTTCCATATATAACAGCAGGTACATATCCTTTTTTGCGTATTTTTCTCGTTGCAGAACCTCTTAAGTCTTCTCTCGGATTTGCTTGTAAAACGGTTGCCATGATTTATACCACCTCTAATTTGATTTTTAGATGTCTCTATTTCATGTTTTCCCCGAATACGACCTTTTCAAACCACTTTTTCAAATCAATCAAATAACTTACTTACGGAAGCGTGCTCATGGACACGGATAATCGCTTCCCCAAGTAAGGCTGCGACCGATAATTCTGTAACCTTTTCACTTCTTTTCTCGTCCGTTAGTGGAATAGAATTGGTGACAACAAGCTCTTTAATCTTTGAATTATTAATACGTTCCATGGCCGGCCCTGATAGAACAGGGTGTGTACAGCATGCATATACTTCCTTGGCACCTGATTCAACTAACGCATTTGCCGCTAATGTAATCGTGCCAGCCGTATCAATAATATCATCAATAATAATCGCTGTTTTCCCTTCAATATGACCAACGATATTCATAACTTCAGATACGTTAGGCTTCGGTCTGCGCTTATCAATAATCGCAATTGGTGCTTTTAAGCGATCAGCCATTTTACGTGCCCGAACTACTCCTCCATGATCAGGAGAGACAATGACAATATCTTCTAGCTTCTTATCTTGAAAATAATCAGCCAAAATAGGTACCCCTACTAACTGATCAACTGGAATGTCAAAGAAGCCTTGTATTTGTGTCGCATGTAAATCTAGAGTTAATACTCTTGTTGCCCCAGCTGTTTGCATTAAATTAGCGACAAGCTTTGACGTAATCGGCTCTCTTGCCCGCGCCTTGCGATCTTGACGAGCGTAACCATAGTATGGGAGAACCAAATTAATTGTACGTGCAGATGCTCGTTTCAATGCATCAATCATAATGAGAAGTTCCATAATATGTTCATTTGCTGGTGCAGATGTCGATTGAATCAAGTAAACATCACAGCCACGAATACTTTCTTCAATATTTATTTGGACTTCCCCATCACTAAATCGTGTAACCGAACAATCTCCCATTGGAACACCAATATGCTCTGTAATTTGGTGTGCTAAATCAGGGTTTGAATTAAGTGTAAAAATCTTTAACCGTGGATCGCCGTATTTGGGCATCTTTTTTTCCCTCCGAAATCACTTATTTATCTAATCTTTCTTGTTGATGTAATCATGTTTATTCGTTTGCCTAGAGCGTGCGATGGAGAGAGACGACTCTGGTACATCATCCGTTATCGTGGAACCAGCAGCAACTAACGCTTGCTTACCAACCGTTACAGGCGCAATCAGGTTCGCATTACATCCAATAAAGGCACCATCTTCAATGACCGTCTTAAATTTATTCTTTCCATCGTAGTTTACAGTTACAGCGCCACAGCTAAAATTCACATTTGATCCAACCGTTGCATCCCCTATGTAACTTAAATGCGAAGCTTTACTTCCATGACCTAAGCTTGATTTCTTAATTTCAACAAAGTTGCCAATTCGCGCTTCATCCCCGATGTTTGACTGTGGACGAATATGAGCAAACGGACCAACCGAAACCACTTTACCAATCTCACTATCATGGACAACAGATTGTCTAATAGCTGTCTCATCACCAATTAAGCTGTCTTTGATTTCAGTATTTGGACCAATGATACAGTTACGACCGACTGACACATTTCCTTGTAAGTGTGTGCCAGGATGGATGATTGTATCCTGCCCAATCATTGCTTGTGCAGAAATATACGTATTTCCAGGGTCAATTAACGTAACCCCTTGTCTCATCCAATACTCATTAATGCGCTTTCTCATCAATTGTTCAGCTTGAGATAATGCTACCCGGTCATTTACTCCCAAGGTCTCTTCGAACATCGGTGTTTGATAGGCAGCTACGGCTTCACCTTGCTTCTTCAATATTTCAATAACATCTGGTAAATAATATTCACCCTGCGCATTATCATTACCAACTTGCTTCAACGCTTTAAAGAGTAAAGCATTATCAAAACAATACGTACCGGTATTGATCTCTTGCACCTCAAGCTCTTCTTTTGAAGCATCTTTCTGTTCAACAATTCGTTCAACAAGTCCATGCTCATTTCGTATAACCCGTCCATAGCCACTAGGATCTTCGGCCTTTGCTGTTAATACAGTCACCTTCGCATCTTCACGTTCATGACATTCTAACAACTCATTCAACGTATCTGCTGTCAGAAGGGGTGTATCTCCACATAAAACGAGCGTAATGCCTTCTTTTTGCTCAAGTAAATCAGCAGCTTGCATAACCGCATGCCCTGTGCCTAGCTGCTTCTCCTGTACAACATACGAAACCTGTTCACCTAACTGCTCTTGTACAACTTCAGCGCCATAACCGACAACAGCAACCTGTTCTTCCACTTCTAAAGCTGCGACTTGATCAACGACATGTTGAACCATTGCCTTCCCGCATACAGGATGTAACACTTTATATAACGTTGATTTCATCCGTGTTCCTTGTCCCGCTGCTAAAATAACCGCATAACGATTGCTCATGGTTTCCCTCCAGATCTTCCATTTTCCATTACGAATATACTCTAAAACTAAGGCTATTTCAAGGATTTATCGATAACCTTCACAAATATGCTATTAATATCCGACAAAAATCGATCCATGCTATTCTTCTCACTTTGAAAAAAATCAGACGCAAAAAACCACTATGTATTTCGATCATAGTGGTTTTGCTTATCCATAAAACGAGACTACGAAGCACCTGCTTCTTCATACTCCACTTCTTCTACTTCGCCAGCCTTTTCATATTCCGTTAAAACAGCTGTTTGGATCTTTTCTCTTGTTTGCGAAGAAATTGGGTGGGCAATATCTCGAAATTCGCCATCTGGAGTTCTTTTGCTTGGCATTGCTACAAACAAACCATTATTACCATCAATAACACGAATATCATGGACAACAAACTCGTGATCAATTGTAATAGAAGCAATGGCACGCATTCGTCCATCCGTATTTACACGACGTAATCTCACATCTGTCACCTGCATTTAAGTCACCACCTATAAGAATGTTTATTCATACATAGACATTTCTCTAAAAATATGGGATTTCCTTCTTTTTTTCGAAACTTTTTTTATTTTTTTGAATTTATAAGAAAAACTGCTTATTCGTTTCTTACCATAGACAAAGCGTCTTTGAGAAATGACAACTTCATGATATTCACTAATTTATATTTTCTAACCATATAAAAAAGAAGGCGACAACTTCGCCTTCTTTCCTACATCCATCTATTCGAACTACTCTTTCACTAACGCAATCACTTCAATTTCAACAAGCACATCTTTCGGTAGCCTTGCTACTTCTACACAAGAACGAGCGGGCTTATGCTTATCGAAATATTCACCATACACATCGTTAATAAGCGGGAAATCATTCATATCTTTAATAAATACTGTCGCCTTAACAACTGTTTCTAAAGAAGCTCCTGCTCCCTTCAGTACAGCCTGTAAGTTTTTGAATACTTGATGAGTTTGCTCTTCCACTGTACCTTGAATCAGTTCACCTGTTGCCGTTAATGGAATTTGACCTGAGCTGTAGAACATATTATTAACGACTACCCCTTGCGAATATGGTCCAATTGCACCCGGTGCATCTGATGTATAAATAGTTCTCATTTTTTTACTCCCCCTCTGCTTCCTTTAGTAATCCTAATACATTTCCACGTTCAACTTTAATTGATTTATCGCGGACATTCACTTCTGATAAACGAGTAATCGACATATACTCATCAACTAAACGTTCTTCCACTCCTACAGTCTCCACTAACACACCAATGCCTACTAATTCCGCGTGGAACTCCTCTAGCAAATCCATCATCCCACGAATCGTTCCTCCTGCTTTCATGAAATCATCAACAATGAAAACACGAGAGCCAGGCGCTAAACTTCTACGCGCAAGCGTCATCGTTTGAATTCGTTTCGACGAACCTGACACGTAATTAATACTAACCATTGAGCCCTCTGTCACTAAGTGATCTCGGCGTACAATACTTACAGGAACATTTAGTTGTTGCCCAACTGCGTAGGCCAATGGAATTCCCTTAGTTGCAACCGTTAAAACAGCATCAATCTTTTCAGAAGCCAAAATCGAAGCAAATACTCGACCAACACGCTGCATAAAGGTTGGATTCCCTAATAGATCCATCATGTATAAATAACCGCCAGGTAATATTCGTTCCGGTACAGCCAACGAATCAATCACTTCATCTACTAGTAGCTCCGCTTGCTTACTTTCAATACGGGGAATAAATTTCACTCCGCCACTTGCACCTGATATTGTTAATAATGAGCCGTATCCTTCTTCCTCGAATATATCTTTGACAATGACTAAGTCTTCACTAATCGAAGACTTTGCAGATTGATAACGCTCTGAAAAGTGTGTGAGAGATATGACCTCATGTGGGTGTTGCAGTAAAAAATAAGTCATATCAACTAAACGACCACTGCGCTTTATTTTTTTCATGCTACCTCCACTAAAACCGAATATTTTTTATAAACATAACACTTTTATCCGGCTTTTAGCAAGAGCTCGTTGAACGAATTAACCGAACAGCATAAACATCGTGACAAAAACCGCGTAAACCGTTGTAAATTCTATGCATACGGGACTCATGCTCAACAAGTCCAAAAACAGTTGGTCCACTTCCGCTCATCAGTACTCCATCCGCACCAAAGCGTGCCATTTGCTCCTTAATTCTTCTCACTTCAGGATACAAATCTAATGTAACAGATTCTAATACATTGTGGAGGTTATGACATATCGCTTTAAAATCTTGCTGTTCAATGGCTTTTATCATCTCCGCTGTAGGCGCATGCTCTACATTACGTAAATCTAATCTCTTGTATACATCAGCTGTCGATACACCGATCGGCGGTTTCGCTAAAATGACCCAACAGGAGGGAGGAGATGGTATCGATTGAATAACTTCTCCTCTTCCTGTCGCCAATGCCGTGCCCCCATAAACACAAAACGAAACATCCGAGCCAATTTCCGCTCCTAATTCTGCCAACTCATCTAAACTTAACCCTAACTTCCACAGTCTATTAAGACCTTTTAACGTTGCAGCCGCATCACTACTTCCACCAGCTAAACCTGCCGCAACGGGAATACATTTTGTTATGTATATATCAACACCTAGACGAACCTCAAAACGTTCCTTTAACAATTCAGCCGCTTTATAAGCTAAATTACGATGATCATTTGGAACAAAGCCTTCCGATACTTCCACCTTGATATCGCCACTCTGTGTCAGGGTTAGATCAATGCGGTCGGCTAAATCAACCATTGTCATAATCATCTCTACTTCGTGATATCCATCTTCACGTTTTTTTACCGCATCAAGCGATAAATTAATTTTCGCAGGAGCTTTCACCGAACATTTCAATCTAGTCACCTTCTATATTCCTTTTGCTTACGCTATTTTATCATTAGTCTAAACATCATACCATAGCCTAATCATTTTTATAAGAAAAACCGCGGTAGCGTTCTTTTCTTATTATGATACTTTAAAAAAATCCGGATTAGCACAAACGTGCATAAATCCGGATAACAACGTTACTTTTCACTAACGACTTCATGAGTAGACTGAATCGGCTTAGACTTATAAATCGCCTTTGAAAGTAGAGTTTGAGCAATTAAAAACAGTCCCCCTACCGTCCAATAGAGCGGAAGTGCCGCTGGTACCGTAAATGAAAACACTCCCATTAAAACAGGACCTATATATCCTATAACAGCAAACTGCTTTGACTGTTGCGTTTCCATTCCCATTTGTGAAGCCTTAAATTGAATAAAATAAACGAGAGCAGCAAGAAACGGTAAAATAAAATCAGTTTCGCCTAGATGGAACCATAGAAAAGAGTGCTCAGCTATTTCCGGTGTCCTCATAATGGCATAATAAAATCCAATTAATATCGGGAACTGGATCAACATTGGCAAACATCCAATCGACGCAATTGGATTAAATTGATGCTTCGTATAAAGCTCCATCATTTCCTTTTGAAACTGCTTCTGATTTTCCGAATCCTTTTTATCCTTAAACTTTTCTTGCAACTCCTTCATCTCTGGCTGAATGACATTCATTTTCTCACGCATCGTCAATTGATTTTTGTATTGCTTTAGCATAAGTGGCATAAGGGCGATACGAACCAATAACGTTACTAACACAAGCGACAAGCCGTAATTTCCATTAAAAAGAATCGCAATTGATTTTATTAAATAAGAAAAAGGGTACACAACGTAATGATTAAAGACCCCAGTCGTTTCCGCATTAATTGGCTCTGTCGTCGCCTGACAACCACTTAAAATAATGAATAAGCCAATCATGGCTAGTATGATATAAATCCTTTTAAACGATGATGTGAATATAGATGATCGTTCCATATAAATCCTCCTCGTATGATTTCATTCGTTAACGAAGAGTTTCCATAGTCACCATCATCTTCAGGAGATTCCTTTCGTTTTGTCAAACAGGTTAGCCACGTTTGACGACGTTGCATAGGACCGATTGGATCTATTTTACTTGGTATAAACACATCAAACGAATATAAACTACTTTTCGTCAACATGCGTTGCTTAATCATTAAAGACCGTTCCATATACTGAAGTACTTTATAGCTTGCAACAGTCAAAAAGATACTCATGGAGAGTAACAGCGGGATGATATCCTGAAACGATTCAAATAACATCTATATTCACCTCCTTCTTAGCATACAAGATACACTTATCATCTTATAATTCCTTAATGAAGTCAAATGGCTATCAGTTCAATTTTCCTTGCCCTAATATAAACAAAAAGAAGGCACCTCTAGAAAGAAACGAAGATGCTTCTAGAGGTGCCTTTCCTGTTATTTCTTCTGAGCTAGTTGTTGTTCAGCTATTTCAATCGCACGCTTCACCATATTACCTGCATCTCGGGCTCTTATGCCACCCCAGCCTTCCCTTTGGACTGTATCATAAAAACCTAACTCCTTGGCAAGCTCTTCCTTAAATTGATCTGACATGACACCACGCCGTCTACTCATGCCTTAACAACTCCTTATCCAGAAGATAGATGGTGCACCTATGAAATAGGAGCACCCTTATTATGTGCCATGATACACAAGAAGATGCCCACCTAATCTATCCATTAGGTAAGCATCCTCTTGTCACTATCATAAACACCTTATGCTTTCAGAGCTGTTAATTCAGAACCCTCTTCACACAATAATAATTCTACTGATTCGGTCAAAATATCAGCATAGCTATAAGACACGCGTTCAAAAGCATTTTGCTGTTCATCTAACTTGACGATAAAAACAGAAGGATACGTCTCCTCAAGCAAACCTGAACGTTCTGATGTCTTCTTACGACCACCATTCGCCTTAATTGTAATGCGTTTTCCAACATTAGCATCTAATGTGCGTTTAATATCAACCAACGTTTTTGGCATTCGAACACCCACCTCACTGTATAGTTATCATACCACACCCAACACAACAAGTCAAGCAAACGTAAAATTATAACAAGGGTTCAACTCCTCTGTCAATGCTTTTACTCGTATTTGCTTCACACATTTTTCATAACTCCCAAATAGTATGTGAAAAATGTTGAAA
The DNA here is from genome assembly GCF_041821005.1 of Halalkalibacter sp. AB-rgal2. Classification (NCBI taxonomy): domain Bacteria; kingdom Bacillati; phylum Bacillota; class Bacilli; order Caryophanales; family Bacillaceae; genus Halalkalibacter; species Halalkalibacter sp. AB-rgal2. Next base: position 38,999 of record NZ_JBGUAV010000020.1, read on the forward strand.
AAATATGTATAAAATAGTCGACTGCATGAACGATACAGGTCGACTATTTTTCACACTATGTGTACAAAGAGAATGGGAGAAAGAAGAAAGGACACTGAAGAAGTTTAGTTTTAACTTTTTGGTGCCCTCACTGAAGGCCCTTCTGTTTAGCCATCATGACTGTTCAATATATATGCGATTGTACCCTTCTTTCAAAGGCATCCCACGTCTCATGATACCTTTTGTTTCAATGCCTCCCAGCCCTCTTTCACCGGTTATCGTATTTCGCAAAATCTCTGTTAAGTGAATCCGATCCATAAAGGACGTTAAGCTAATACGAGAAGCGATATACACAGGATCTAGTGCGTGAATATTTACTCGTTCTGGTGAGCTAGCAAAATTTGCTCCTGCTTTAATAAGTGTTTCAAAATGCGATTGACATGCTCCCGCAAAAATCACAAGGTCATCCCGATGCCACGTATATCGTCTGGCGATCCGAACACATTCTGCAAAATATTTCGTATGACGATATGACCGAATATCACCCTCATTACCCCTGGACTTTAAATACGCATCATGTCCAGTAACAACAATGATATCGGGCTGGACAATCTCGATCAATGACCCTATTTGTTCCGGCATCTCCTTCTCATGTAGGTGGACACCATAAACAGGTACACCTAGCTTTTCATACAAAGCTGTGCACTTTTTTAAATACAGACTATCACCATCAATATGAAGCACACGTCCACGCAATTCAAAAAAATCAATATCGCTTGCATATCCAGACGTAACTTCATATTCACCACGTTGCTTTAATAGCTTTGCATCTTGTCGAAAAAGGTGATAAGAACTTTCTTCAACCTCTTTCGACTTTTGAAGCATTTTCGTTCGTTCTTCTTCTGAAACAAGCACAAGGTCTTCTATTGGCGCATCCGCTAATAAACGCATATCCTCACCAACAAGTTCAACAACCGTCGAACGAATCTCAGATATTCGAAATAATAGATCTCGATTATAAGACAGACGAGTGACGAGATCCCCTTTATTAAGCTTCATAACCACGCCCCCTCTCCACTTACCCTATGTTGTGAATAGGGAGAAGGTGCTAGTCCATGACCCTTTTGTAAAGGGCATTACTTAATGAGGCAAACTCTTCTAATGACAATGTTTCTCCACGTCTGCGTGGGTCGATTTGGATATCAGACAACACATCCTCAATCATTGTTTTCTCCGCTTTCGTTAATAAATTATGCGTTAAATTGTTAAGTAGTGTTTTACGCCTATTGGCAAAGGACGCATGAAACACGCGAAAGAAAAAGGCCTCATCAATGAGCTCTACAGGCGGCTCCTCTCTCACTGTTAAGCGAAGTACAGCAGAATCAACACGGGGTTGCGGGATAAAGACAGACCCTGGAACAGTCATAACCTTCTCCGCCTCAGCAAAATATTGTGCGGCTATCGATAGGGCTCCATAATCCTTCGTTCCTGGCTTCGCCGCTATACGATCAGCAACCTCCACTTGGATCATAACGACAATCCCTCGAATAGGCAGCTTCTCTTCTAATAATTTCATTAAAATCGGTGTTGTCACATAATATGGCAGGTTTGCAACGACCATCACATCATTTACTTCTTGAAAGTGTTCAGCGATGTATCGATGAAGATCGACCTTTAGTACATCTGAATGAACAATATCGATATTCTGATAAGAAGAAAGGGTATCTTCTAGAACAGGTAAAAGGCGTTGATCAATTTCAAATGAAACGACCTTTTTAGCTTGTTTTGCCAATTGCTCCGTTAAAGCGCCAATTCCCGGTCCTACTTCAATAACACCCGTTTCATTCGTAACAGTTGCAGCTTTCACAATATTATGTAGTATATTTAAATCGATTAAAAAATTTTGACCTAAGCTTTTTTTAAACTCAAACCCATACTTCTCTAAAATGGCCTTTGTTCGTAACGGGGTAGCAATATCCTTATTCAACACTGATCCTCCTCAAATACTGTCTTCATCGCCAATGAAAACTCCGTTTGTGAAATACGAAACATCTGCAAACGCTTTTGTAATTGTTTCCCATTCGCATAACCAATGTGTAGAAGCTCTCCTAAGCGCTCTCGCCTCCGTTTCGCTGACGCCCCAGCAATAAGTCCTGCATCAAGGAGATCCTTTAGCGGTATACTAGCTTCAACATATTCCTTTTCTATATGAACATGACGCAGTGCTTCCCGAATCGCTGACGGAGATGCATGCTCCACACCAACGCTACCCTTTCGTTTCGCTATAGCTTCTGCTTTAGGTAAGAACGCATGCTTGCATTCAGGAATACGCTGACTAATAATAGTACGAATCCGCTCTCCTGGGTAATCAGGATCGGTCAAAATAATGACTCCCCTTCGCTTTTGCGCCAATTCGACTTGAGCCAACACATGCTCTCCAATGGCCGAGCCATTCGTTTCAATCGTATCAGCATCAACTGCTCGTTTAATAGCGACTGTATCATCCTTACCTTCCACTACGATGATTTCCTTTATTTTCATTTCCTTCTCCTTAATCACTCAATAACTCATACAGAACACAAACTGAGTCTTTTCATTATCTAAAACTGAAAAATGGAGTCAGCGAGGCTCAATCAGGCTCTTACTGCCCTTTTATCCTAAACTAGCCATCCATTTACACTTTCTTATCTTATAACAAAAGACACAGAGTCACAACGCAACTCTGTGTCCAACAATTTATTAATCTAGAATCTTAATTTCAACTGTTCTAGTTCCCCAACTATGCGCATCTGCTTTCGTTGGCATATGCACATCAATCTTATTACCAACAATAGCGCCACCTGTATCACCAGCAATAGCCGTTCCATACCCTTCTACATACACTTTTGAACCGAGTGGAATGACATTCGGATCAACAGCAATCACCTTCATGTTCCGGTTATTATTTAAATTAATTCCGGTTGCCGTTACCCCACTACATCCACTGCAATTTGCCGTATACGCGGTAGATTCCACTGTCAGCGTTGTACCACTAGATGTTGATGCACTATCGCCACTACTCGTTGTAGATTGACTTCTTGACGGTGTCGGTGCAGGTTCCTTCGTTCCAACAGCAACAATTCGATCTGAGCTTTCCTTAACCGTTTCCTCTTTCACAAGTTCACGAGATACTTCTTCACCATCTTCAAGGATAACCTCATAATGCTTTTCAACTTTACCATCCTCACCCGATTGTACGACTTCCTCACTTCCTGAAAGTAAGTCATCATCCTTACGAGTAACGGTTGCAAAATCAATCGCTTCTTCCACCACATCGGTGACTTTTTCTACACGTACGACTTGAATCGATGTTTCTTCTTCTAATCGTTCATCTAATTCTGGCTCTACTCGATCCAGTTCATCTAACGTTACTTCTTCTCTCTCTAAAAAGTCAGCGACAGTCGTCGAAGTTGTCCAAAACTCATGTTGCTCACCATCACTAATTAGCTCCACTTGAAAAGCAGATTCATAGATTAACTCCATTTGCTCTTCAATCGCTGCACTTAAATCTGGCTCTACTACATCGTGTTCTTTGTATTCAATTTCTAACTCGTCTATTAGTTCTTGGACCGTCTTTGACGTCGTCCATACTGCATCCTCTTGACCATCAATCATCGTGAAAACTTGCTTCGCTTGCTCCCAGGTGATTGTCATTTCATTCTCTATCTCTGTATCGACACTAGGTTCAATATGATCATATGATTGGACTTCCCACTCATACTCTTCCAACAGATCTGCAACTGTATTAGCGTGTGTCTCAACAACGGTTTCTTCACCATCAATCATAACGGTTACCGTTGCTTTTGTCGTTTCGTATACAGCGTATGTGATCAAACTAACGAAGAGTACCAGACTAATCGAGGATACAATCGTCTTCTTCCCGAATAGCTTCTTGGGAAGAAACTTTATCCTGTTTAAATCCATGATATGCCCTCCTCTTTGGTATCGACCGAATTATAAACACTGTACCTCCTCTTTGTCAACTGATTGTTTTTGATTGACACATCTCCCTTATTATCTATGAAGGTGTCCCAAAAGAAAACAAAAACTTATCGACAAGTCCAATTTATGCAATGCCACCAAGGTGTAGAACCATTTCGAAATGATTGATCATTTGACACATTATTACAATATCCCCCAATAACTGTTAGGGTTTTATGTTGAAAATTTCTTTTGCGTTAGCTGTTGTCCGTTCTATAATTTCTTCCAAATCTACCTCTTTTAATTCAGCAATTTGCTCAGCAACAAGACGAACATAAGCAGGTTCATTACGCTTCCCACGATTTGGATGAGGAGCTAAATATGGACAATCAGTCTCAATTAATAACCTCTCTAATGGAATCGCTTTTGCAACCTGTTTCGGTCGTTTTGCATTCTTAAATGTCACAGGTCCTCCTAATGAAATATAGAAGTTCATATTCATACACTGTTCCGCAATTTCTACACTACCACCAAAGCAATGCATAATACCACCGACCTCAGTGGCGTTTTCCTCTTTCAATATATCAACAATATCTTGATCTGCATCACGATTATGAATAATAATAGGTAATTTGACCTTTTTAGCTAATGCGATCTGCTTGCGAAATACGTCCTTTTGTACCTCTTTCGGTGACTTATCCCAATGATAGTCAAGACCCATTTCACCGAGAGCGACGACTTTCGGATGAGAAGAAAGCTCCTCAAGCCATTTTAAATGTGCATCAGTCATATCGATCGCATCAACAGGATGCCAACCAACTGCAGCGTACATCCATTCATACGTATTGACCAGTTCTAGCGCTCTTTTGATCGTCTTTTCATCAAAACCGACCACAACCATATTTTTAACGCCAGCAGTCTCTGCTCTCTTTATAACTTCGTCTAGATCTTCTTCAAATTGATCAGCATTTAAATGTACATGAGTATCAAATAACATTTCCATTCTCCTTGTACGTAATAGTATTCAGTTAATCATAAAGCTTGATGAAGAGCAACATACAAGGGCACTGAAAGTTTGATTTTTAACTTTTTTGGTGCCCTTTAAGCAATGAGCGAAACCGTTGCCTATGTTGAAAAGAGGCTGGGACAAAAGTGGTTTAACTAAAAGAAAAGCCGAACAATGATAGATGGTGGACGTAAACCGCTCCTGAAATATACTTCGCTTTCCGCGGGAAGCCGGTGAGCCTCCTCGTGCTTCACTGCGGGGTCTCACCCTTGGCTTTTCAGTGACCTTGCTTTTCATCCCGCAGGAGTCTACGTATATTTCATCCGCTACGTTCATCTTTTGTTCGGGTTTCCAGATAGACACTTTAGTTATGTCTCAGCCCCGAGCAACGAGTGAATCCATTGCTAGTCTAAACAATGGCACTGATAAAGTCGATTTGTACTTTTCAGTGGCTTCCAACATACACCTCATTAGGTGCGTAGCAAGACTATTTCCAAAACTTTATTTTACTTTTGCTCCATTTGGTAATGAACCATCTATTGTCGCTAGTTGGAGCTTCTTTCCTTTAGTTCCTGCTAAAATCATCCCTTGGGATAGTTCTCCACGTAATTTAACAGGTTTTAAATTCGTGACACAAACCACTTTCTTACCAACTAATTCCTCAGGTGTGTAAAACTTAGCAATCCCTGAAACAACTTGTCGCTTCTCACTTCCAACATCGAGCTGAATTTTCAATAGACGGTCAGCACCATCCACTTTCTCTGCTTTTATAATTTCTGCTACCTTTAACTCTACTTTCGAAAAGTCATCAATCGTTATTTCATTTTCGTCCTCAATTTCTTCTATTTGGTTATCCGATTTCATCGTTCCACCCATCTGACCAACAATATAGCCAACCTCTTCCTCAACATCTAGTCGTGGGAAAATCGGATTTCCTTTTTCAACTTTTACTCCACTTGTAAGCTTGCCAAATGAATGTATCGTTGACCAATCGGTTTCATTCTCAACAACGCCTAATTGCTGCCAAATCTTCTTCGGCGCTTCTGTCATGAATGGTTGTAACATAATAGAAGTAATCCGTAACGATTCAGCTAAATGATACATGACAGAACCGAGCTCTTCCCGTTTCTCCTCTTCCTTAGCAAGCATCCACGGCTGTGTCTCATCAATGTATTTATTCGTACGGCTAATCAGCTGCCAAATAGCCGTTAATGCTACAGAAAATTCCATATCCTCTAGTGCATTTTCCACCTTTGCAATAGTCGCCTCAACTGTTTCCACTAGCTCGCGATCAAATGGAGTAGCATCCTTCACATACGCTGGTACGACACCCTCAAAATACTTATTAATCATCGCAACCGTTCGGTTTAGAAGATTTCCTAAATCATTTGCTAAGTCATAATTAACACGCTCAACGAAGCCTTCTGGTGTAAATACGCCATCAGATCCAAACGGTACTTCACGTAATAGATAATAACGAAGAGCATCTAATCCGTAACGATCAATTAATGGTACGGGATCAACGACATTTCCTTTTGACTTCGACATCTTGCCATCCTTCATTAATAACCATCCGTGACCGAACACCTTCTTAGGGAGGGGCAAATCAAGAGCCATTAACATAATCGGCCAATAGATCGTATGAAAGCGAACAATTTCCTTACCGACAATATGAACATTTGCTGGCCAATACTTTTCGTATAAGCTTTGATCGTCGTGACCATAGCCTAGAGCCGTAATATAATTCGATAGCGCATCGATCCAAACGTACACAACGTGCTTTGGATCACGTGGTACCTTCACGCCCCAAGTAAAGGATGTTCTCGATACAGCAAGATCTTCGAGTCCTGGTTTGATAAAGTTATTAATCATCTCATTTTTTCGCGATTCGGGTTGAATGAAATCTGGATGATCCTCATAAAACGTCAACAAACGATCGGCATACTTGCTCATTTTAAAGAAATACGATTGTTCGCGGACTTTTTCAACAGGGTGACCACTATCTGGACTTTTCCCACCAACAATCTTCCCATTCTCATCCTTCACTGGATCAACTAGCTGTAACTCCGTGTAGAACGTTTCATCAGGGATTGAATACCAGCCTTCATATTCATCTAAGTAAATATCTCCTTGATCAATTAACCTTTCAAAGATTTGTTCAACGACCTTCTTATGGCGCTCCTCTGTCGTACGAATGAAATCATCATACGAAATATCGAGCTTCTTCCACAGTGCTTGGATCCCACTCACAATTTCATCCGTAAATTGCTGTGGTGTGAGCCCTTTCTCCTTTGCCTTCGTTTCAATTTTCTGTCCATGTTCATCTGTACCTGTTAAATAGCGAACATCATATCCTCTTAAACGCTTATACCTCGCCATCGCATCACCTGCTACCGTTGTATACGCGTGACCAATATGTAGCTTATCACTCGGATAATAAATCGGTGTTGTTAAATAAAAGGTTTTGTTTGTCGACATAACCCATGCCCTCCTTATTTTTTATACATTTTGTGCATACAAAAAGCCCTCATCCACAACGGGACGAGAGCATCGCTCACGTGGTACCACCCAAATTCCCTTTTTTCCTCACAGAAAAAAGGCTTACGAAGTTATGAACTTCTCTGTTAACGCCAGCAACGTCATATGCTTATGCTTAGCACTCACATATCAATCCTCATTGGACCATCTTCCACCTATCATCTATACTGGTTTTCAGCTCCCCCAGCTCTCTGCATAGCATATGCTACCTATAGACAAATGAGATGTACTCATCCCTTCATCGGAATTTTCCTATCAAATTCTTTTCTACGTGCTATTCAAAAAGGAAAACCGTCCTTTCTTGAATAGCACCTTATAGTATAACCAAAATATACCGAATTTACGCTGTGTCGTCAAGATCGTGTATACATGGTCGCAAAAGGTGTTTTCTCTTTTTTAATATAACCATCAGCGCTAAGTCGCTCAAGCTCCTTTTTCCACGCTTGTACATCCCAGCTTTTTTTCGCTTTACTGTTTAATTGTGGTAATAATTTCATTAGATCCATCTCAGCAAATGGGAGGTGCTCATCCAATGCAGAGATAAGCTCATCTACTCCTTTTGCATTCATTGCCTCAAGTTCATCAAACGGATTTAACGTATGAGGACTCGTTGAATGAGCCATTCTGATTCGAATCGCCATCGACCGTCCCATAATCGCCGATGATACAAACGCATCACCAGATCGTAAATAAGGGAGACGCTTCCCTTCCTCTGCTGTTAAATCGGTTTCCTCTTTAATCGTTTGGATGTCCGTTCCACGTACCGTCCGAAAGACAAACTTCGTATTCAACTGTGCCGTAATCGTCTCATCAAGCAATGTCGGCCTTTGTGTAGCAAATATAAGGAAGACCCCATATTTACGTCCTTCCTGAGCAATTTCCTTCAAAACCGATTTAGCTGGTGCATCAAACCCTTTAGGTGCAAAGTTATGTGCTTCATCTGTCACGACTAAAAAAGGTGGGAAGAACTCTCCTTGCATATGCTGGAGCTTTGCGTCACGGTACGCTCGCCTTTTTCCATAAAGGGCTCCAATCACATAGCTCGAGAACACTTGCAATAACCAAACTGCGCCTTGCACGACGACAAGCTTACCCGCATACATTCCTTCTTCAATTGCCCGAATGTTTTGCTGGAACAAACCGGCTTGGTGGAGACGGTGAACTCTCCATTGAATTCCCTTAATCGATGCAAGTGGTAAACTACCATATTGATCAAGTAGTCGCTTAAATAATTGATAACGCTCAATCTCTTCTCTTGTCATGCCACCATCGTGTAAGGAGCCGTCCACCTTTTGTTTCCCCATTTCAAGAGCCTCTGCTAAATGCGCGATCCGATCACTAAATGACTGGTAGCTATCCTTGCGTTTATGAATCGACTGGATGACGTTAATCATCGACTCTGTTAATGAACCTGCCGCTGCTAACAATCGCTCTACATCTCGAGTCGTAAGCGCTGAAAAATCTACACCGACATCCTGTCCAATTTGCACAACCGTATAATTCTGCTCATAGCTTCTTCCTTCTACCCCTTCTGTCTGTGCAGCGAAGTTCATTTCAAAATGAGGATCAAAAACAAGGCTGGGTATATGTAGCTTCATTAACTCCTCAAGCATGACACGTAATCCAAAGGACTTTCCTGATCCAGACCCTCCAAATACGCCGATATGAGGATATTGCTGCATGGAACGGATATCAAAGATAAAAGGCACACCATTTTGTCCGCGTAAGCCATTATGATCATGAATCGATAACAAGCCTGTTAATGTTGAAGGTAACGTCTCTGAAATAAAATCAGTTGATTTCACTTCTCCGAGAATTAACCCATCATCCGGCTGAGCCTTCACTAGTAAATGTTCAATTTCCTTAAATTGAGGGTGTCTCACTTGTGCTCCTGTTTGAATAGGTTGAATCGCTTCTTCAAATAGACGGGCTTTTGCTAAGTGGATATCATCAGAGCCAATATCATAACCTATTTGCTCTAACGTCTTTAAAACTTGGTCATCAGCAATGCCTTTATCAAAGCCCATCGGTATATAGCGATTATAAGAGAATGTCTCAACTACCTCTCCTTTCGGCTGATAGAGAGAGTCATCCTCGATAACGAGCATTTCATTCATACGAAATTTATGTGTCTTTGAAGCAACATACACTTCATGCTGTGTCGTTACACCTACTATTTGCATTCGATTCCCTCCTTAATAAGGTCTACTCGTACGTTTCTTCGTAAAGAAGCGTTGCTTTAATTGTGGGTGAATATATTGCTCTACCATCGCTTCAACTAATGAATCTGTCACACGGACTTCACGATCAATCATATCTAACCAGAGCGGAATACCACGTCCGTCCTTCGGTGTTAATGTTTGCAAAACTTCTGCAATTCTATCACGATACTCGGCTTGCTCCATCAAAATATCAAATCCTGTTATCGCAGGATCTGTACTCAACCTTACCCAAACCGACTGCAAGCCAGCCTTATGCTGGATCTCCTCAATATACAATAGTTCTCCTTGCTTGAGCACACCAAATAATAGATCACGATCATATGTGTGGGGATAACGTTCATATGAAGAGAATTCACTTAACTTCACCAAATTCTCTGTCGTAATTTCCTCAGATACACCGACGAGCAAGACGTCTTCCTTCAATGCCTTTTGTCGAAGCTGTTCCCATTCATTTGGTGCATCAATACGATAATGGTAAAGCGCTCCATCCATTAATAGTAACCGTACTCTCCTTTCATCTATAAGCTTGTAAGCAACTTCAAGTTCATGCTTAGCTAACATATGAGAACGTATCTGAGCTGTTGTTTGTTCATTGTTTTCTCTTTCCATTAATGGGGTATAGATTTCTGAAGACATGCATTGGTGGCCAGTTGTCGTTTTCGCTAGCGCTTGAAAGAAATAAAGAACGTGCGGGTACTCCCCTTTCGTTTGATTCACTGATCCATCTACTGCAGCTACTTCTTGACCATCAAGCCATTCCGTCAGCTCTTCAACCGATAATAGATTGATTTGTCTATGATCAGTATGAATTTTCGCTAACTTTTGTCGAATCATATCTTTTTCTCTCGTTAAAAAAGCATACGTTTCTTCCAAATGATGATTAATATCTCTTATTTTTTCTAGTAAATCTGGATTAAATTGGATCATACTTTTGCACCTCCTTTTACGAGATTGACTTACTTTTAAGGTTTTTCACTGACAATTAGCAATAAAATATTTAAATAATGTAAAAAAGTATTTGACTTGTTTTGGAAACACTGGTACTCTAAGAAAAGAAAGAATTATGTCGAATAATGACTAAATGAAACTAATAAAACAAACTGAGTTTGAGAGGAGACATATACTATGAAATCTACTGGTATTGTACGTAAAGTTGACGAGCTAGGTCGTGTCGTAATCCCAATTGAATTGCGCCGTACACTTGATATCGCTGAGAAAGATGCATTAGAAATTTATGTTGATCATGATCGTATCATCTTAAAGAAATACAAGCCAAACATGACTTGTCAAATTACTGGCGAGGTATCTGATGATAATCTTTCTATTGCAAACGGAAAGATCATCCTTAGCCCTCAAGGTGCAGAAGAGATTCTAAAAGATTTACAGTCATATTTAGCATCTAACAAAGGGTAATACCCATAAGGAATTATGATTAGAATGTACCAAAGGGGCAAACATCCCCCTTTGATGCATTCTTTTTTTAATTTAGGTGATAACTAGCATAAATCTCACGTTTAGGTTGTTTACGTTCCAAAGCCACCTTTTTAATCGCTTCCTTTGATGTCAAACCAGCCGCAATATAATGATCAACATGTTCATTTATTGTAAAGGCCCCCCACCAATCGTCCGCTTCAACCTCACCACGGAAGCCTTCAACCACAATACAAAATTCCCCTTTCACTTGACCCGTTACAGTCCACTCTAGCACTTCATCTAACGTCCCCCTTATGTACTCTTCAAACTTCTTCGTTAATTCCCGACATAAACTAATAGGACGATTTCCAAGCACATCTCTCATCGTCGTTAATGTTGCCTTTAAACGATGTGGCGACTCATAAAATAACAGTGTCGCTTCTTGATAGATTAGCTTCTCAAGCTCTTCCTTTCTCCGTTTTTCGTGACGAGGTAAGAACCCAACAAATTGAAAAGAATTCGTTGATAAGCCTGAACCAACTAAGCTCATTAGGGCAGCATTCGCGCCAGGTAATGGAATCACGGAAATATGCTCCGTAATTGATTCTCGTACGAGCTCTTGTCCAGGATCAGATATAGCTGGCATTCCCGCATCACTCACTAACGCGACTTTTTTTCCACTTTTCATTTCATTTATGAGCTTCGTTCCAGCTTCCTTCCGATTATGTTCGTGATAGCTCACCAATGGAGTCGTTATCTCAAAATAATGACAAATCTTCTTCGTTTGTCTCGTATCTTCAGCCGCAATCAAGTCCGCTTCCTCCAATATCCGAACCGCTCGATAGGTCATATCCTCTAGATTTCCAATTGGTGTTGGAACTAAATAGAGCACACCTAATTCCTCGCCATGTACAAAGCTCTTCTGTTGTCTCATCTATATCCCTACCTTCGTACGAAATTCACCTTCATATATTTGTAAAAAAGCTTCATGATACCTACCCTCTTCATTGTAAACAAAAATAGGTGGCAAACAAGTGACGCCAGGCTGCCCCTCCTTACGCCCTTCTACGAGAACGATATTCGCTTCTGTACTCGGTTTCGCATGAACAAATTGAATTCGTTTCGGCTCTATTTTGCATACTCGCATTTCATTCAGTAAGTCTGTTAACCGTTCTGGACGATGAACGAAGGCCACACGCCCTCCATGCTTCACATAACGACTTGCAACACGAATAACATCACTTAACGTACAATGAATTTCATGTCGAGCGATTGCAACGTATTCATTCATATTTTGATCTCGTTTCGTGTTAGTCGGAAAATAGGGAGGATTACACGTAACAACATCAAATGAACCTTCTAATTGGATATTAACGACATTTTCATGCACAAACGAAAGACGATGTTCCAATTGATTCACCAACACCGAGCGACGCGCCATATCAACGAGACGCTTTTGTATTTCTATACCGACAATCTGAGCTTGTGTACGAGTCGTCAAGGCGATTGGAATCACTCCATTCCCTGAGCACAAATCAAGAATTCTTCCTTTACGAATCGGGACTTGGACGAATCGTGAAAGTAAGATCGCATCAATTGAAAAAGAAAAAACCTCGCTGCTTTGAATAATGCGGAGCTCTGTACCAGCAATCCGATCTAGACGCTCACCTTCTAATAATTCTATTTCCATCATATACTATCCTAACTTTTAAATTTAAGAAACCGCACAGGGTCGACACTACCCGTGCACCACCTTCATTCTCCTTAGTGAAACCTCATTCCGTTATTTCCTTTATCAAACTGTTTCAGACTACCTTTTCGGAACCTCATTCCGCTATTTGACCATTTGTGCTTCACTGTTCTCTTTTTTTTGCTCATTAGCGGAATGACGTTCCACTCCATACGCCCAAACGACGTATTTCTCCCTTTTAACGGAATGAGGTTCCGTTCTATTTGGCTTAAGAAATCGCGTTAGCAGCTTTTCTTAATTGCGTTGTGCGGAGCCGAACGGGTTTCATTTGTTCTGAAGTGGAACGTAAACGAGCAGCCAACACTCTTTATTGAATGATCCCGCTAACTTCTTCAGTTCTTCTCACATTTCTTCCTCGATTTTTATACTTTCATTCTTAGCTTTTTAAAAAAAAGCCCTTAAAAGGTAAATCCCTAACCTTTTAAGGGCACTTCATGGTGTTGAAACCGTTACTTCTGATGGAGGAATGAGAGACAAAACAAACAATCCTCACCATCAGCGCGAATGCTACCATAATGGGTATTACATACGTGGAATCCTTCTTGATAGAGCCTTGCTAAATTATCGTAACCTTCACCAACAAACGGCTTTTTCTTCTTATCCTCTCCAGACGACTCCTCAGAATCATCCTCATGGACATCAACGTCGAGGCGCTCGCGAAGTTTTTCGTTTTCCATTTGCAAATAATGATTTTCTTCAATTAAATAGGCTAATTGCTCCTTCAACCCTCTTAACTCATGATGCAATTCACCAAGACGCTCTTCTAATTGACTCACTTGCGTAAATACAGCCTTCTTATCCACGATGTACTCCACCCCACTATTCCGTGGCTTCAACCGGTTTATTCGTTAATTCCTCTAATGTAAATTCGACTATACCCTCACCATCAGCTAACTCGACCTGAACGAGGTGCTCTAGTAAATTTAAACCTGTCACTTTCCCTTTTCCATGCGGTGTACGAATGATTTTCCCAACATCCGGCAGCATCTTCTTTGCTTCCTCATAAATATCATTTTCATACTTCAGACAGCACATGAGTCGGCCACACAATCCAGAAATCTTAGCCGGATTTAGTGAAAGGTTTTGATCCTTTGCCATTTTAATCGAAACAGGCTCAAAATCACCGAGAAAGGAAGAACAACATAACACTCTTCCACATGGCCCTATCCCGCCGAGCATCTTCGCCTCATCTCGAACACCAATCTGACGTAATTCAATTCTTGTTCGAAAGACAGATGCTAAGTCTTTCACTAACTCCCGAAAGTCAATTCGACCATCAGCAGTAAAATAAAATAGCACTTTATTTCGATCAAATGTATACTCAACATCAACAAGCTTCATGTCAAGCTGATGCTCATTAATTTTCTCTGAACAGACGAGAAACGCCTTTCTCGCTGCTTCTTGATTCTCTTCTACCACAAGCTTATCCTTAGCTGTTGCTATTCGAATCACTTGCTTTAGCGGTAGAACGACATCATTCTCACCGACTGTTTTCGTTTCAATTACGACTCGTCCAAACTCCACTCCACGTGAGGTTTCAACGATGACATCTTCATCCTTCTCTAACTGAAACGTACCTGGAGAGAAATAATAGATTTTGCCTGCTTTTTTAAAGCGTATACCTACAACTTGATGCAATCTTCTATCCCTCCTGTATCGAAAGCATTAACTTCTCCATTACCAATTGTGGATTCACATTCGCATGCAATTGCTTCTTCGCATCGAGCACAGCAGCCATGTGACTGCTAAGCCGTTCCTGGGAGCTTTGAAGCGCTTGCTTCTCTAATGAATCGACTTGATCAACAAAGGAAGCCGTATTTAAATTGCCCACCTTGGCAAACAAAAGATCTCTAAACCATAATAGGAGCATATCTAGTCCTATTTCTTGCTGAGCTTTGTCTTTAAACGTTCCCAACCACTTTTCTTGAATCGTAAAAAGCAACTGTGAAGGTCGACCGTAAAGCTCTTCCATCAATTGTATCACTACGCTTCGTGCTTGTGCAATCCAATCCTCTTGAACGAGCTCCTTCACTTGGTCAAAACTTGTTGTTAAGCTAGCCAATAAATGAGCATTCGTTCTAGAAATACCCTCATTTATTAGAAATTGGATAAATGGCTCTCTTGCCAGCGGGGCAAAGCTTAGCAGCTGACTTCTCGACTGAATAGTCGGCAAAATATTTTTTCCTTGCTCAGTCATAAGAACGGCTAACGTTGTTCCATTTGGCTCCTCAAGAAATTTCAAAATGCTATTAGCCGCACTTGCCGTCATCTTATCAGCATCTCCTACGATATAGACCTTTTTTATAGATTCGACACCACGGTACGCAAACTCCTTTTGTAAATGCTCAATTTGTTGTTTTTTTATCGATTGACCATCTGGTTCGATTATATGTACATCTGGATGATTGCCATGTTCAATTCGACGACATGACAAACACTGCTGGCACGGCTCAGTTTCTTCAAGACTCTCGCAAAAGAAGCTCTTCGCTAGTTGAAGAGCTACGTCTTTTTTTCCTGCCCCTTTACTACCCTCAAAGAGATAAGCATGAGCTAACCTGTTCTTTTTTAACGTTTTCATGAGGATGCCACTAACTCTTGGCTGTATTTCTGCTAACTGCTGCCATGTTTTCATATCATAACTCCTTAAAACTGTTCAAACTGTTCAACCGGTAACACAAACACCGTAGCACCACCAACTTGTACTTCGACAGGGTATGGAACGTATGAATCAGCATTCCCACCCATCGGTGAAATAGGGGCAACGAGCTGGTCACGGCTTTCACAGTTCTCTTTTATTATTCGCATAACGTCCTGTATGTTCTCGTCTTCTGTTCCAATGAGAAAAGTTGTATTTCCGGCCTTTAAGAATCCACCTGTACTCGCAAGCTTCGTCGCTCGATAATCAGCTTTCACTAGCGCATCAGATAACTTCACACTATCCTTATCTTGCACAACCGCCATAATTAGCTTCATAACTTTCAGCTCC
The DNA here is from genome assembly GCF_041821005.1 of Halalkalibacter sp. AB-rgal2. Lineage (NCBI taxonomy): Bacteria > Bacillati > Bacillota > Bacilli > Caryophanales > Bacillaceae > Halalkalibacter > Halalkalibacter sp. AB-rgal2. The sequence goes on from NZ_JBGUAV010000020.1 coordinate 54,853, forward strand.
CTTCATTTAACCTCTAAGAATGATATAGTCGTAACACTTAATGGAAGCGGCTTTGAGTTAGCCCCCAAAAACCCCCGACCATTTATTTACTCTTTTAATAAAGTCTCTACCTCTTCCAAAGCCATACGATAAACCATTTCAACATCTTCATTAGCATTTATTTTCTTTATACGATCAGGGTATTGCTCTAACAATAGCTCGTAGCCTCGACGAACACGATCGTGAAAGCTTTTCTTTTCCTGATCAAGTCGGTTGTTTTCTCGCTCTTGATTAGCCGCTATTCGTTGTAAGCCTACATTCGGATCAACATCAAAGAAAAGCGTCAATTGAGGCATACATCCATCAATCGCAAAGTCATTGATTGACTGGATCGCATCCATTCCAATGCCTCGCGCATACCCTTGATAGGCCAAGCTGCTATCGATAAATCGATCACAAAGTACGACTTGCCCCGCCTCAATAGCTGGTAAGACCTTCTCCACTAAATGTTGCCTTCTCGCTGCGGCATAGAGGAGTGCTTCTGTTCGACCATCCATTTCTTTATGGTCTGTATTCAATAGCACCTCGCGAATCTGTTCCGCAATTCGAATACCTCCTGGCTCACGCGTCCGTAACACGTCATAACCTCTTCCGACAAGCTCTTCCTCAAGGCGATCAAGTGCCGTCGTCTTCCCCGCACCTTCGCCACCTTCTACTGTTATAAACAAACCTTTACTCATTCTTTTTCCTCCGAATCTACTACTAAAACCTCACCCACTCGTTTCTTCCCCTGAAAACGAGCACCCGCATCGGCTAATTGTTGAATATAGTCAATCGTCCCTTGCTGAATAACCTCTCCTCGTAGCAATACGGGAACCCCAGGTGGGTACGGAATAAACGACTCTAATGACATTCGTCCACACGCTTCAGTGAGTGGAATTCTTATTTGCTGAAGCTGATTAACTCGACCGAGTTTCATTTCAGTAAAACGTACATCTGACACCCAGGATGAGAGAGAAATTGAATCTTCCTCGTTCACGACAGAATAGATAGAAAGCTTTTCTCTTAGCTTATCTAGCACATCTGTGTCCAAGCGTACGGGAGCCAAACCAAACACGAACAGAACATCTCGCTCTGTTGCTAATTCAACGTACATGCCACACTCCATCATCACTTCCTGTAGCTGATAGCCTGATAATGCAGTTCTTGATCTAATTGTAACTTTTAACGGATCATAATGATAGCTTTGATTGCTCGACTCTATCACTTTAATCTGTTTTATAGTATTTAATTCTCGCTTACTAGCATTGATCCCTGCCAAGATATTTTCAATGTCTTCTTCTGTTAACCTTTCTGCAAACTCGCGAGCACCATCAAGTGAGGCCATTAGCAAATAGGATGGACTACTTGACTGGAACATCGTTAGTGCTTCTTTTATACTATGAGCAACCTGCATAGGAAGGTGCTTACTTATATGTAAAAAAGAACTCATCGTTAACGCTGGTAGCATTTTATGTGCAGATTGCACGACGACATCCGCTCCTAATTCACAAGCTGACGGGGGAAACTGCTGACTAATGGAAAAATGTGCCCCATGAGCCTCATCTACTAGTACAGCTAATCCCTGGCTCTTCGCCTCCTGAATTACCTCTTGAATGTCCATGCTCACACCAAAATAATTGGGATACGTTAATATAACACCCTTAATCTGCGGGTATTGCTCCAGTGCTTGTCTGACGATAGCTACTGTTATTCCAACGCCCTGCCCTGTTTGCTCATCATACTCTGGTGTTACCAAGACCGGTGTTACTCCAGCAATCTCACATGCATGAAAAAGCGACTTATGGCTATTGCGTTGCAAAAGGACCGTATCTCCTCGCTCAAATAAACCATACACCATCGCGAGATTCCCCGCTGTTGACCCTCCAACAAGAAAATGGGTTTCACCCATTTGATAAAAATCAGCTGCCTTCTGTTGCGCAAGAGCTATCGGGCCAGTTGGATCATGGAGATCATCAAGCCCTATCAGCTCTGTTACATCATACGGTAGCACAGATTGAAAATCATCTTGCAGCGCGTGTGAGAAAACATGACCATTTTTATGTCCCGGTACATGTAAAGAGAGAGGTTGCTGTTTTATATGCTGTTGAATCGCAGTAATTAATGGCTTTGAATGCTTCATTTCCTTCACCTTATTTCTTCCTTTTTACACTTGATCAAAATACATATTGGACTTTTTCGAACAACTTTACAGTCATGTGCAGAGTCGCTACATCTTGAACACGCTCTATAACCCAACTATAATGTATCATAGTTGGGTTACGCATTTTCCATTCTCCATATTATTTTTTTTGTGTTTCACTAAATGTATCAACTAGCTGATCATAATTCCCTTCACCGATCTCCGTTTGAACCACAAACCTTTCGCACTCATCACAAAGCGAAACAGATCGAAACGTGATCGTTTCAACACACCACTGCTTACACACACTACATTGGATACGAACCACCTTTATCACCTCTTACTTCATTGTCGGCAAACAAGAAGAGTCTCATACTATACTTTATTCGCAGAAATATGCTTTGTGCCTATCCATACTCGAAACCTTTCTTCTAATCATCTCGTACTATTAGTATAGGAAAAGGACACGAAAAAGTTTAAAATCAAACTTTTTCAGCGCCTATATAATTAAGGAGGCTGATCGTATGTTAACCCTTGCCGAAAAATTATTATTAATTGCTTTAGATGATCAAACAGGGAAAATGAACATGAATGCATCACAATCCATTCATTATGGCCTAGCTGGTGCGGTTTTAATGGAATTAACGATGCAACGCTACTTAGACTATAACGAAAAAGACAAAACTATCCATATACCACAGAATATCGAGTGTAACGATGAGCTGTTAAACGACTCATTGCTATATTTAAGAGACAAATACTATGGAAAAACGCCTAAGCTGCAACGTGTCGTACAAACACTCGGATTTCACATAAACTGGCATAAGAAGCATATCCCCTTCGTTGAGCGCCTAATTGAAAAAGGGATTCTTACAAAGGATGAGCAAAAGGTGTTATTTCTTTTCACTAAAAACGTGTACCCTTCCACTCAGTCTGGCAGAGAGGATAGCATTCGTGAAAAAATTAGAAAAGCCGTCCTATCCAATGAAGATCAGGAGGTGGAAGAGCAAATCTTTAGCTTAATTGGTTTGTTAAAAGCATGCCAAATCGACAAGCAGCTCTTCTCAAAAGACGAATACAAGCAAGCAAAAGAAAAGATTAATATGTTGATGAAAAAGAGCCCACACGGCAAAGCCGTTTCTGATACGATGCAAACCATGCAAGCGGCCGTTATGGCTGCGACAACTGCAGCAGTAGTCACTGCTTCAAGCTCGGCTTCATCCTAAAACCAACATCCCTCTCGTCATGCTGAAACATACAAATAAGGATCTGGCGTATGCCAAGATCCTTATAGCCTGTCGACAGGCTTTAGTTGCCACGATACGGCGCCTCGACCTCGCTCCCGAGATGGGGGGCGCGCTCTCCGCAGGAGCCTTATTTAGTATCAACCGATTAATGAATCAACAACCTCTTCTAATTTCATACCACGGGAGCCTTTCACTAAGACGATATCTCCCCCTTCAACGATCCCCTTCAATGTTTGAATCAATGCTTGTTTGTCATTAAATGCCTGGACTCTCTCCTCTGAAAAATTCTCTTTCGCCCCGTCCGAAATCTTTCTGCCGAGTGCACCAAATGTGAAAACATAATCGATTTTCTCTTTGTCGATTCCTTTTCCCACATCATAATGGAACGATTCTTCATTCTCACCGAGCTCCAGCATATCACCGAGCACGACTACTTTTTTCTTATAGCCCTGTAAATCCTGCAGTAACTCAATCCCGGCTCGCATAGAAGTTGGACTCGCATTGTACGCGTCATTAATGATCCTCACTCCAGCTTTTCCTTCGAGCAATTCCGTCCTCATCCCTGTTATCTTCATCATTTCTAGCCCTTTTTTAATATTAGCGTTCGATACCCCCAGCGACTTCGCAAGCGCGATCGCTGAAAGAGCATTATGAATATTATGCTTACCGAGAACAGGAATGAAGAACTCCCCCTCACCATCTATCGTAAAATAAGTACCTCCACTCTTCTGCTTAATTTGCATTGGATAATAGTCACTTACCTCAGAACGACCAACCGTCGTCACCTGATACGGGCTGTTTACGATTTTTTCTGTTAATAATGGTTCATCACCATCGATGATAAGCATTCCATTTTCCCGCAAGCCTGCCGTAATTTCCAATTTTGCTTCGGAAATCCCTTCACGCGAACCTAAATCCTGTAAGTGGGACTCTCCAATATTTGTAATAATTGCAGCATCGGGCTTAGCAATAGACGAAAGAAGCTCAATTTCTCCACGCCCACTCATGCCCATTTCCAACACAGCGATTTCTGTGTCTTCCTCTAATTGCAAAATGGTTAACGGTAACCCAATATGGTTATTGTAATTTCCTTCTGTCTTTTGAACGTTATACATCGTTGCAAGTACGGACGTGACCATATCCTTCGTCGTTGTTTTCCCATTGCTACCCGTAATACCAATGACCTTTGTAGACAGGCTTGCGATATAGTTTTTTGCTAAATCTTGCAATGCCAATAGCGAATCCTCAACATAAATAAGCGGTATATGAGCAGGAGGGTTCGGCTGATTTCGTTGCCAAAGCGCTCCTGCTGCTCCCTTTTCGATAGCTGTACTGACAAAGTCATGACCATTGAAGTTCTCACCGACGATAGGAATATATAGGTTTCCCTTTTGAATCGTTCTTGTATCTGTTGAAACGCCTACTGCTTTTACAGTAATCCCATTTTGTTCAACCACATCACCGTTCACCCATTCAGCAATGTCCTTAAACGTTCTCTTTATCATTACAATCGCTCCTTTTGGAAAAATGATTCATCCTCTTCCAATTATACGTTAAGTAAAAGGAGGCTGACTCACCGTCGAGTCAACCTCATCCCTATTTATATGTCTTAAAAGGTATATTTAATCTTCTGTTTCTCCTCATGACGCTCTACTCCTAGCTGAACGAGCTTCTCAATGAGCTCGGAGTATGAAACGCCTGATTCCTGCCAAAGCATCGGGAACATACTGAATGGTGTAAAGCCTGGCATTGTGTTCACTTCATTCATGAGCACGTCGCCGTCCTTCGTCAAAAAGAAATCGGCACGAACGAGTCCAGAGCAGTCGAGCGCTTTAAACGATTGTATCGCTACACGCTTGATTTCTTTATATTCCGCTTCGGTAATGTCAGCAGGAATAATAAGGCCCGTGTCTCCATCTTCATATTTTGCTTTATAATCATAGAAATCGGTTTTCGGAACGATTTCACCAACAACCGAGCATTGCGGGTCATCGTTTCCTAAAACGGCAATTTCCACTTCTCGTCCGTCGATTCCTTCCTCAATAATAATTTTACGATCATATTCAAAGGCTTCCTTAAAAGCACTTTCTAGGCTCTCTCGATCGTTACATTTACTAATCCCAACACTTGATCCTAAGTTCGCTGGCTTCACAAAGCACGGGTAACTAAGTGTTTTTTCAACGTTTTGATACGCTTCTTCCGTGTTCTTTTCCCAATCGGTACGAATGTAGGATACGTAGTTAGCTTGCTTAATTCCTGCCTGCTCATAAATATTTTTCATCATCACCTTATCCATGCCAGCAGCAGATGCTAGTACGCCATTGCCGACATAAGGGAGATTTAACAGCTCTAATAGGCCTTGCACCGTCCCATCTTCCCCATTCGGACCGTGAAGCAATGGAAAGACGACATCAATTTTATCAGCAGTCGTTTCATGATGGATTGAAACCGGAAAGATTTCTGAGTTCAATGCAACTGGAGAAACTGTATCTCCTTCTTTTAATTGGAGCTCCTCCACATCCTCGACCGGGCGTTGCAACTGCTCCCCTCTGATCCACTCACCTGTTTCTGATATATATATGGGATGAATTTCATATTTTGTTAAGTCTAATGCTTGAATAACTGCCTTGGCTGTTTGTAATGATACTTTATGTTCAGCCGATTTCCCACCGTATAATAACCCAAGTTTTATTTTCATATTCAACCTCCACATCCATTTTCCCTTTTTATTGTAACACTACCGCTCCCAAATGAAAGACTCATTTTTCACTAGTTTATACGCTCGCACTAGTTCATTAGCCTATTATTAACTAATGTATGTCAAAACATTTTCTTTGGGCATGGATATAGGGAAGTTTTTTGGTGTGGAAATGTTTTTTATCCTTAAAGAGCCTAACATATCCATTACTTCCATTGTGTTATGAACATGCAAATATTCTCATTGATTTATTGGTAATGTCAACATAACTTTCGTTCCTTCCCCTTTTCGACTCTCGATGTTTAAACTTGCCTTATTTTGATAATGATTCTTTAACATTCTTTTTACATAATTTAACCCTATACCTAAACCTTCTTCATCATTACCATCAGTCAATATGTTAGCTCGCTCCTCTACAGTCAAGCCTGCTCCATTATCACAGACAGTAATTCGTAAATCATTATCTACTTGAATAACTACTACTTCTATCCTTCCCTCATCACCCAATCCATGATAGATCGAATTTTCGACTAACGGCTGGAGAATAAACATCGGAATAGGTGTTTTTAATAGCTTATATGGCACACGAATTCGTACATTATACGTAAATTGATAACGTTTTTCTTGTAAATTGCAATATTGACGTAATGAATCTAGTTCCTCTTCTACCGTCGATATTTTTCCTCGCCTTTTCAAATTATAGTATAGTAATTTATTTAATGAAGAGACGATCTCATTTATTTCATCTTGTTTATTTAGTACCGCTATCCACCTAACCGTATCAAGTGAATTCATTAAAAAATGTGGGTTAATTTGATACATAAGTTTCTCAATTTCTAAATCTGCTCGCTTTTTCTCCTTCTTTTCCACTTCATGAATAAGTATCGCAATCTGCTTTTTCATTTTTTGTAAATGTTCTAATAACTCATCAAATTCAGGGATATGAGTCGGTAGTGGTTTTACATCGAGTTCATTCTTCGTAATTAAGGAAATTTCCTTATCAAAATGATGAATAGGTTTATAGACCATTTTCCAAAGCAACCAACCAATAAATAAACTAAAGAAACCAAAAATAATAGCTAACAACACCATTTGCATAATCCATTGGTTGCGTTCTTTATCATAACCACTCTTCGGAATTAACGACACAACACTCCAGCCTAAATCACTCTGCTTTTGAAACCAATAATACTCATCCACTAATCCTGATTTCTCCCCATCAATAGCACTTTCAAATGTACTACTAACTGGAAAAATAAAATTCAACTCACTAAAAATAATGTCGCTGGTTTCATTTAAAACTAAGTAAAATGTATTATTATCCGTTGAATTAATATCCAACAAACTCTTTGTTAAACCTACACTTGTCTCTAAATATAAATAGACTGAATCATTATTCGGTAATCCGACATTTCGAACCAAAGATATAACATACTGATTATCCAAGCGATTACTACTTAAATGCGGTCCATAAAAAGCATCTCCCCTACGTTCCGTAAGTAATGGCAGCTCATCAAAAGAAAAACTATCTTTAATAAACATGTTTTGAAAATAAGTAGACTCATTCTCACTTAAATAGACCGTTAAACCCATATTTGCATTTGTATATGAAATATAGCCCAATTCAGTTGATATCCGTTCTTTTAAAACCATTTTTTGATTAACATCGTCTGTTTGCAAATAATCATTCAATTGAAGAGCTAAACTACTTGGGTAAACAAATTGCTGAGACACTTGATCTAAACTATCTAGCACATAAGACAATGTCAACTCTACCTGTCTTAAATTACTTAAAACCTTATCCTCCAACTTACTCTCTGAAATAGAATAAATCGTCTTGTAAGACAACAAAACAGTACATATAAAAGGGATAAAAGCCGCTAGAGAAAATAAAAAAACAATTCTTTTTCTAAGAGTGAGTTCTTTATAAAACCTCATTATTTTCTATAGCACCTTCTCTCCTTCAAGATATAGATGATTCTAAAAGTCTATGCCGTGCATTTTGTAAGCGTTGTAATTATTTTCATGAAGAAGCTGATTCTCGTTCTAATTTGATATTTTCTATTTTCTCAAATATTTGATAAGCACACCACATGATGAGCAATGCTATTATACTTACACTAAAGAACAAGAATAACTCTACTATAAATAATAGAATGTAGATCAAAATAGAGCTACTGGTCATTAAAAATGTATAGTGCGGGTTGGAAACTCCTACTATAAATGCGCTTTTTATTACACGCCAAATCGTAATATCATAATGAACAAAAACAGGAAAAAGATACATTAGTACGATCACATAAATAAGAGAGAGGGTTAATGTACCTAAATACATCACTTGTACGACCATGTCACTAGCTAAATTATTTAAAAAAGAAAGGTTATAATAAAGAACGCACCCGACCCCCATCACTATAAAACCTAGTCTATTCGCCTTCAGAAAATCCCTTTTATACACTTGGAAGAAAACTTTTACTATCGATTCATCACGTTCTCCTATTATCCAGTTTCTCGTCACGGCAAAAAGCGCTACAGTTGCAGGAAAGATGCCAAAAACAATTAATCCAGCTACTGTCGTGCATATCCAAAGAAAATTTAAAAAAGCTAACCGTGTAAACCACCTACAAAAGCTATAAGCAATCCCCGAAAGACCTTCTGAATTCATCATATGCTCCTTTCTTTTGCGTCTGTCATACTTTTTTTTCATGATCAATTAATTTTAATAGACAGAGCTTTTCATAGACTGCATGTTCATACTTTTCAAGTGCAGGCTTCAAAATTTTTCTTGGATCAATTTCGTGAGGCGATGATTGAATAAATTCTTTTAAACCAAAAGCCCATGGTGCCTTTAGTTCAGATGCAATATTGACTTTTGAAATACCTGCATCAATTGCCTTTGTCAGCTCTGCTTCATTTACACCTGATCCCCCATGTAAAACTAACGGGATCGATACTTGCTTTCTAATAGCCATTAACCTATCGATATCTAACTGAACTGGACCTTTATATATGCCATGAGCCGTCCCAATAGCAACTGCTAAAGCATCAATGCTCGTATGTTCAACAAACTCCTTAGCTTCCTCAGGTATTGTCAATACACCAGCTTCGCTCTCGATCAATTTATTAGCCATTCCAACGTGACCTAACTCAGCTTCTACTGTTACACCATATTGATGAGCGTATTGAACAACTTCGATCGTATTTTTTACATTTTCGTAAAATGACAGTTTTGACCCATCATACATAACTGAGGTGAATCCAGCATCAATACACTCTTTAATTCTATCTATATTTTTCCCATGATCATAATGAAGAACAATTGGAGTATCTACTTCCTCAATCGCTCTACGTGCAACATTCAAAACATGCTTTAAGCCACTGAAACGAAGAGTTTCTTCTGTAATTTGTATAATGAAAGGAGATTTAGTTTGTTCAGCCAATTCAACAAGAGTTGGAATCATATCTAGAATATGAGCATTAAACGCACCAACAGCCTTTTTCTTTTTTGATATGTCAATTAATACATCATTCAAATTAGCTAACCCCATTTGCCGATAACCCCCTTAAGAAAGTATTTAGATTTATTTAACGGCTCCACCGACAATACCACTTACCACACGCTTTTCAAAAATTAAGTACAAAATGAGAAGTGGTAAAATGGTCACAATAGCAAAAGCTAAAACAATCGGCCACTCTTGAATACCAATACTGTCCCTTAGCATGAATAACTGATATGGCAAAGTTCTCATTTCTGATGAAGAAGTTAACGACAACACAAAGGGGAATTCATTCCATGCCTCACGTAATGAAAAAATACTAACCGTAATGATCGCTGGTAAGGAAATCGGCATCACGATATGCCAAATAATTTGCCAAGGCCTTGCTCCATCGATTGCAGCAGCCTCTTCTAACGACTTAGGAATAACCTTAAAAAACCCTGCTAAAATCCATGTCGCTAAAGGAACTGCTGAAGCTGTATAGACTAAAATTAACGCAAGATATGTGTCATATAACCCAACGGCAGTCATCCCGGTAAATAGCGGTACTATAAGTGCTGCACGAGGTAAAATACGTGGGACTAATATAAATAGCAGTAAAATGTGTCTCCATTTAAAAGCGTAGCGAGCAAACGCATATCCGGCAATAATACTAACTGTCACCGCTAATACTGTTGAGACAATAGCTAGGAACGTACTATTAAATAAATAGCGAAAGAAATTCTCATATTCAAAAACCCTTATATAGTTTGTTAAATTAAACGATTCTGGGATTAATGAAGGTGGAGTTTTATAAACTTCTACTGGTGTTTTAAAGGAAGCTGATAACGCCCATATTAATGGAATCATAGTCCACATAGTCAAAATTAATAATGGGACCCAATATATGCGCTCACTTACCCCTTTTTTGATATTCGTTAGAGAAAATGATTTTTTGTTCATCAGATCACTCCGTTACTTTGAATATTTTCAAATAAACCATGCTGGTAATAACATTGAATAGTAAAATAATAACCATTACTGCACTTCCAAGTGAGTACTTAAGTTCATCAAAAGCAACGTTATACATATATACAGCCATCACTTCAGTCGCTCTTCCTGGCCCTCCACCCGTTAGTGGTAAAATAACATCAAACATATTAAAGCTAGCAAAACTTAGCCAAATCAAGCTAATCCCCATCATTGGAGATATCAGTGGTAGGATAATTTTAAAAAAGATTGTCAACTTTGTTGCGCCATCAACAATCGCGGCTTCAAACATCTCTTGGTCAATCGATTGAATACCTGCTAATAAAATCAGTGTGGCAAACGGACAGACAAACCAAACATTGGCTAAAATAGTCACAAATAAAGCCCAATTAGGTGTGGATAAAAAGAGAATAGGCTCGAAGCCAATCATTGTTAAAATCATGTTGATAATACCGACATCTCCACTAAACACAAAACGAAACATAATCGCCGTTGCAATGCCTGAGACTAAAAAGGGGACTAATGCTAACCCTTTAAAAAAATTGCTAAACTTTTTAGCTTTATACAAACTTAAGGCAAAAATCATTGCTAAACTTAAACCGATGATAATACTCCCAAAAACAAATACTAATGACCTTAATAACGACTCAATAAATATCGGTGTTGTAAATAAATAACTATAATTATCAAACCAAACAAATGGAGATCCAGGTCTATTCAAATCAACATCAAAAAAGGACATTAACGTACCAGCAATTACGGCATATCCCAAAACACCAACAACAAACAACAGAGCTGGAAATATCAATATATAAGGTACAGACCTTTTCTTAAGGACATCCCATTGTCGACTTTTTTTCGGATGCAAATTAGATTGTATACTGGCCTGTGAGTTACTTTTCACTAAACACTACCTCCTTCTAAATACCGGAACTGTAGACCTAGACAGCCGTTACGTTCACTACACACCTAATGAGGAGAGTTTCTCCTCATTAGGCTATTTAATGTAGCCAACCCATTACTAATACTTTATCTCAATCCGTTAATCATCTAACTCATTTAATTTTTCTTGATACTCCGTTACAATATCTGCAGGGTCTCGATCAACATTACTTAGAGCTTCCTGTGTCATATCATTTAGAATGTTATATACTTCTGGCTGACGTAAATGACTAGGTAATACAACTCCAGATGAAAAATCATCCTCAAACCCCTGCGCCCATTCATTGACTTGATAGTATTCTTCCATTACTTCGGTATTTGTCGTTGGCTGATAGTTAATTGCCACTTCTCGTACTATATCTGTATCAGTTAAATATTGTAAAACTTTCAACACCTCTTCTGGGTGGTCTGTATCCGAATTGACGATTAGCGGCCAACTGAACATATTTACTCTAAAATCGTCTTCTGCTCCTAAACGATAAGGCTGAACCATCCCTTCCCATTCAGTGCCATATTCCAATTCTCCCGCAAACGCTGCGAACATATTAAATGCCTCGGGAATCATCGCGGCATTACCACTCATAAAGGCCCCACGCATCTCACCAGAAGCCCAAGAAAGAACTTCATTACTAGTCAATTCTTCTTTAACTAACGTTTGATAGAAATCCACAATATACTTACCTGCGTCTGAATTAACAAGCGGCAATCCAGTATCAGAATATTGTCCACCCATTGACATAAACATAGCAGAAAACCAAAGCGGAGGTGAGGTGCGATCCCCAGGAAGTACAAAGCCATATTGATTATTGTCTAAATATCCCCCCTCTTTTAACGTTCTTGCCGCATTAAGGACATCGTCCCATGTTTCTGGCTGTTCAATTCCTGCTTCCTCAAACCAATCTGTACGATATGCCATCCAATAAGGTGCTGCATGTACTGCCAAACCATACGGTCTTCCCTCAAAGCTTGGAATGCTAAATGCTTGTGGCAGTAATTTATTAAAGCTTTCTGGGTCCTCCTGTTCCCATTGTTCATAATAAGGTGTCATATCTAATGCAGCTCCTTGAACGGCAAGCGTTTGGGAATATTCATGAAAAATTTGCACAATATCAGGAGCATTACCAGCATTATGATTCCTTAAATAATCTGCCACAGCTTGCTCTAATGGGATAACATCCCACTCCACCTTAATATCAGGGTTTTCTGCATGGAAAGTTTCAAATCTATCCTCAGGAATAAATTGTTCACGACCAAACCACATTCTAACGATTGTTTGATCAGAAGATTCATTACTCACACCGTTTTCATCTGTATCAACTCCATCAGTCGTTCCACTTTCACTACACGCCACTAAAAACATAAATAAAACCAACGTACAAACAACAAATGACCATTTTTTCATCACGTCATTACTCCCCTTTTTTATCATGTATTTTTGAAATGTCATAAAAAACAACTTATGAAAAATAATTGATTTTTCCTAATATTCAGAATTTAAACCTTGTATTTCTTTATACAATTCCAAACATCTCGCTCATTCATCTTCCATTCCATTGGGCCTACGTGACTAGCCGCTATTGCTCCTAAACCATTCGCAAAAGTTAACAGCTTTTGTCCTTCCCATCGTTTAATTAGACCATATACAATTGCTGCACAATAAGAATCCCCAGCTCCTGTCGCATCCTTTTCTTCAATATTAAAAGCAGGGACAAAGTCAATTTTATTGTGACTATAAGCGACAGAACCGTTTTTCCCTAATTTTAAAAACACTTGCTTAATACCGTAATTAAGTAAAGCATTTATCGCCTCTTCACGATTCGTTTTTCCTGTAATAATCAATTCCTCACCTGTACTTGGCATAATATAATCACACAAGAGAAGAATGTCATGAATAGTAGTAGAAATCGATTGTGATACCATGAGTTCAGGTCTTATGTTTGGATCGAAACTAACGATTCCGCCCTTTTCTTTCATTTTCTTTGCAACCCTAAGATTTACATCTCGCATAGATTGATTCATACACAATGAAGAGCCATTTATATGAATCCAATCGTACTCATCAATCCATTTATCGTGAATATCGGCATCGGTAACATGGGCACAAGCAGCATTACGAATATGATAAAGAAAATCTCTACTACCATCCTTGTAATACGTCACAAAAGCGACTCCTGTTGGTATATCGGTTTTCTTCAGACAACTGACATCAACACCTGACATTTCTAAATGGTTAACACACAGGTCTCCAAACACATCTTGCCCAACCTTAGATATAATCCCCCCTTCGCTCCCTAATGTCGTTAAATTGTATATAAATATAGCTGGTGCTCCACTAGGATAAGGTCCTATAAATGAACTTCTTTCACCTAATGAAACACCAACAAGCGGCCTCATTATTTCAACTAGCACTTCACCGATAACGAGTACTTTCATATTAACGTCTCCCCTTATCATATGAACTAATAAGATAAACTTCATGATAACCTCTTTCCTTAGTAAGTATCTTAACATTTTTAAAGCGCTTACATTTATGACAATTAACACATATAAGGGGGAGGATTGATTGTTTTTTTATGAAATAAACTTCACTCTTAAGCCAAATTTCATACTGACTATAGCCATCTTTCACCGCTTCTATGTTTTTTACGATATTCACTAGGTAGAAAGCCTGTCTGCTCACGAAAGATCCGACTAAAATATTTTTCATCTAAATAGCCAATCTCACCGGCAATGATATGAACAGGGTCTTTCGTTTGCTCAATCATTCTTTTCGCTTTTTCTATACGTAGTTCCCTTAAATAGTGATGAAAAGATTTCCCGATAATCTCCTTAAAACATTTATTAAAGTAACTCCGACTCATGTTAACCATCCTCGCTACTTCATCTGCAGTTAAAGGTTGTTGTAGCTGTTCTTTAATTAGTTTGGTTGCTTGTAAGATACTATTGACCACTTCAACAGAATAACGACTTCCAGCAACCACTTTAATCATATACTTAAAATGCTCTAGCCAATTCACAACTTCTTTCCATTGATAAAAATGAAAATCTCTTTCCATAGAGTGTAAAGGAATATAAGGATACCCCTCTTCCCATTTCACGAGCATTTCATACAATAGCTTAAAGATTTCATCCGGATGTAACTGAAGTGCTTCTAAATTACTAACTATAGTTTCATATTCTTCTAACTGATACACCCATTTAAAATCAAAAAGCTCCTTTTTGATTTTAGCTATTTCCTTGATTGAATCATGATTTTCCTTTTCAATATCTCCAATTGATTTCTTGATCAGTTGAGACGAATCATGATAAAAAATCAACTTATCTCTATAGCCTAATAATAAAGGAAAGACTTCATTATAACGTTTTTCTTTTATACCTCTCACTTCCAAAATAACACTATCAGAACTGTTCCTTTCCTGAAAATTCACATGGTCAAAGGCTGTACAAAACAAAAATAATGGGTCAACTGTTTCGACTATAATATCTTCTTGATTAACATTTAAATCAAGCCATTTCTTCTTTTCTGATCGTTCTTCTAGAAAAATAGCAAACCCTCTATCTATCGAAAACCATGAATTGTGACCTACTTGCTGTCTAGCCACTTGTTTCTTGTCAGTAATTCGCTTGCAAATTCGCCCCATCACTTGATCTAACTTATTTGAATCTAATTCAATTTCGACCTTCGTAATAAAATCAATTGCACCTAAACGAAGAGCTTCTTGTATATACTCAAAATCTTGATGTAAAGTTAAGACCGCGATGAAAATATCCGGATATGTTTCATGTACAATGCGTAACAATTCAATACCCGACATAACAGGCATATTTAAATCAGTTATAATAAGGTCAACTTTATGACCTCCCAAAAAATCTAACGCTTTTTGACCATTATTTGCTTCACCAACAACTTGCATCCCAAATCGCTTCCAAGGGATAACAAACATTAAACCTTTTCTAACCAGTTGATCATCATCTACAATTAATACCTTTATCAAAGTCATCACTCTTTTCTTCTTTTTATTTCCAGTGAACAGGAAGTAACTACAAATATATTATATGACTCTGATTTAATTAACTTTTTAACGTCTATATTAGTTATTAATAGTTATCACCTTCCTTGCTTTTATCCTAATATATCACATACTCCAGAAGTAATTTTCTCTTGATTAATTTAATTTCAAACGATAGTTTGAAATATTTATAGAAAACCGATAATAGCCTATGATTAATATTGCCTCACCAATAAATCAAACGATTAAAACAATGAATCAGAGAAGTACTAAAACATAAAAAGGCTTCTCACAAGTTTACTTCACTCGTGAAAAGCCTCTTCAATGAACCTGAAGGGTATTAACCCCCAAACATCCCAACCGTAACAGGCCCGATCAACCCGGAACGCAAAGCGACCTGGTCCATTTCATTCGCCTTACTATTCGTCACAGCAAGCTCGATCACATTCTCTCCTTCACGTAACAAGCCTGTTAGCACAAACGTATAAGGTGCCCACATCTTTACGCCTACTTCTTCTCCATTCACCGTCAGCTTGGCGATTTCGTCGACTTCACCACAATCGATGACAGCCTGCTCAATCGTTTCCTGCAAATGAAATGTCGTCCTATAGGTGAGCGTTCCTGAGTAATAGGTCATTGATGTCCACTCTGTCCATGATCGTAACGCGGTCGTTTGTCTTTCGAATGCTTCTCCTGATACCGTCCACTCTTGATTTAGCTCAATCATTCTAATCGGTTCCTTTTTCGGTACTTGAGCTCTTGTGACCGACTCTCGATCATTAGGGTCGACCATCACTATAATACTCTCACGTCGATGTAAGGTGATAGGAATCTCCTTCACTTGACCAAGCTCCTCTGTCGTTCCCGACCATGCATCCCACAGCTCAACTGTACCTGTTTCACGTAATGTGACCGTACCATTGAATGACTCATCGCCTTCATTGACAAGCAAGTAGAAGGAGTGATCTTCCTTTTCAACGTGACTGATCCGAATATTAGAGCATCGTGGGTTTAATCGAACGGTTTGCTGTTCGGACTCGATTAACCGATTCGATCCTTCTTCAGGTTTTGAAACGATGACCGCTCCTTCCACGATTCGTTCTTCTCCAACGGTGATCACCGTTCCACCTTGCTTGATCCAGTCCCGTAACTGTTGTTTCGTCTTTTCCTCAAGCAAATAACCACCGTCTATGACAACGGTAGAATACAATTGTGCCTCGATTTGAATCAAGCCATCCACAATTTCAGCCTCAGACAATAGGAGAGCTTCCTCTATATAGTTAAATTCGATTTGCTGTTCATAAAATGGCTTCACAATTTCCCACGGCAAGTGATTCTCTCGACAAAGAACTGCGACCTTCGTCGTGTTCACACTATCGGTCATGAGCCAGCTTAAACGCTTGATATAATCACTAAAGAACCGGTAATAAGGCCACCAGCTACTATGCATCCCAACGTCGGGCGGACGCTCGTGACTCCGTCTTTTTCCATCAATTGAATAGTAAAAGGCATGAGGAATGATCAGGTTAACTCCTCTAACAAACAACCAATCAAAATACCACTTCATATCACCAGCTGAAAGATCCCATCCACCTTTTTTGCTACAAACACCGAGCACTTCATCAGCATTTCTTCTTCTCCCACGATGCCGTGCTGCATCGGCTGAGCATTTTCCAGCGGTCGAGTGGCGTCCTGTTATCCCTTTGCCTTCTTCCGGTGCGACCCAGCGCCAAACGACATCCTGTCCAGGTATTTGAAAATGATCCAGTAAGCCAATGTCATCACTTTCCGCTGGGTGTCCCGTTAAAGCAATCCCATGCTCCTCACACCAGCGACTTAATGGCTCATAATAAACGGCGGAAAGGCGTTGATAGACCGCTTGCTCATAACGCTTACGCATCGAGGCGGTTTCTGTTCCCACATCATACCATAATGCTGGAAGGTCACCCTTCTTTCCACCATACTGCTCATACCAAGCGAATGAGCCACCTGTCCACGGCTTGACGCCTGCTTTTGCATTGCGACCTAATATGTCAGGCTCATCAGTAAACATCGCGATCACCGTTTCACCAAACTCGTCTTGAAGCACGTCATAATAACGCTCATGCGTGATATCGATATACGCCTTGACCGCTTGTGGATTGAGTAGATCAGCTGATGGTGGGGCATGTTCCTCCCCGTCATCCTCACCGAAATGGATACCGCGTATATTACCTCCCGAATTCGTTTCAATAAAAGTAAGAATAACCCATCGTCCACCATCCTCAGGTTCAACAAATCGAACCGTCTTCTCATGAATCTTAAGCTCTTGTATCGAATCTGGGACAAGCGCCAGTCCGTCTATTTTTTTCGCCGCAAAGACAGCCAGCAGTCGCTCCTCTTCGTCCAGATCGATGGCGTACTCCTTTTGCCCCTCACAAGGAAGCTCAACAACTTTTAATCCTCGACTAGCGTATTCCGGGTCGCGCTTGACGACCATCCCTTTAGCCGATCCAGACGGATACATCGCTTCATCATAGAGGATGACCGACATCCCTAGCTGCTTCGCTTCTTGAACAGCGACCTTCACATATCCCATGAATTCATTGGTCAAATAGCCAATATCCTTTGGGATACCAATTCGGGGGTGTAGGACAAATCCATTGACCCCTTTATCGTCCATCTCGTGAATTTGCCTTTTAATCTCTTCATTCGTTAAACGATCATTCCAAAACCAAAACGGAATCGGTGAAAATTCATGACCCGGGTTTTGAAAGGCTTCATGTAAGTCAGATTTCATAGGTCACCTCGTTTGCACTTTATAGACCAACAAATGCTTCGTTACGTTCATGCAATGATTTTTTTAACTTTAATAGCTCAATCCCAGCTAATAAGACAATTCCGATTCCGTGTGTATCATTTAAAATCCATGATAAATCATCACGATAATAGCTTGTCGTAAACGCATATCCAGAGCCTTGACACACACCATACACATTGCCATATTGATCAATCGCTCTTCTTGTCATGCCTTCCCAGCCTTGTAAGGCCGCATCGATATATGGCGCTTCCTCATCTAGCCAGCCATATCGAACGCCACGTGCAAACCCGTATATAAACATCGATGTACAAGATGTTTCCTCGTATGATGTTGGATCAGTCAATACTTGATGCCATAAGCCATGTTCTCCTTGTAGGGCAAGGAAGCCTTCACATAGCTCACGAAAAAAGCTCATTAATGCAGGGCGCTTTGAGTGATCTTCTGGTAAGACTTCTAGCAGCTCTGAAAGTGAGAATAATACCCAGCCATTCCCCCGTCCCCACGGTACATTCGTTGCTGTATCAAACTTGAAATCATACACGTGTGACATGATTTTCTCTTCTGGCATATACATCAATTGTTTATAATGAAGAAACTGATTGGCCGCATCTTCTAAATAAGAGAGATCTCCTGTTTTCTTATAATAGCGGCATAAAAATGGTGTACTCATATAAAGGTCGTCACACCAAATCGTATCCTTCATAAACGGAACACTACCAAAGCGACGATAGAGTGTACCATCAGATAGTCGATCTTGGACATTCGTTATATAATGAGCAATATCATCGGCAATCCGAGCCGCATCACGAATGGATCTTGTTTCGGTTGCCAAAAGCATCGTTGAACCGAAGGAACCACAATCATCAAGACTGTCGATCGCCGACAGCTGATTATTCACGCCGGCTGCACCGTATTGCTCCTTATCCCACAAGGAATATTGATACAATGACGTGCTCGTTTCAATATGCTGCAGCGTATAATTGATAATATCCTTTCGTTCTAACTCTTTCCCTGTTTGGATGAGGCCGTATAGCGTCACCCCTAACGGATAATCCCATTTTCCAAATAGACGGTTTTCTAAATATGGTCTCACCCACGTATTCGGTTGATCTAAGCGCCAAAACGTTGGACCATTCGTACTTGCAACGACTGTATCCAATCGTTTCGCTTCTTTTAAATCCACGTGCTCCTTCGTCGCGAAGCTTCCTAGATAGAGCCAGCTTTCTCTTGCCCCTTTTACAGGGTACGGAAGTGTAAAGGTAACACTCTCTTGAACAGGCTCAAGCTCAAAGCCCCATTGTTCACTTACACACGTACATATTACCGTTACATCGTGTTCCCCATAAGACAACGGTAAAGTAACAACGATTTCTTGATCTTCCTTTGTTTCGAAAACGGTTTGATCATTAATCAATAGTGTCATCGCACCATAGGCATACCCTTTTAACGTAACCTGTTGTTGACTCGTATAAGGCACCACTAGCTTCGTCCATGCAGCAGCGACTTGACCGACCTCACTTCCAAACAATCTCGTCAATTGCCTTCTTTGATCCTGCCCCCAATCCATTGCAGGAAGCCATTCTACATCAGATGCCGTTCCCTCTTCAGGCAAGCATTCTAACGGTTGAGCGAGCGGCTCTGTGAATATCCACCCCTCCTGCCCCTCTCTTTCATGTGTTGGAGAAAGAACATGCATCGGATGTCGTTTGAATGAACCGGTTCCAAATATCCCGCCGATTCCGGACGTCGTTTTCTCAAAGCGCAGCACAAAATGATTCCAGCCTTTTTTCAATGTGAAACGAAAGCCGACTCTTTTCTTTGGATCTAATTCTTCCACAATCGTCGAGCGATACACGAATTCACCATTCAAATAGATATGCACCGGGCCATAGCAATTGAGCGCAAACATGAACTCAGCCTCTTCATCCTGCCAGAGCTTTCCCCACGCATAGATAAACTGTCCATTTTGACAATAAGGGAATCGTTCACCAAAATTAAATTCATATCGATAATCCTTTAATCGCATCAATCCATCGTTACTAAATGCTCGATAAACCATTGGATGCGCTGGATTTTGCCCGATATACCGATTCGTAATGATCGCCAATGCTTCCTCTACGCGCTGATTGACTTTCGCATAAATACTTTCATTTAAATGAATATAGCTCTCCATAAATATCACTCCTACAACTATCATTGGAAATAGAGATAAGGACGGGATTCAACGTTCTCCAGTAAAAGTACGAACTTAATTGTTAAAACGGCTTTCTTTATCCTTTCACCGATCCTAACAACATCCCTTTAGCAAAGTGCTTTTGTAAAAATGGGTAAACAAACATAATTGGAATCGTTGCCACAACAATAACAGCAAGCTTCAACGATTCATCTGGTGTATCAATAAGCGCATCCACTTCACCAAAACGCATATCAGCCATCGTCATAATGTTTTGCAATAGCAGCATGACCGGATATTTTGTTGAATCGGAAATATATAGAAGGGCATTGAAATAGTCGCCCCAGTATTGCACTGCATAAAATAATGTAAATGTCGCAATAATTGGCTTTGATAATGGCAGGGCAATCTTCCAAAAAACTCCGATATCGGTACAACCATCAATCCGCGCTGATTCCTCCAGCTCACGTGGGAGTGTACGGAAGAAGGAAATGACGATAATGAGCCACATCGGATTCATCGCAATTGGCATAATAAGCGCCCATAAAGAATTTAATAAACCTAGATCACGTACTAAAATATATGTTGGAATCATTCCACCTTGGAAAATAATCGTGAAAATGACAAGGTAAATAAAAAATTGATGTCCAATAATCCGTGCTTTCGATAGTGCATACCCCATCGTTAACGTTAATGCTAAACTAACTACCGTTCCAGCTACTGTTACAAAGATGGATACACCAATACTTCGCACAAATGTCGCTGTTGAGAAGATATATTGATAAGCGCTCATTGTAAAGGTTTCTGGAAAAATAAAGAACGGTCTCCTTGCTAGCTCTGCTTCAGTCGCAAACGAGCCTGCAATAACATACATAAACGGAACAATCATCGCAAGTGCAATTAAGGCTAGAATGATATGGTTAAACACATCAAAAACTCTTCCTAGTGGTGTGTTATGTGATTTCATAACCACTATCCCTCCATTTCTAAGCTAGACAATTTAAAATAATGTCTCCTGCTTTAACTTCTTGGCAATATATCTCGTCGTCAAAATTAAAACAATCCCAACAACGCCTTTAAATAAACCAACAGCTGTACTATGACTAAACGCTCCTTGCGTGATACCTGAGAAATAAATGTACACATCAAACACATCGGCTACGGAGCGATTTAATGAGTTCGTCATTAAATAAATTTGTTGGAACCCTTGATCAAGGAAATTCCCCATATTCAGGATGAGCAAAATGACAATGACGTGTCTGATCGCTGGTAATGTGACGTGCCACATTCGTCTAAATCGACCAGCACCATCAACAATCGCTGCCTCATATTGCTCTTTACTCACATTGGCTAATGCGGCTAAGAAAATAATCGTTCCAAAACCGGCATTTTTCCAAATTTGTTGTCCAACGATCATCGTACGGAACCATTCTGGATCCCCTAAAAAGAAAATCGTGTTCCCGGTGATATTCTCAACAATAACATTGACAATTCCACCACTTGTTGTAAAGAATACGTATGTTAAGCTGGCTACGATAACCCAAGACAAGAAATTTGGTAAATAGACTAACGTTTGAATCGTTCGTTTATATGGATTAAAACGAATTTCATTTAACAAAAGCGCTAAAATAATCGGTGCAGGAAAAACAAAAATCGTTTCATACAAAGCTAAGATTAAAGTATTTCGTAAAATCCGGTAAAAATCAGGATTTTGAAATAACCGTTCAAAATGAGTAAATCCTACCCATTCACTCCCCCAAAAGCCTAAAAAGGGCGAATAATTTTGAAAAGCAATCAACGTTCCCCACATCGGAACATACTTAAAAACAATAAACCAAATAAGACCAGGTAGTAATAGAAAATAAATCCATTTATCTCTTTTAAGCATTTGCCATTTTGTTATTTTATTCACTTGCATAGGTTCCATTTGTGTCGATGGATTTACATTTACTTTCGGCATTTTCCTTCTCCTTTCTATAAGAAAAACCGCACAGCGATATTTTCTTAATTCCGTCGTGCTGAGCCGTTACAAGAGTTTGAGCATTTCTGAACGTAGAGCGAGCGTAGCCGACGACTCCCGCGCACCCACTTAAAGCTTACCTATCTTGATTAAATGATTAAAAATGTTATAAACCTTTATCTTTTAAGAAAAGCAGGAGGTGTTACCTCCTGCTCTTTTTTAATCTACTTATTGTGCATCTTGCGCAATTTGGTAAGCTTCATTAATTTCTTCAATGTACTCAGTACCGCCAGAACGTAACCATAATTCAATTTCCTCTTGTAAGCCAGCCTCGTCGATTTGACCAACGATATACATAATTCGAGCATCCTCAATAATATTATCTAATTGTGTTCCTCTTTCTGTATAAGTCGGTGAAACTAATGGTTCAGCAGGGTTTGGAACGACAATGTCTAAGTTTTCTTCCATCACTTGATCAGCCTTCTCTTGTAGTGCTGTTTGAGGACCAACTAGGAATCTGTCTTCAGGAATACCCATTTGGAATTGATTCAAATCACGAACCTCTTTATCAAATAATTCTCCACCATCTTGCTGAGACGTAATCACTAATTCTCCATCGACAACCTCATGATGAACACCTTCGATACCGTTGTAGGATAAATTTTGTGGTTCTTCATCATTTAAGTCATTTAAGAACTGCAAAACACGACGTAACTCATCTTCTGTTTGGACAGACGTTGTTGAAATCGCTAACATTCCATGATATCCAGGTGTCGGCTTACTTCGGAATCCATTAGGGCCTTCAACCGCACCAAATACATCTAATATGATTTCATCGTCTGTATAATTTTCCGTTATTTGATTTTGTAAGCGGTTTGCTTGGTCAGCAACGTCCACTACGACACCTGCTGTACCATTAACAAGCGGATCAAACCATTGTCCTGAATCCATTACTGCAAAGTCTTCGTTTACTAATCCTTCATCATAGACCTTTTTAAAGAAATTTAACGCATCCATATATTCATCAAACATAAAGTCTGGTTGCAATTCACCATTTTCATCAAAGCCCCACACATTTGGAACGTCAAACCATAATTGCATCACATCCCAAGGACCATGCCATTCAGATACGACCATTCCATACGTATCATCTTCACCCGATTGGTTCGGATCATCATACGTAAACGCTCTCAACACTTCATAGAACTCATCAATCGTTTGAGGAATATCTAATCCTAAATTATCTAACCATTCTTTATTAATCGTTACTGCATTTCTTCCTAATGGTCTTGCACGATACACACCATAAATTCGCCCATCTACTGAAATATTATTTAGAACAATATCATTTGCTTGACTTAGATTATCATAGTCGTCTAAATAATCCGTTATATCCCAAAATGCGCCGTCTCTAGCTGCATTAATAAAGCTTGCTGATTTTGAAGCCATCATAATATGAGGAAGATCACCTGATGCCAACGTTACATTAAAACGGTCATCGTAATTGGCATTCGCGACCAATTGGAGATTAATATCCATATTTGTATAATCTTCAATGGCTTGTAAAGCAGGACTATCACTATCTACAGGATCTGGAGCAAAAGCCGTCGACATAATGGTTACTTCCATTCTTTCTTCAGAAATATCCTCTGTACCTTCGGCAGTATCTTCAGTTGAATCACCCGAATCATCACTTGCATCTTGACTTGCATCATTACTACATCCAATAAGTGCTACTAATAGTATGAAAGCGAAAAACGGTACTAATAAACGTAGTGATTTTTTCATTTGTTCCTCCTTATGATTACATTAGATTTTTTGAACCATAATGATGAGCAAAAATGATTTATCGACTAGTGTCCCCCCCCTTATTGGTTACTAGCTACACATCCAACAGCTCTTGGTTCACACCAAATATAAAACGCTTACATTTTTCCGGCAATATTCATTTCTTGGTTACTTTTTTAAAAGTAGTAAAACCCGTACTAAATCAGCTTTGTAAGCCCTTTCTTATCATATTTTTGTTTTTTACTACATTTTTGCACTGCTATTACAGCAACATTTTATCGTTGATTAACAAAGGTTATCGTACATTTTTGATAGCATCATTCATTTAAATAAGCATGATCCAATTGGGCATTTCCCCCAACTAAATCATGCAAGTTCACTTACGCTTCTTGATTCTCTAATTCTGCCTGTATTTCCTTTTGCCTTCTTTCCACATGACGGAACGTATAGTAGGTCGTCCACATGACAACGAAGGCAAACAAGCTTACCCCAAAGAATGGAATAAAGACTGGGAAGATCGCAAGTATTTGGACAACTAATAAACATAATCCAATGGTCACAACTGTTCGAATCGGCTGGTAAATTGTTAAAAACAATGAATTTTTTATATGATTATATAACGTCGTTTCATAATGGACGAGTAAAGGAAATACATACAGTAGCATAATGGCCGTAATAATCATAATCGCGATTATCATATAACGTACAGCAACGAACAACCAAGCTGTCTCTACTGCAAAATATTGAATATTTACAGCCAGAATATAAGCTACTACTAGAGCGATTAACCCTAAACCATTTGTTCTTAAAAATTCTTGACGATACACCTTCCAAAATTCCGAAAAAATCGGTTCATTTTTCTCCATAATTCTTTTTCGTAGCACTGCAAACATAGCTGTTGTACTCGGTGCCCATCCAAAAATAATACCACCAAGAAGAGTAAAGCAAATCCACAACAAATTGACATATAAAAGAACCATAAAATAATCACCAAACCGGTAAAAATACGTAATAAATCCACTCATCGACCCTTGGTTCATTTGCATTCCCCTCCTTTATTTTCGTTCGGTGCCATCTTGGATAGAGTCATTTACCCTCTGCTTTCGATATTGACTAGGTGGAATGCCTATATGCTTTTTAAAAATACGATTAAAATAACTATGTCGATATCCTACTTGTTCTGCTATATCATTCATTTTCATATTCGTATTTAAAAGTAATTCCTTCGCTTTCTCGATCCTTAATTTTGTTACATAATCAATGAAATTAACACCCATTATTTTTTTAAACG
Source organism: Halalkalibacter sp. AB-rgal2 (assembly GCF_041821005.1). Lineage (NCBI taxonomy): Bacteria > Bacillati > Bacillota > Bacilli > Caryophanales > Bacillaceae > Halalkalibacter > Halalkalibacter sp. AB-rgal2. The sequence continues at coordinate 80,389 of NZ_JBGUAV010000020.1, forward strand.
CTTTACTTAAAGTATACGGGTTTGTATGAACTTCCTCTGCACAGCTTTCTAAAGAAATATCCTCCATATATTGCTCTTTAATATACGTGCACACCTTTTCGACAAGCTGCTTCATCTCAATGTTTACTTTGCCTTCTAACGCTTTAACAAATGGAGTAATGACTTCAACTGTTAACCAATTAATCATTTGTTCAGGATCTCCAATATGCGAAATTTCTTCATACATATTTTTCCCTTGGAAAAGATCATACGGGTGAATACTAGAGTGCAAAATCTCATGCTGGATACTTCCAAACAACTGCGTAATGCAAGGTTGGATATTAATCTCTTTAACACCCTTACCCTTCAGCTCTTGGATAAACTCTCGAATAAGCTGCTCTGATTCATTAATCTGTCCCATCCGAATCGCTTGTAGAATTTCCTTCTCGATTTCAAAAGGATAGTGCAGTTGACTTATATCATTGGCTGTTTCAAATGTTTCAAGATCAATAACTTGATTTTCTTTTTCAAAATTTCTGTAGCGTTTTCCTTTCCGAACATCTTCAAACAAATAAGGAATGCGCTTAATGCTTTCTGTTGGCTGACTAATCGTAATCGTAATTTGTCTTTTTAAAACGCGGTTAAGAACATCCATAACTTGATTCGAGAATTCATGTAAGCTCTTTCTTACCTCACTATGAATGGGATATACGATAAGAAGAACTGCAGACAAATCATAGAAATTGATAACATTACATTGCTCAAAATAATCTAGAGACACTTCCTCAGTAATATTCGTTAAAGCAAAAGCAACTAGGCTCTCATCTTGCTTCATAATCGTCGTTTTTGACTCATTTAACCCTAACACTTGAATATCCATGACAACAAATTGATGAGCATCTAACTCCCAACCGTAATTTTGCATTCGCTCTTTTAGTTCTTCTTCTTTGTAATGATACAAGTAGCCTTGAATTAATTGTAATAGAAAGCTATTTTTTAGTTGTGGCAATTGAGTCGTTAAACGGTTTTCTAATGATTGACTTTCCATCGACATTTCTTTAAATTGATTTTCGATTACTTTAAATTCATCTTTATGATTATGATCAGTCCATTTAGAATCTTTATCTAACACTTTAACTAGCTTAGCAATAGGACTATAAATCGTTTTAGATGCAACCCATGATAGGATAAGAGCAAATAATAATCCGATTAAGCTAACTGAGATAATCATCGTCGAAACAATTACAATTGGAGAAGTTATAGAAGACATCGGCGCTGCTGAAACGTAGGTCCATTCCGAGTCCATCCTTCTCATCGTTCCATACGAAACAGAGTATGTCTCATCCTGATCACTAAATACAAAAGAACCCTCCTGATCTAACTCTGCCTTCTCTAACACACTATCCCTCAAACTACTTACGAATGAAGCCTCCTCTGTACTATTCTCAGATACTAGCACTCGATCCGCATCATTTAATAGGAAAGTAGCCCCTTCATTGTAAGGTGTTAACGTTTTAATAAGATCAGCCACTTTCTGACGGTCTAACGTTACAATAATCGAACCAAAAGGAGCGTTACTATTTCCAGGGATGCTATGAATCAGCACAAGTGGTTGTGGATCCTCAATATTTGATTCCTCTGGTATGCTATAAAGACGGTTCCAACTCATATTTTTATGCTGTTCTAATATCGACTGATAGAACTCGTATTCATCGGCCTCTAACACATTATAATGGGGACTAAATAGCACAGGAACAGCCGAGTCCACAAATAACTCTACATGATCAATGAGTGGATGTGATCCTTGCAGGACATGTAAGGTTTGAACAATATCACGTGTCTCCTGAAATTCAACCACATAATTTAAATTTAGTAATGAAGAATTAAACCGTGGATCGTATGCCCAATGAGAAAGGGACTTTTCCAAATAGTCAAATTGATCACCTATATTTTGCGCCCTTTCAAATATTTGATTTTCATGCATTTCTTTTAATGAATCTTCTACTTCATTCACTCCAAACCAATAAATCCCTAATCCAATCATCAGTCCCGGAATAAATGTAATGAAGAGAATGAGTATGAAATTCTTTCTGAAATATTGACTCTTCCATCCAAACTTATTTCTCTGAGAATGTTTGAGATTTTTGATCAACTCAATTCCCCCGATTTTATACGAAATCTGCTTTTTGTAAGCCCTTTCTTTCCTACTATAGTACACTAGAAAAGTTGTATTGTAAAAGCCTGTTTCATTAACAGCCCTGTTAATGTAAGAGATTCCGATTTCGACCAGGTCCTTCTTTTTCTTTGTCATCCCTTCCTTTTTATCATATCTATTTCAATCATATAATGAGCGTTTTTTTCCGACAATGACACTTTCTTGCTAAAGAGCCTTACATTAAGCACGTGTTGCTCCAATTGTTAACGTACTCTGTATACTGACTGGGAAAATGTATTTCTACCCATAGATCCTTTCCCTGTTATGTCAGTAAAAATTTCTTTTACTTTAAACCTTTCTTTAATTAAGATCATACGTTCTGTCTCCTTCAAACATCACTTAAAAGAACCATTTCAAGTATAGTTATCGAAGCTCACAATATGGAATAAGAAAAAAACCTCCGTTACATTAACCAAAAATTTCTACTACATACAAGTCTGTATTATTGAATAATCCTTTATGTTTTTTAAACTATTAAATTACTTTCATCAACTGTAAGTATTTTTCAATCTCAAGTTTCGTTAAATGAAAATACTTATTCTGATATCTACCATAATTAAAAAAACCATGTTCCATACGTTCAAATGTCTTTAAGGTAATATCATTTCCTACTTGTCTCATCTGCTTAATAAATTTTTTATTTTGTTCATAAAGGTCGTCACCTGTTCCACATAGCCACAATGTAGGCGGCAAGCATTTTTTAATATTATGAATCGGCGAAAGTCCCATTGCATTATTAAGTAATTGAGGATATCGTCTTTTCATGATATCAACACCATCCATTCCAGCAGCAAATATAATTAAAAAGTTTGGGATATGATCTTTACTTTGACTATCATACTTGTAATCATCGTTTAAATCCTCGAACATAATTGAGGATATAGTAATGTAACCACCTGCAGAGGAGCCGCAAACGACAATTTTATTCACATCTATTCCCAAATCAGCGGAATTTCTCCTCACGTATCTAACGGCAGATTTAACATCACAGATCGCTTGAGTTGGTGCAAATCCTTCATCCGAACCATTTCGGTAATCAACACAAATTGCAACCAATCCCATGGATGAAAAGTAATCAGCTTGGTGTTGGAATTGCACTGGAGTTTTCGGCTCCCTTTTAAAGCTTCCTCCGTTAAAAAATAGAATAGCAGGCATGTCTTTTCGGGGTCTTTCAGGTTGGAAAATGTACAATTTTAGTTTTCTCTCTTCTATTTCTTTATACGTTTTTTCAATAACTGAAAAATCAAATTTTAAATTTTTCATTATAGTGACAACCTCCTCAAAAAGTTAATTTATCAATATTAATCATATAACAACGTTGTTATATGATTTTCTGTTTTACTAGCAAATACACAGTGGAATATGAGGTGCTACCAATTACTAGTCGCCATAGTAACCACAATCGTCGCAGTATTATATGTTTAAAGTTTAGCAAATATTAATAGTGAAAGCCATGGAAAACAGTTCAGAAATACAGTCCGAAAGCCGACGCTTGTTTCTGAATCCACTTACACCTTCCTTGCTTATCTTTTAAATAAAGTGTATTTATT
>NZ_JBGUAV010000021.1:0-83847 GCF_041821005.1 Halalkalibacter sp. AB-rgal2
TCCTCAAAATCTTCCATACGTGTTTTCCAACGTTCATACTTGTCTTTTCGGTTCATGACAACACCCTTTTCTATTTGATAGAAAGAGTATCTCATAGCTTGGGTATTAGTAGAATGTGTGCGTTATTTGACGCTTACGTTTCATGATAACTTCATCTTATCGTTAGAATATGATTCTGAGCAATTCAACGAGGATGACGTGTTCGTCTTCTATTTGAATGAAGACTCAGATGAGTGGGAATTGCATGATGGTGAAGTGAGTCATCATACGATTATGGAATAATAATCTGTTCCCTGCTCTGCCTATTCATGCTAGATAAGTAAGGTAACCTAAAAACGTAAACGATAGAAACGCATTTGAAAGTCATTTCTCAAATGCGTTTTGTTTATGGGAAAATGATTATTTTTGAGCTTCATTGGTAATGCCATAAACCGACTTGTCTTAATAGATCTGTTTACATGATGATCTGTTTGATGCTCATTAGGATTACGTAAAAATGCGCCCACAGAATCTCATTCTAAGATCCTCGATGCTCTTTTTAAGTGAATTGAAAAAATACAATAAAATCAAAAAAAAGTACAATTTTTTGGGAGTATTTATATGATTTCAAAATATAGTGTACCTTTTTCAAAAACGAATGTATTAACTCTATTTTGAAAGCGTTTTAAAATGAAGGTGGTGTTAAATCTTTTAGAAGTTCATGCTACATAAGGGGGGAATAGAGTTATGTCCATGTACGGAATGTATTTGTTAAAGAAGCTAGATTCCAGTGCATTTAGGTAAGAAGGTTCGTGTATGTATGATGTTAACAAAAAAGAGGAGGAACTTAAGTGAATAACCGTTTAAGACGTAGATTTACTATTACTCTATTAGTCATTTTATTAGTTATTCCTACTAATTTAGTTGGTACTAATACCTTTGCTAACACCCCAGACATATTAAACAAAGCAACTTCTGAATTGTTTATACCAAATGAACATGATATTAGAGGTAATATGACATTGCCGAGTGAAATGAATGTTGATGGACATCTTGTAACGATTACATGGGAGTCTTCTGATCCTTCTATTATTACAGATCAAGCTACAGGTGAAAATAGAGACATTCCTCCTGGTGTCGTTCATCGTCAATCGACAGCTCAAACAGTTACATTGACGGCTACTTTGGAGTATGAGGGAGAAACGAGAAACAGAGATATAACGGTTACAGTAAAAGAATCCGTTCAATTAGATGAATTTAAAGGGTATATGTATACGTATTTTCGTAGTGATTTATACGGTGATGGAGAAAGTCAGCATGTTCACCTTGCGACAAGTGAGGATGGGCTCTTCTGGGATGATATGAATAAGAATGAGCCGATTTTAGAATCTACGTTAGGCACAGGCGGTGTTCGTGATATGTACGTTATTCGAGCACCGGAGGGAGATCGATTTTTCTTAATTGCAACAGATTTAGATGCCAATAATGGAGCTTGGTGGGAGTATGCTAATCGTGGTAGTAAATCGATTATGGTTTGGGAGTCGGATGATTTAGTTCATTGGTCAGATCAACGAATGATCGAAATAGCACCTGAAGGCGCAGGGAATATGTGGGCTCCTGAAACGATCTATGATCCGACAACAGGCGAGTATGTTGTATTTTGGTCATCTAATGTGAATGATGAAGGGCACCGGATTTACTATGCAAAAACGCGTGATTTTTGGACATTTACGGAGCCTGAAATTTTTAAAGATCGAACGTCTCAAAATACATTCATCGATAGTTCCATGATTGAACATGACGGAGACTATTATCGTTTCACAAAAAATGAGCAAGACATTACGGTCTTTCTAGAGAAAAGCAACTCTGTACTCGGTGAATATGAATTTGTGAAAGATCGTGTTGCTGATCAAGGCGGAGTTGAAGGTCCAGCTATTTTTCAATTAAATGGAGAGAAAAGGTGGATCTTATTATTAGATGGATATGCAAATGAAAATGCCGGTGTTGGATTCTTTCCGCTGATCGCTGACAGTGCTGGAGATTTAGCTAACGGAAATTTTCGTAGACTTGATGATACTGAATTTCGAATGCCTACAGGAGCTAAGCACGGTAGTGTGTTGCCTGTAACGCAAGCTGAATATGATGCGATTCGCGAAAAGTGGGGACAGGATTTAGTTAAACCGGTCACTCCAGATACAGGAGAGGAGCTTATTCCTGATTTGCTTTATACGTTCAATGAACCATTGCAGGAGAATACCGTGAAAAATTCAGGAGCTCTAGGTGAAGAGTATAATGGTGTCCTTTGGAATGGCGCTCGTTATATGGATGATCCGGAAAAAGGAAGCGTTTTGTACCTTGATGGTGGTCAGCCAAACACCGATAGTCCATATTTCGAATTTCCACAAGGCTATTTTGATGGGAAGGATCATGTCTCGATTTTTATGGATATTAAATCGGAAATGGAAGATGAGTTTTTCTTTACGTTTGGGATAGGTCAAGATGATCATAAATATTTATTTTTACGTACGAGATCGCAGGAACTATACACGGCTCTTACTGTAGGTTCATGGGGAAAGGAACAGAGCATTGAAGAACCGTTGACGAGTAGTATACAAAATGTTTGGACAAACATTGGGCTCGTTCTTGAGAGAAATGAAAACGGAACACATAGCACAATGAAAGTATACAAAGACGGACAACTAGTTGGTGAACATACAGAGTTGGTTGCCAATCTGTCGACGATGGGTGCAGGCTTAGAAGCGTATTTAGGGAAAGCATTTTATAATGACCCTTATTTCCGTGGTGCATTCGATCATGTACAAGTGTATAATCGCGCATTAACAGATGAGCAAATTGATCAGATTTTACATCGGGATGTTGAAGAGGAAGAACCACCAGCTGAAACAATTGCTTCGAAACATCCTGGAAATCCAGTCATTCGTGATCGATTTAGTGCCGATCCGGCAACGTTGGTTTATGACGACAAAGTTTATCTGTATACAGGGTCTGACCAAGCGGCAGTAGGGCATGATTATTACGTAATGCCAGATTGGGATATCTATTCGTCAACTGATTTGGAAAATTGGACGCTAGAGGGCTCTGTTCCATCAACGGTGCATGAGTGGGCGGAACCTGATTCCTCTTGGGCTGCTCAAGCGATTGAACGAGATGGCATGTTTTATTGGTACACAACGGCATTTAATCCTGCTGAAACGAGCTATAATATCGGAGTGATTGTTTCCGACAATCCGGTTGAAGGCTGGGAAGATCCGTTAGGAGAACCGCTAGTGACGAGTAGTATGACGGAAACACCACCGAATATGGGAGACTGGCGTTGGAATAACATTGACCCAACTGTATTTATCGATGATGATGGACAAGCGTACTTATATTGGGGAAATACGTATCTTTATTATGCGAAGTTAAAGGATAATATGATTGAAATTGATGGTGACATTCATCGAGTGGAAATTAATGATATGGATGGATCGTTTACGGAGGGACCGTGGTTGCACAAATATAATGACCAATATTACTTAAGCTATGCGATGAATTGGCCTGAGGACATTGGTTATGCGGTGAGTGACAGTCCAGAAGGCCCTTGGACGTATGCCGGTAAATTAATGGACTCGACAGAAGGAACGGGGACAAACCATCCAGCTATACTTGAATATCAAGATGAGTGGTATTTTGTCTATCATACAGCTGCACTCCCTACTGGAGGGGATCATCGGCGTTCTGTATCGATTGAGAAAATGCATTACTATCCTGATGGAACGATAAAGAAAATGAGACCAACATCATCCGGAATTTATGGTGATCCTCATGTGATTCAAAGCAGTGCAAATAGTCGTTACGTGTATCATATGAATGAAGAGGTATTGACTGACTCTATGTCGCCTAATGGATATGCTTTTGAATGGTTTATTGTTCCTGGCTTAGCTGACGATGGGGAAGAATACATTTCGATTCAAGCAGAAAATAGACCCGGCTATTATTTGAAAAGAGAAGATACTTCTATTGTACTGAAAAAGAATGATGGAACAGATTCGTTTAAAGAAGAGGCGACGTTCAAAATCGTGCCCGGTCTGGAGGATCATCAAGGGGTGTCATTTCAGTCTTATAACGAAGAAGAGTTATTAATTGTTCAACAAGAGGATCATACATTGGAATTAATCACACCTCATACAAACATAGAGAAAGAGAATGCGACATTTAACGTAAAGGATGTACGTGTAACTGATGTGACAGTAAACCTTGAATCAGAAGTACTTAAAGAAGGCACTGTAACAATGCTGACTGCCAAAGTACTTCCAGATGAGGCGTTGGTAAACAATGTGAAGTTTTTCTCGTCTAATCCAGATGTGATAACGGTTTCGGAGCCGTATATGACTCCTAATGGAGAAAGCCGTGTCCTTTTGAATGCACATACAAAAGGAGCTTCGGAAATAACGGTTGTGACAGAAGCAGGACACGTGACTCGTACGTTTAACCTTGAGGTAGAAGAATACGAGAAAGCTTCCGTTGACATCGAGGATGTTGAGGTCTCTTATGATTCATCTACGAAAGAAGCGATGATTGAAGGAACCTTTACGGATCAAGTGGAAAGGACTGTAATCGTCAAGGTCGTAGATCCAAGTGGTAAGATTGATTATATTGGTGAAACAAATACGGAAGAAGATGGCACATTCACATTAAACTATCGAACAATGAATTCTTCTAGTGGGGAGTATCTCGTTGAAATTTATGAACAGGATTTGAGCGAACCTTATTATGCTAGTTTTCAAAAGTTGTCAGAGTTAACCGCTCACTATCATTTTAATCGTAGCCTTCATGATCAAACAGATAATTTTGGGCCTGGTATAACAACTGGCGATCGTATTGATCATGAAGGGGGTTCTGTTGCGTATAGTGATGGAATTGTCGGGCAAGCTTTGCACCTTGATGGGGACTATGGCATTCGATTACCGAATGGGTTAATTAATAGTAATAAATACAGTGTATCGATGTGGCTAAATCCTAGTGAAATGACTCCATTTACGACGACATTCTTTGGTGCAAGGGATATGAGTAACTGGGTAAGTGTTGTACCAAGTGGGGGAGAACAGACGACACTCGTATGGTCAGGGAATCAAAGCTGGTATGATGCGGATACAGGAATAACGATTCCACAAAATGAATGGAGTCACGTTGTCTTTACCGTTGATCAAGGAACGATCAAGGTATTTATAAATGGAGAGGAAATGTTTTCAGGAACAAACTTCCCAGATGTATTTTCTCATTCTAATTCGGTATTCGGTTTAGGTGTAAACTACTGGGATGATCCATACAATGGTTTGATTGATGATTTGCGTATCTATAACGGTGGTGTTCTTTCAGAAAGAGAAATTAGAGATTATTATGAACAGGTTCTGAATGTACCAGATGATGGAGAAGACGGTCAAGACGGTCAAGACGGTCAAGATGGTCAAGATGGTCAAGATGGTCAAGACGGTCAGGATGGTCGAGACGGTCAGGATGGTCAAGACGGCCAGGACGGTCAAGACGGAGAAGATGATCAAGACGGCCAGGACGGTCAAGACGGTCAGGATGGTCAAGACGGCCAGGACGGTCAAGACGGTCAAGACGGTCAGGATGGTCAAGACGGCCAGGACGGTCAAGACGGAGAAGATGATCAAGACGGCCAGGACGGTCAAGACGGTCAGGAGGGTCAAGACGGCCAGGACGGCCAGGACGGTCAGGATGGTCAAGATGGAGAAGATGGTCAGGGTCGCGGCTTTTCAGGTGGTGAAGAGTTACCTGATACGTCGACGAATCACTTTTTATTTGTATTAATCGGAACGTGCTTGCTTCTAATAGGTGGGATGCTATTCGTTTATAAGAGGCAGAGAAAATTGATATAATGGGTGATGTGCTTGTTAAAAATAAGGTAAAACAGAGCAGGATTATTAAGCTGCTGCGTATGAATTTAAAAATGTAAGTCAAATGCCTTTGAGAGATAATTCTCAAAGGCGTTTTTACGTATGATGATGGTGAAATTGTTGGTGAAAAATGGCTTTATCCATTTGACGGAAAAGCTGATTCGTTGCGTAAGAGAGAAGAAATACTCGCTACTTGGTTAAGGGGAAAGGGCTTTTAATGGGAATAGGCGTATTCTTATCTAGAATATTTTCTGTAATACGACTGATAATGAATGTTTCTTTAATAGATGAGTAAGCATTTTTGATCATATAATTGAAAATGCCTGATACAATGAAGAAGCACTGAGTGAGAAGATTCAAATAGAATGTCACGCTAGAAATAAGCATATTTCTAAGACATAAGGAGAGTGAAGGATGGAGCGTAACGTATTTGAAGAAATGGCAAAAAGGTATGATACGGAGGACAGAATTGAATTAGCAAAAGTAATTGTTAAGGAATTACGACCGGAATTACAAAATAGTCAATCAAAATCGTTCATTGACTATGGAAGTGGTACGGGGCTTGTTAGTTTACAATTGTCAGATTTAGTCGGTTCTTTACTGTTAGTAGATTCATCCAAACAAATGTTGGAAGTGGCGAATTCTAAAATTCATCAAAAAGAAATACGTAACGCCAATGTCCTTCATTCAGATTTCACTCAGGAAACACCTGATCTCAAAGCCGATATAATCTTACTGTCATTAGTTCTTCTTCATATTCCGGATACTAAAAAAATAGTAGACAATCTGTTCGCCGCTTTAAATAGTGGTGGCAAGCTAATAATCGTTGATTTTGATAAAAACGACAAAATCAACCATCCGAAAGTTCATAATGGATTTTCGCATGAGGAACTGAAAAGAACATTATCTGAAGCTGGATTTAAATCAACTGACATTAAGACGGTTCACCATGGTCAGCGGATCTTCATGAACGAAGATGCTTCTATGTTTATATGTAGTAGTGTAAAGTGAAACGATCTACTTGTTGTTCTATTACGAGTTGCAATTTTGCAGCTCCTATTTTTTTATCTTGAAATAGTGGGAATTCATAGTTTTCTTATGACATTAAAGATACAATACCTATGTGGTGAGGATGATATAAGAGTAACCATCATTTACTGAAAAACTCTTTTTATGAAAAAATAGGAATATCTATCTATATCATATTGGTTAATCATTTGTTATTTTATTTATGTAAGCGCTTTATTTTTTCTTGAGTTAAGGAGGTGAAGGAAGGACTACTAGTACTGCTAGAGTTTGTAAGTCTCTTTACAATCTGACAGAGAAGATGGAGAAAGAGTGCCGCCTCGTGACGAAAGTCGTTCATTTTACATCCAAGTTGTAACTACACTCGAAGCATGTAAATCTAATTAAATGCGAAGGGAAGGATGGAAATGAGAAAAGGAGTTAGCTTACTTGTCGTAATTGGGTTAATCGTTTCATTTTTTGCAGTGGGGAATCAAGCCGCGGAGGCGTCGCCGTTTCAAGCGAATACGTATTATCAGCTAGTTAATGTGAATAGTGGGAAGTATTTAGAAGTGGAGGCTGCGTTAACGGATAACGGAGCCAATGTTCAGCAATGGGAAAATACGAATTGTTTGTGTCAGCAATGGAGCTTAATGGAGAATAGTGATGGCTATTTTGAGATCATTAACCGTCATAGCGGAAAGGCGTTGGACGTGTTTGAGCGTTCGACAACGGATGGTGGTAATATCGTGCAATGGGATCATAATGGAGGGAGTAATCAGCAATGGAGCCTTCAACAAGTTGGCAATTCGTATAAGCTCATTAGCCAGCATAGTGGGAAGGCACTTGAAGTATTTGACCATTCGACCGATAATGGAGCCAATGTTGTGCAGTGGCAAGATTATGGTCATTCGAATCAGCTTTGGACGATTGTTCCGGTAGGTTCTGGTGGTCAAAGTCCGGATTTTAGTGCACCTTTGGGATATGCGTCAATGAATGGCGGTACGACAGGTGGACAAGGTGGTCGGGTCGAATATGTTAGTACCGGCACCGAGCTTCAGCAAATGATTAATGACCGAAGCAGAAGTAGTAACCCAGATGAGCCGTTGACAATTTATGTCACTGATACGATCACTTTACAAAACTCGTCAAGTGATAAAATCGAAGTGAAAAACCACCGAGGTAAGGCTCATGAAATACGTAACATTTCGATTATTGGACAAGGAACAAATGGAGAATTTGATGGCATTGGGCTCCGACTCATCAATGCTCAAAACGTTATAGTCCGAAATATGTCTATCCATCATGTGTTGGCAAGCTCAGGCGAAGGAACTGCGATTGAAGTTACTGAAGGAAGTAAGAATATTTGGATCGATCATAATGAGTTCTACAGTCAGTTTGACGGGAACAATAATTCTGATTTGTATGATGGTCTTGTTGATATTAAGAGAAATTCAGAATACATTACGGTGTCATGGAATAAATTTGAGAATCATTGGAAAACAATGCTCGTTGGTCATACGGATAACGCCTCATTAGCACCTGATAAAATTACCTATCATCATAATTTCTTCCACAACCTTAATTCAAGAGTTCCATTAATTCGTTACGCTGATGTCCATATGGTTAATAATTACTTTAAGGATATTCACGATACAGCGATTAATAGTCGTATGGGCGCAAGAGTGTTTATTGAAAATAACTATTTTGATAACGTCGGTTCTGGCCAGAATGATCCTACGACAGGTCATATTAAAACAGCGGTTGGCTGGTTTTATGGCAGTTCGACGACAGGGTATTGGAACCTTAGTGGAAACCAGTTCATTAATACCCCTCATAGTCATTTGTCTTCAACGACGAATTTTGTCCCGCCGTACTCGTTTCATGCACAATCAGCCAATGATGCAAGGCTAGCTGTCGAACAGTATTCGGGGGTTGGGGTGGTTAATTAATAGGTATAAAGTGCCGATTTGTAAATCGTGAGCGAAACAATGATCAATGTGGACATACAGATTTTCTGTGTGTCCTTTTTGCAAAGCTAAGAAAGTATAAAATTTGAGGAAGAAATGTGAGAAGAACCAAAGAGGCAAGTGGGATCATTCAAAGAAGAGTGTTGGCTTTGCTCGATACACGTTATTCTGAAAGAACCTCACTTTCAGAATAACTGAAAACCATTGTAACGGCTCCGCACAACGCACTTAAGAAAAGACGCTATCGCGTTTTGCTTAGTGAAATCATAAATATTTCTTATCGATTACTTTAATCTTAGCGGACGTTCCTCATTCGTCACTTTGATATAAAATGGGTAAAGTAGTAGGTTTGACACCCCTAGCACGACGATCAAAATGAACGGAATGATGGCCGGAACATGAAACATCGGTAAAAGCAAGGGGAGTATAGAAACTATCGTCAAAAGAAACATTCTTTTTCTCGATGTTGCTGTAAGGTGTTGTTTGTTTTGACAGTAAGGACATTTCATACCTCTGTCAATCGTACATCCACTTCGGATCGTTTGTTTCCAGGTCCAGTGTTTTTGGCAATTGTGACAGGTTGGCAATAATTTCACCCTTTCGTGTTGAATGATATTAAAAAATGATAAGTGCAATATTGTCATTACAAACATTTCTATTATATCGGCTTAACACGATGCAATGAAAGAGGAGGGAGATCAACCAAAGCTCAAAGAGAATTCCTAGAGCTTTGGTTTTGATCGTTGAACGATCGTTAGAAAGCCCCAGAGCCGCCCCCGCCTCCACCAGCTCCACTACCTCCTCCAGTAAACGATCCACCTGAACTACTCGTATCTGGTCCAGTTGTCTTTTGAGCGGATTGGAAGGTGGATGAGGCAACACCAGCTACAAGAATCCACGTTGGGTCAAAGCTATATGCGCTATGAGTAGCCGTTGTTGGTTGTGCGCTAGTAGGCTTCTGAAATGCTTTGGCTAGCTCTTCATTCTTCTTTGTTATTTCCTTATCATTCGACCCAAATCCATATAAGAATGCGCGCATTTTGTCATCTTCTGATAAGCTTTTCCATTGGGAGGATTGAACCGACTTAAATCGTTGTCTGAATGTTTTCCATTCGTGTTTGATCTTCTCTCCTGTCCACGTTCGTGGGTGATAAAAGAGTGCAAACGATAGTAATGCTATACTTAGTCCAAGTGTTAAGATAAATAATTCGAATAAATCATGGACAGCTAATAAGATGGAGAACACTCCTAAGCCAACACTAAGGAAACTGAGTATAACTCGATAGGTGCGGCGGTTTTTGTATAGTTGAGCTGCTTTCACCTCGTCTTTGATTTCACGTTGCCACATATCATATTTAAGCTGGTACGTTTCATGGTTCTTTTTATTTTTCGTATAAGCGTTAAGATCATCAAAGCTAAATTCGTGGTTCTTGCCAATTGTGTCGAATAACCATTCAACGAGAACTTGTTCGTGTCTCACTAACCCAGTTCGATTCACGATTCGAAAACGATCGCTTTCAAGCTGCTGAACATTCCCTTTACGCACGAGATCTAATAGGGATGCTGCGATCGATTCAGGTGACAGAAGGTAGTAGTTCGTAAAATAAATCGTCGAAGGGAGTGGCAGTTCCTGAGATGGAAGCAGTTGGTCTGACTCGTTTTTCATCAAAGCGACTTGTTTGCTTCTTTTTTCAAGCCAAGCATGAGTCAGAGCAATTAGTAAGATAAGGACAAATACGATTGTCACAATCGGCCCGACTGAAGCGAACCATTCGGTTCTCTCAGCTCTCGCTATTGCTTGATCTATTAATTGTTGTTCAGCCGCTACAATCTCAGATCTCATCGGCTCATCCTTCGTCAATGAAGCTGTCGGGAACAGGGACGTATCATAGGCGACTCGAATATCGCCATTTTCACCACTAGGCACTTCTCCAAATAAGAATTGCACCTGTCCACTTTCGGAAATGATATCTGTTTCAAAAGCGGTATCATATCCAAATGCAATAACATCCGTTGTTTCCATTGGAGGTGTGACGGTGATCGTTAAGTCTTCATAGGTTGATTCATTGCTCGTATCAAAGAAAGGCCAGTAAAATTCCGCTACGTCAGAATAGACTGAAACACCATTCATAATTTGATAATATAAATCAATGGTAATCGTCTCACTATTTCCAGTACGATGGATACGATACTCTGTTTGATCTTGTTCAACAAGTAATTCGTTCTCATGTTCAAAGGCAGCAAAGTCGACAATGTCTGAGTCGGTCTTCGGAATTAATTCACGAATCATTCCATTAAATTCACCAGAAAAAGAATACGTATGGCTTTCATGAACATCAACATTTCCATTTTCCTGGAGAGATGCTTTGATTTCAACATTTGTAATACTGTAATCAACAGCGAAGGTGCTATCTGGAAACATAAGGAAAATCGTACATACCATGAGTAGGCTTGACATAATTCTATACACAAAATCACCTTACCTTTCAGAAATGCATGTAAAGGTAGTTCTATGTATAGTATACGGATTAGGGAGTGATAGGTTTCGTTTAATTTCTGGTAGGGAAGGAGTCATTAGTCGTTGCTCGCTGCGGAGTGAGCGGAACCTCATTCCGTTAAATCATGTAAATACGCTTGATCGCCTGTGAAACGGAACCTCATTCCGCTAAATCGATAAAAAAGGCAAGAAATAAGCCTGAAAAGAGGAAATAGAGGAATGAGAAGTACATAATGAGTTTCATAGAGACGTTTTTGAACAAATAGAGGAATGTGGAACCGTCTTGTGAAGTGGATTCGCTCTATCTCTAACAAGATACTAACGTAAAAGCATTTTTTCATAGTGATAAGAAGCGCTGAAAGGAGGTACTAAATTGAAAGCAATTGAAACGATTATCGCGGTATTGATCTGTTCATTTGTTTTATCATTGGGGTTGTCCTTGCTACTATCAATTGTCTTTAGTATGCCATTTTCAACTTTGATTATCATGACTTCTGTTTTGATATCGCTTATTTGCTTAATAGGTGGTGCCTTTTCACTTATTGTAGAGAAGTTACTTCAACAGCTTCAACGTAAAAAAGATATAGAATATTATCCTATTGCTTTAATTTCCTACGGTATATTAGGAATTCTATTAAATTACTTCTTCTATTTTTCTATTTTTCAAAACGAATGGGGAGGAGCCTTTATCTATTTATTTTTTGGTGTTTTTGTGTCTTGTTTTTATTTCCATATACTGCTTTTTACTAGATGGATGCTGAAATCGTTTTTTTATAAAAAGATCAAATGATGAAAGGTAGCTACGACTCGTGAATCAAAATAAAGAAAAAGCAAACTTTCCATAAAAATCCATAGTACAAATGCCTTAAAAAGAAAAATCTCCCAAATATGAATTGAAAAAAATGGATAGCTTATGCAAGAATGAGAAAGAGCATCGAGGAAAGGAGGAGGTTCTTTGCGAAAGCTAAAAGGAATCGCCTTAGTACTAGTGATGATGGTAACAGGAGGATGTATGATGAATGCACCAGACGTACCTGCGTTTGAAGATGAGTTTACGAGAGAATTTATGAAGTCGACGAAGGAAGTAGAGGAAGGGTTTTATTTGTTTGAATCGAAAACAGGTGGGTATACGATTTGGTTTCCGGAGAATGCGGTGACTGAGCCGGCTTATTATTATAGAGAAGGTGACCAAAGAGAGAGTTTGAGTATTAAGGAATTGTATGGTGACAATTTAATTTATCGAGCAAGACTCCGGTATGAGGATAGCCCGTTAACCAATTCAATAGATACCCAGTTAACACTTTTGTCAAGCTATGTAAATTATGAAGGGAAGTATGAAGAATTTCAATATGAAAATAATACATATTATTATGCAAAATCAGTTTTTGAAATAGATAACGAGCCAAAAGCTTATCATTTTTTTAGTTATATCAAATCAAATTCATTTGAGAAAAGTGTAAAGTTTATTTATGAAGTAACTTGTTACACTTTTGAAGAACCTTGTACTATAGATGTAGACTTGCAAGAGGAACACGCTTTAAAATTAATGAAAGCCATTGAATTTCAAGAATAGATAGAGAGTTGTGGGGCTGAGAGAAATGGACAATAACGAAGTACTCAATTCAAATTTACTCCGTGCGAGGATTGTTAGGTTAGAATATGATGATGTAACGGAATCTGAAGTGAGAAGGCTAATCCTTGAAGAAGAAGGCAAGGCACCACCTGAAAATATTACAATCTATCATTCTGATGATATTGACGGTATAAAAAATAGTGGTGTATATTCGGGTTTTGATGGGACTGTTATTCACTTTTATGATGAAATTAAAGGAATTAATCAAATGTATACGATAGTAAGAGGGAGTGAGAAGTCTGAAAAAGATAGTTGGAAATCAAAAGACTGGATATATAATGCTATGGGTATAGGAGCTGGCCAAAGTGACGCTCAATACCAAGATACTTTGAACTTCCAAACGGAGGTCTCAAAACAAATTAGAAAAAATATATCTAATAAAACACCTCTAGAAAGCTATGGTTTAGCTCACTCTTTAGGTGGAAATAATTCTATGAATGCACAATTAACAAAAGGAATTTTTGATAAACTTTATGTGTTTAATCCGGCTCACCCTAGTGTTTATCACCTTGCTAATCTAGATATAGAATTTATGCTTAACATAATGAATAAATTCGGAATTGAAAACGACATTATTCAACTCCACACCATCCCCCCAGACGAACTCGTAGCCTTTGGTGAGGAATACTATAAATCTCGGATGGACGAATCGTCTATTCAGCGCCTCATTGTTAAAGAGGAAATGCTGTATGGCATGCTGAAAATGCCGGGGTTTATGGATATTGGCGAAGCGGAGATCGTTTCGACGATTGATGGTCATGAGGGGATAGAGAAGGTGGCTGCAGCGATTCCTGATGAGGTGATCTTTGCGTTTCAAGAGTATCTGACTGATTATGCGGATGTCTACAATCAAGAAGGGTTTGATGGTTTTTTTCGTGAGATGACGGGGATTCGGCCAGGGCTTATGGATGCTATTAGTGATTTGAGTGAGATAAGAAGTAGAGAGACTCCATTTTCATTTCAATCATTTGTTGACAGAGTGGGTGCATCTGCAAGGTTAACATTTCATACAATCCTTTCTGTAAAACCGACAATTGAACGGTTAAAAGAAACGATCCCACAAGTCCTTTCATTTGTCAGGACTTTGCGTACACATTTGCCAGATATCGTGGAAGTCATGGTGGAACAGGAAATTATCACGTTTGAGCAAGGGCAAGAGTTAGTGGAGGCCGTTAAATCATTAGAGTCTGAATTAAACGGGATGCATTCAGATGTGAATAAGCTGCTTACCTTATATCAAACGAATGTGATGTTTATTCCTATTGGGGTTTTACTGGATGATTTCCTCTTAGAATTTGAAACGTTTGGCAAGAGATTAGAAAAAGTAAATAAGAATTGGGCGACCATCCAAACACATACATCGACAATCGTTGATTATTTTCATGTGAGTGCAGAGGCTCATACGATGGATCATATTATTGCATACTTGGGCAAAGAGTCGGGTTCGGATATTTACAAAGTGTATGATCCTGAATCGAACGACATGATCTATGTTCATGATGGCTTAACGTCGGAGGCTCTGTTAGATAAGTTAGCGAATGTGGATTTATTTGGTTCAGTAGGTAAAACTGGACGAACCAATCGCTCAGGTGGACAGGAAGTCTATGTGAACATTTCCTCTGCGATTCGGATTTTCCAAAAAGGGAAAGAGGTTTGCGCGAACGTATTAATGGAATTGACGCGCATGCAGCAGACGTATGAACGGGACGTACTTGGTGATGATGAGCGAAGGAAGCAGCGTTTGCGTCAGCAGATTCATCAAATGGAGCAGAACCCGAATGTGTATCAAAGACAATTCTTCGGGCAAGCGACACAAGTCTACTCCATACGAAGAATTTCTGTACAAGAGTTTATTCCGGCTTTGCCACAAACGATCACAGACCCTTTCGAGGAATTCTTTCACCACTATCGAAAGGACTTAAGGCAAACGATGACATTGATTGAAGAAATGAGAGTAGCCATCGAGACGTTGTTTGAACATGATGAACATATTTCGAACATTTTTAAATATGCATAGAGAAGGTGAAAACCACCATGTTGAAAACGATGAAAGTGAATGTACCCTTTCATAGCTATGAAGACTTAACCTACAAATCGGGTCCCTTTCAACGGCAATTGTTACGAATGAGAAGCGACCACCAAGAGCTCAAACGCTTCATTCAAGGGGAATTAAAACAGTCAGAAGGAGCTGTCATTGAAGGAATGCTAGGTGCGATGAATCGCCAGCATGCCAGTACGATTGATATGATTGATACATACTATGACTTGATTGGCCAGAGCATGTCGGACTATTCAGACTATATGAACCGAATGCGAAGACAAGATGTACTCGTGTATTATGAGATCTCTAATGGAGCGCTTCAGTAGACGTGTAAGGAAATGAGAGAGTTTCGACACGCAGCCTTCGAAACATCGTAGTTTTGATCATTACACCTCTCGAAATAGAATAATCCCATCTTTCAATGACCATAAAAACTCATATATATCGGGAAAGTTATCTTCGAAAGAGGTTTATCATCTTTCGAAAAATAGATTTATGACATGGTCTAATAACTTCTACAACAGGCGTTGAGTCTCTCTAAGAAATCAACGCCGACGATTACATCCACTCTCGTCCATGCGTTTGAATAAACGTTATATCGTTTCGATAATGTTCAAGGTGTCCTTCTTCGATCATCTTTTGAAAGGCGATATCGCCTTCAGCGGCTTTCCTTTCAATTGTTTGACATAAACCTTCTAGTCGTAATAATACCATTTCCAAATCATTCTCTTTCCTTGTCTCACCATAAGATTCAAAAAACAGTTGAACTCTTTGCTTAACACGGTTTGCATGCTGTGACGTTTCATAATAAACCTTTTCACCTGCTTCAGACAGATAAAACCTACTTAAGGGGACACATGTATAAAGTGTATAAGCGATGTCCCAAAGTCTTGGACCAGGACCTGCAACATCAAAGTCAATAATGCCAATAGGTCTTTCATGATTAAAAATAATGTTGTATCTAGCAAAGTCATTGTGGCATAACACCTCGAAATGGGGTGGAGTTTTATCTATCGGCTGCCAATCATCTGATAATGGAAAATCACTTACAGCGTCATGGTAAAGTCGTAGCATTTTCGCGATTTCTTCCAGAGCCTGATCAGACCACATGTACGCTTTTAAAGGGTCATTCCCAGCTTCACCTTCAATAAATGATAATACCTCTCTTCCCTTTTCATCAATACCCAAAAACTTTGGTGCATAATGGTAACCTTTGTTCTCTAAATGCTTTAATAAATGATGAATTTTCATACTATCTCGCTTTAATTCTCGTCGCACTGTATCTCCTGAACGATAAACGTTAGAGACATTTCCTCCCGTTAGTAATTCTTCTTTATCATGGTTTGCCATCAACTATTCCTCCTAACTATTCCTAAAACAGCTACTCTAGGATCAATATATGAATACACATTGGGATTCCGATTTCTAAACTTATACAGAACCCTCGTAATATGTTTCTTTATTCCTTGCTTAAGCATAAATGCCACACACTATAATGACTACTAACTTACGTATAAATAGTATTCGATCATAATAATTGAATTCCTTTAACTACTTACATGATTAATCTACAAGACATAACATGTTCTATTTGTACCTTGAAAAAAATCATTTGAAAGATGTCATTC
Organism: Halalkalibacter sp. AB-rgal2; assembly: GCF_041821005.1. NCBI lineage: Bacteria > Bacillati > Bacillota > Bacilli > Caryophanales > Bacillaceae > Halalkalibacter > Halalkalibacter sp. AB-rgal2. Next base: position 16,675 of record NZ_JBGUAV010000021.1, read on the forward strand.
ACAAGTTTGTCATAAGCCTAATCAGGGAAGATGAAAGTAGCTATATGGAAGAACGTTGGTTGCGTGCGACGCTTCTAAGACAAGCTGTTTTAGTTATGGTCTCGGCTTGTCGTGCATACAAATGAACGAATGACTTTTTTAGCAAAGGGTAGGGATTCATTCGTTGAAGGGAGATTGAAGCATGATTGAACTAACATTTGTACTGTATATGATGAATATGGGATTAGCTGTCTTCGTTAGTGGGTGTTATGGATCATTTATGATTCGAAATACGGGGAAATTTGAGATTCATTCGACGATTGCAGCTTGTCTACATGTTATCTTAAGTGTGATGGCTATTAGTAGCTGGTTTCAGCTTGCATCGAATGTAAGTCGGTTTGAATTAATTGGGGGACTTGTTTTAGGTGTATTCTTATTTATTGTCGGACAAATTGTTTTATTTATTTTTTTATATGAGCAAAAGGAGAGGTGGATGAAGATTTACGATAATCAGTTCACCGAAGCAGGGCATTCTACTAGTAGCTAATGTTGAGACATGGAACCTTATTCCACTATACAGAAGAAACAAGCTAGAATGAGGTTCCGATTAGACGGAGTTTGGCAATGGACACCCTCTTTGGAAGGCACTGCATCCACTTATGAACCTAATGAAAAAGACAACCCAGCCTTTGCGAGTATGACCTCGCCATCAAATCCTTGCTTCGCTTCTTTTACTAAATCTTGATGGTCGCCGAAATGAGGCAGGTGGGTGAGCACTAACGTTTGTACATTCGCTTCTCGTGCCAGTTCTGCTGCGAGTGCAGGGGTCATATGCCCTGTTTTGGCTGCATGCGTTTCTTCATATAAGGAAGCTTCACATATGAGGAGATCGGCACCTGTTGCAAATGGGACAAGTTCATCACACCAATACGTATCGGCTGTGTAGACGAATTGTTTTCCTGTTGTTCGGTCTAGAAATTTCATAGCTAAGCAATAGGCAGAGTGCTCGGTTTTGCAGAAGGTCACATGCCATGGTCCAATCTGAACAGGCTTGTTTTCTTCAATAATACGACCTTCTGTCACATCGCGAAAATGTAACGATTTGAACGCATCTTTGTTCTTATTGTGTCCATAGATCGGAAAGAGAGTAGATGACTTGTGTAATTGGTTGTTTATTAACATACTGTACTGCAAGCTCCCGATATCAGCTATGTGGTCATGATGATAGTGGGAGAGTATGAGCCCGTCTAAACTGTGCAAAGGTAAGTAGTTTTGTAATTGAGCTAAGGCTCCACTTCCACAATCAATAAGTAAATGGAAATCATTTTGTTCTAGTAAGTAGCAGGACGTTGCGGCGTTTTTCTCAGGATATGCACCCCAAAATCCGATGATGGTGACTTTCATACGTTTTCTCCTTTAAGAGATGATTCCAAAAGGGAGGGCTTCCCTCTTGGAATGACTCTTTAATTGTATGTGACTATTAGATAATGTGCCCCATGAAGCAACGAAACATTTGATTCATTCCATTAATAAGCGTAACATACAATCATCTACTTATTATAGGATTGAGCAGGAGGGCAACATGAGTCAGATACCTATTCATTATTATGTCTTATTATCGCTGCTTGTTGTAGCGATTGGCTTTTCTTTTTATTATTATCAACAAGTGCAAATGTATGAACATAGAATTCATGATGGGGTGGCTTCGGATCCTTCGCTGCCAACGTATCATTTTGTTTTGATTGGTGAAGAGATGAATCATGATTATTGGCGCTTAGTTGGAGAAGGGGCGAAGCAGACCGAGGAGCATTATGATGTGTTTGTAGAGTATAAAGGGCCTAGTCGTTCGAATCCGGAGGAGCAGCTGAAGCTGTTAGACATGGCGATTAAGGCGAAGGTTGACGGGATTATTGTGCAAGCGTTAAATGAGTCGTTCACACCGTTGATTAATCAAGCAGTGAGTGAAGGAATTCCTGTGATGACCATAGATACAGACTCGCCTGAGAGCTTACGTGCTGCTTATATTGGAACGGATAATTATGTAGCTGGACAATTAGCCGGTGAAGCATTAATTGAAGATACGAACGGACAGGCAACGGTAGGCATTATAACGGGGAGCTTTGACAATACGCATCATCAGCTACGTGTTCAAGGGTTCAAGGATACGATTGAAAAGGTTGATGGAATTGCCATTGTAGCGGTGGAAGAGTCGAACATTACGAGAGTGGAGGCTGAGGAGAAGGCATATACGCTGTTAAGTGAACATGATGAGATTACGGCGATGATTGGGACGAGTTCGTGGGATGGTATAGGAATTGTGGCAGCAGCCCAAACGCTTCAGAAGCAGGAGAACTTATATGTTATGACGTTTGATCCATTGGAGGAAAACATTCAATTGCTCGAATCGGGGGAGTTGGATGCGATAGTAGAGCAACAGCCACTCGAAATGGGCTACAGAAGTATTGAGATGATGCTTGATCTTATTCAAGGGGACGTGGTGCACGAGATTTATCATACAGATGTATCCATTATTCGAAAGTCGAACGTAGATAGCTGGAAGCGTGAAAAGGGTGAGTCGCTATGATCAAGATTCGATCGAAGCTACTCATTTATTTTGTCGCGCTATTATTGTTGGTTGTCCTCGTCTTTTTCGTTCGTGAGCAAAGTCATCAGCGGGTGCTGGAGTTGAATGATGAAAGTGTTGAACAGCTTCTATTGCTTAATGAACTGACAAGAATGACGAGTGAGACGTTTCAATCACTACAAATCTATGTTCATGAACCATTACCGCAAAACCATTCTTATTATGAAGAAAATCAAATCCAGCTCCTTCGCTTGCAGCAGGAGTTTCAGAGGACAGAAAAGGATGGAATTGCTAAGAAGAACTATTTGAATTTGCTTAGTAGCTTTCTTGAACAGACAGATCAAACGGTTGAAGGTGTCGAGCGCCGAGATGTCCAGCAATATTCATTCTCGTTAAATGAAGCAGAAATCATCGCGAGTTATATTCATGAACAGACGCTTGAATTGATTAATGATGAATTGACAGATTATAAACAGTTATCGCTATTAACGGAAGCAAAAATCTTTTATACAGAAAAAATGGGGACGGCGATTGTTGGTTCAATTATTCTATTGAGTGTCTTGTTTGCCTTATGGTTCTCCGATGGCATTACGAGGACGATCGGACGTTTAACGAAGGCAGCACAGCGCATTTCTGGGGGGAATTATTCAGGGGAGGATGTCGTTGTAGCAAGAAAGGACGAGCTGTGGTTTTTGACGAAGACGTTCAATGAAATGAAAAGGAACATTCTCCAATCTGTAACAGATATCGAAGAGAAAGCGCGGCTAGCGCAGTCACTTAAAGAAATGGAACTGAAAAGCTTACAAAATCAAATTAACCCTCATTTTCTTTTTAATACGCTTAATTCCATTTCGAAAACGGCCTATATTGAAGGGGCAGAGCGGACAAGTGATTTGATCTCATCGGTGTCGACGTTGCTGCGTTATAATATTGGCAACTTGGATCGAGAGACGGTATTGAAGGATGAAGTTCGAATTGTAAAGGAATACTTTTTTATTCAGAGGACGCGCTTTGGTGATCGGGTGACGTTTGAAGAGGATGTCGACCCAGCGTGCTTATCGACACCTATTCCATGCTTAACACTACAGCCTATCATTGAGAATGCCTTTATGCATGGAATTGAAGAGATGAGCGAAGGCGCTCATATTGTCTTATCGATTCGAGAGGAGAATGAGAAGGTTTGTATTGAAATTAAGGATAATGGTGTCGGGATGGATCAGGAAACGATTAATCGGTTATTGGATACTCGCGCTAGCAGTAAGGGAGGCTCTGGCCATTCGACCGGTATCGGGATGAGAAACGTCATGACTAGGTTGAAGTTGTTTGATAAGGAAAGTCAGCTTCATATTGACTCTGAGCTTGGAAGTGGCACAACGGTAAAGATTTACGTAACCAAACAGGAGAGAGGAGACAGACATTGATAAAGGTTATGCTAGTAGATGATGAGTCGCTTGAGCGAGAAGGCTTGGAGCTTATGCTATCAAAGAATCGGTCAGGATTTGAAGTGGTAGCACAAGCGCAAAATGGTAAGCAGTCGGTTGAGCTTGCACGAGATACGAAGCCAGACTTGATTTTTATGGATATAAAAATGCCCCAGCTTGATGGTCTTCAAGCCATTGAGCAAATTCTCGCTATCGAGCCAAATGTGAAATGTATTATGGTGTCTGCCTTTGATATGTTCGATTATGCACGCCAAGCGATGAAGTTTGGTATTAAGGAATATTTGCTGAAGCCAAGTAGAGTGTCTGAAGTGCTTGAGGCCTTCGATCGAATGGTGGCAGAGATTGAGGAGGAAAGAAGGCAAGGGAGTGAAGTGTTAGAGCTGAATCAACGGCTAGAGAGATTCGCTTCCTTTATCGAAATGGAACTAATCGTTTCATTAATGCTCGATCATGTTCATGAGTTCGAGCAGAAGGATTGGCAAAAGTGGCTCGATCTTGATCAAAAGCAAGGCTTTGTCGTTGTTTTTTCATTTGATTCTGAGGAGCTTCACCCTAATAGGCAAGAGAAGAGTCGCTGGTATAAAGTGTTGAAACAGGCAATGGATCAGGAAGGTGTTTCTGCACTTGTTGGGCCATTAACGGGGTTTCAAGTGCCGAGCTTTATTTTATTCACAGATGAGGATGGAGCGGGAGAGAAGCTAAGGCAGAATATAGCAGGAACGATTATTCATCAGGTGCAAAAACAACTAGAGGGCTGTCGTCTGTTGGCAGGAATCGGATCGATTGTATCAGATGTTCAACATTTTTCACAATCCTATGAAGAAGCGATCTACGCTTTGGAACTGGTCTATCATCATGAACGTGCCGCCTATATGGTCTATAACCGTTATTTGCGTAAGCAGCGAAAAGAGCTGGTTCCGTTTGAAGTAGAGAAGGAGCTTGTGCATGCAGTTAAAACAGGAGATAGTCAGCAAGGAATGCAGCTGTTTGATACGTATTTTCAGCTCATTCAACAAGCGTCTCATGCAAAGGTTGAATTGATAAAAAAGGCGATCGAAAACTTCTTTTCCGTGTTAGCGCGAGCGATGAATGAGCTTGGCTTTGACGAAGATGTTCAGATGAGCTTTGAACAATTAGAAACAGCTAGACAAATTAAGGAGCGCGCGAAGACGCATTTGCTCGTCATAATTGAACGGTTAGGAGAATGGCGGACGTCCGGTGTCGATCGTTTACTCGTACAAGCGAAAGAGTATATTGATGATCACTATCATAAAGCCGTTACGTTAGAAGAGGCAGCTGAAAGAGTAGGCTTGAGTTCTTATTACTTAAGCAAGCTTTTTAAAGAGCATTTTCAGCTGAATTTTATAGAATATGTTACGCAGACGAGAATGAATAAGGCTAAGGACTTATTGTTAGACGGGAAAACGCCATTAAAGGAAATTGCCTTGACGATCGGCTATAAGGATCCGAATTATTTTAGTCGCGTATTTAAAAAGGAAACAGGCATGAGTCCGAGAGAGTATAGAGGGAAGTATCAAGGGTACTGAAAAAGTTTGGTTTTTAACTTTTTTGGTACCCTTAAGCTGTTGGAATCCGTTTCAATTAATTTGGAACGACGTTGCAAGAAAACCGTTACAAATTTGTCTAGATAATAACAACAATGTACAGATGATTGTGATTTTGAGGTGAATTTTCTGTGTTACATTGTCTGTAAACGTTTTAAGCATTATGAAATGAATAATGAAAACGACACCATACAGAGAAGAATCAGGAGGAGGGAAGGTTATAGCGTCGTTTTATATTCCTAATCAAATGAGATAAATGTTTAAAAGATAGAGAATTGGAGAGGATTAACATGTTACAGAAACAGTCATCTTGGTATGTCATATTAATTGCAGTTGCGGCTGGGGTAGCGGGACTTATGTATGGGTTTGATACCGCTGTGATTTCGGGGGCGATTGGCTTTCTTGCTGAGCGTTATGAACTAACACCTGCGATGCAAGGCTGGGTTATTTCGTGTGTGATGGTTGGTGGTGTGCTCGGAGTAGCACTGTCTGGTTTCCTAAGTGATCGGTACGGACGTAGAAATATTATGTTCTTATCAGCAGTGCTCTTTATCATCTCGGCAATTGGATCTGCTTTTGCAACAGGAGTGTCGATGTTAATTGTGGCGAGAATTATTGGTGGTTTTGGAATCGGTTTCGCGTCGGCTCTGTCTGTGACGTATATTAGTGAGTGTGCACCGCCGAAAATTCGTGGAAGACTAGGTTCACTTTATCAGTTATTTACGATCTTTGGGATTTGTGCGACGTTTTACATTAACTATGCGGTTGCCAACAGTGGTACGTATGCGTGGGGATTAGAGGAAGGCTGGCGCTGGATGCTAGGCTATGGCGTATTGCCAGGGCTAATCTTCTTCGTCTTATTGTTCTTCATTCCAGAAAGTCCACGTTATTTAATTCAAAAGGGACGTGAGAAGGAAGCGTTTGAAACTTTGACTCGTATTAATGGAGAAGAAGTCGCAAAGCAGGAAGCGAAGGAAATTAAAGTCTCGATTGAAACAGAGAAAAATACATCTGTTAAACAGCTCCTAAAGCCAGGATTGCGTATGGCGATGGGTGTCGGGATATTCCTTGCTCTCTTTAACCAAGTGATTGGAATGAATGCGGTCACATACTATGGACCAGACATTTTCCGTAGTGTTGGCTTTGAAAATAATACCGAGTTCTTAGCGACAAGTATCATTGGTAGTGTACAAGTTTTGTTTACAATTGTCGCTCTATTATTAATTGATAAGCTTGGACGTAAGAAGCTCATGGCGGTTGGTTCGATTTTAATGGCCCTCTTTATGGTGTTAATTGGCAGCGTCTTCTTCTTTGAGCCGGCTAATAGTGGTCCTTTACTTATCGTATTCATAGCGGGCTTCACCGCAGCATTTTGTGTATCAATGGGACCTATTCCTTGGATTATGATTCCGGAAATCTTCCCAAACCATTTGCGTGCGAAAGCAGTGGGAATTGCGACAATGTTCCTTTGGGGGGCAAACTGGGCAATTGGGCAATTTACACCGATTCTAATTAATAACATGGGTGGAGCGTTCACGTTCTGGATGTTTGCTGTCATTAATGCGATTTGCTTCACATTCGTTATGACGATTGTTCCAGAAACGAAGAACAAGACACTCGAGGAAATCGGGCAAATTTGGTTGAAGAAAAAGAACGCTGCAGAGTCAGAGAAAAGTGTATTCAGTGAATATAATGTGCAGGAGACGGTTAATAAATAGATGAATTTGTTTTGTTTTGAAATTTATAGAGTTGAAGCCTAGTCACTTAAGGCTTCAACTCTTTTTCTTGGGGGTTAGTATGATTGAATAATAGCTTAGCATACTATAAAAGAGAAAACGTGAACAAGTCTTCGTTAAACGCTTGAATGTACGTACTTATTTTAGTAAAATAAATATATCAATTAAAATATACGTACAAGATAATTGATTCTATTTATGGATATCACTAAGGAAACGGATGAGAAGGCTATGAATCTAGTGGAGGCGATGGTATGAGTATTGATGTGAAAAAAGCGATTGAAAATGGGAAGACAACACTTGGTATAGAACTCGGGTCAACACGAATTAAAGCAGTTCTAATCGGGGAAGATCATACAACAATTGCAACAGGTAACCATGATTGGGAAAATAGCTATGTCGATCAAATTTGGACATATAGCATTGAGGAAATTTGGAAGGGCATACAAGATAGCTATCAAAAGATGGCTAGCGACGTGAAGCAGCAGTATGGTGTTACGTTACAAACGGTTGGAGCGATAGGTTTTAGTGCGATGATGCATGGGTATATGGCCTTTGATCAGCAAGATGAGCTGTTAGTTCCGTTTCGTACGTGGCGCAACAATATAACGGAGCAAGCTTCTAAGCAATTAACAGAGCTATTTAACTATCCGATTCCACAACGTTGGAGCATTGCCCACTTGTATCAAGCGATTCTAAATGGAGAAGAGCATGTAAATGATGTGGCATTTCTAACGACTCTAGCTGGCTACGTTCATTGGAAGCTTACAGGAGAGAAAGTGCTAGGAGTAGGAGAAGCATCAGGTGTCTTCCCTATTGATTTGAGCAAGAAGGATTTCAATCAAACGATGATTACGCAATTTAATGAACAGGTCACTGCTAAGCAAATCAATTGGAAGCTAGAGGATATCATGCCGAGTGTGTTAGTAGCAGGTGAAAGTGCCGGCTTGCTGAGTGCTGAAGGTGCTAAGCTACTAGATGTTACAGGTGAATTACAGCCTGGCATTCCACTTTGCCCACCAGAGGGTGATGCAGGAACAGGTATGGTTGCGACGAATAGTGTTGCAAAGCGTACAGGTAATGTGTCAGCAGGGACATCTGCCTTTGCGATGGTTGTACTAGAGAAGGACTTATCGAAGGTATACCCGGAAATTGACCTTGTCACAACACCGACAGGTAACTTAGTGGCAATGGCACATTCAAATAACTGCTCATCTGACTTAAATTCATGGGTTGGGCTATTTGAGGAGTTTCTAGGGGCAATGGGTGTTCAAGCGGATACAAACCGAATATTTGAAACGTTGTTCAAGCAAGCTCTTCAAGGCGATCCAGATGGTGGCGGTCTCCTGTCTTATGGTTATCTATCTGGAGAGCATATGACTCATTTTGAGGAGGGACGTCCGCTATTTGTTCGTTCTTCAGAAAGTAACTTCAATTTAGCGAACTTCATGCGTGTGCAATTATTTACAGCATTTGGTGCGATGAAGATCGGGATGGATATTTTGACGAAGGAAGAGAATGTGAAGTTGGATGAACTCTTAGGTCACGGTGGGATCTTTAAGACAGAAGGTGTAGGACAATCGATTCTAGCAGCGGCCATGAATGCCCCAGTCTCTATCATGAAAACAGCCAGTGAAGGCGGAGCATGGGGAATGGCTCTACTTGGCGCATATATGATCAACAAAAAGAACGATGAAACGTTAGAAGACTATTTAAATGAGCGTGTCTTTGTTGATCAAGAAGTGAAAACAATCGTACCAGATCCAGCAGATGTAGCCGGTTATGAGCAGTTCATGAGGCGTTACAAGCAAGGATTAGCCATTGAGCGAGCAGCGGTTGAAAATCATCAATAGATGAGAGGTAAAGTAGAGAACGACAGGGTGAATGTGACCCTGTCGTTTTTGTATAGTAGTATTCATGCGTGCTACAACAGAGGATTTCTTACGTGCTTAACGGAACGTCATTCCGTTAAAAGAAAGAATAACGACGTTTAAACAAACGAAGTGGAACGTCATTCCGTTAATACATCAAAAGAAGAGAAAAATGAAGTACAAATGGTCAAATAGCGGAATGACGTTCCGGAAGGGGAGCCAAAAAGAGCTCTATTAAGGAAATAGCGGAATGAGGTTCCATTAGCTATACGTAGTGCTGTGTTTTTTTGTGAGGAAGGACAATAGAATCATAAGTAAACCGAACCGACCATATTCAAAGTAAATCCTCTCACTGAAATCTTACGTATCTATGGTAAAATGATGTTGATATTGAAAGTAGGAGTGAAAAACAGCTTGAATAAAAAAGACATCGCCCAAATGCGTAGACAGTTTAGAGTAAACAATGACAAATTAGAGATAAAAGAAATATTTAACGTGTACATTATGAAAGAATCAAGTGAGGTGTATCATCAGCAATGCTTAGCGTTTGAGCTATTAGAGGATGAACAGAAAGAGTTATTTATGATTAATTTCAAGAAAGTCCTTTCAGGGAATTTGGACGAGAAGCTGTTTGAGTTAAAGTTTCAGCGCGATGTGGAAAATAGTAGTCAGCTCATTCTTCACCAAGGACTGATCAGTGAAGAGACTGAGCAATGGACGAGTCAGATGCTGCAAATCGTTGAAAAGATGCTGAAGGACAAGCAATATGAAATGGATGTAGTGATTACGTTTATTCGAGGTGAGTACCGGAAGCCAATGAAGCGTCAAAGTGAAGAGGTAGAAGGAAGTAATCAAGACACGGTTTATTCTCATCCATTTATCTTATGTAGTATGAATCGAACGGAAGACCCAAAGAAGGAATTACTGTTTGATTATGTTGAAAAAGAGTTTAAATATAATGTAGTCGTCGATCCGATCATTGATTTAAAAGCGCCAATCACGGGCTTTCTGTTTCCTTCTATAACGGACAATGCTTCGGATGTGAATCGTATTCTTTACTCAACAGGCAAGACGAATGAGTTGAACGAGGATTTCATAGAAGACGTAATCAATGCTGAAGAAATGATGACGGCGCAAGATGATAAAGATGCGTTTGAAGAAATCGTTCGGAGCGTTGCAGGCGATCAAATGAATACAAGGACATTGTCAAATGTATATGATGAGGTTAACCGTATCATTGAAGAAAATGAGGAAGAGGAAATACCGAAATTAGACTACCGCGATGTCGAGAGAGTATTAACGAGCAGCGGTATTGAAAAGGTCGATCAGGATAAAATGGAAGTTGCCTTTAAGAGCGTCATTGATGATGAGAAATATGAGTTGAAAGCCAATAATATTGTTCCGAAATATACGTCTAAATCAATTAAAATAAAGACGAAAATCGCTGATATATCCATTAGTCCACAGGATTTACGGTATGTACGTCAAGTTCATGTGAACGGCAAGCAATGCTTATTAATTGAAGTGGAAGAAACGACGAAAATTGAAGGCTTTGATATGATTCCAGAGGTTTTGTTTGAAAAGGCAGATGATTTGGGAGAGTAATGGACTGTGTATTCCACTTGCAACCATCATGAAACGGTGTATAATAAAAATGAATTGCATAGAATAAATGTTTTCTAGGGTTCCGCAACGTTTGTTGGTCTGGTCCGAGAGAAAACTCACAGCTATGCTGTGTCACGGAAGGATAAAAGCCTGGGAGATACTTTTTTAGTGATCTCTCAGGCTTTTTCTTTTTGTCAAAGGATAAGAATGTATAAAATTCGAGGACGGAAATGTAAGAAACACCGAAGTAGTTAGCGAGATCATTCGCTCGTTACGTGTTGTGCTGAAAGAAGGGTAACTGAACACCGTTGTAATGGCTCTGTACAACGCAGTTAATAAAAGACTTTGTAGGGGGGATTTTCATGAGTAGAGATTGGCTGAAAGTGTTTGTTGCAGCTTTTTTTGAAGTTTTATGGGTTATTGGATTAAAGCATGCTGATGGCACTTTGGGTTGGGCAGGGACGGTGATAGCCATTATTATTAGCTTCTATTTGCTCATTATGGCCGGGAGGAGACTTCCAGTGGGAACGGTTTATGCCGTATTTGTTGGGCTCGGTACAGCGGGAACGGTTTTTTCTGAAATGATCTTTTTTGGCGAACCTTTTAAAGGGGTGAAACTAGTTCTTATTTTTCTGTTATTACTAGGTGTTATTGGTTTGAAGTTAGTGACAGAGGATCACGCACAGAAAGGGGTTGAATCCTGATGGCATGGCTATTTTTAATTATAGCAGGTGTTTGTGAAATCTTTGGTGTTGCGATGATCAATAAATGGCATAAAGATCGAAAAAGACTATCACTTGCTTTGTTAATAGCTGGATTTGGGTTAAGCTTTCTCTTTCTTGCTTATGCGATGGAAACAATTTCAATGGGGACAGCTTATGCTATTTGGACTGGAATTGGCGCTGTTGGAGGAGCCATTATCGGCATGCTTTTATATAACGAGCCAAAAGGTTGGAAGCGACTGTTGTTTATTCTTATGGTGTTAGGAGCAGCGGTAGGATTAAAATGGGTCTCTTAAGAGACAGTAAGAGCACTGAAAAAGTTGATCTTTATTTTTTCAGTGCTTTTGACAGTCATCCATATTTATTTAAGCATTTTGGTCATGATAAAATCTGTTTGTTCTTCTTCTCCCATATAAAAAGCATGAGCTCCTGTTTGGACAAACCCCATTCTCTTATAAAAAGCAATTGCCTTTGAATTTTTCTCCCATACGCCTAGCCATATTTTTTTCTGATTGTATTCTGTTGCTATTTGTAAAGCTTTATCTAGTAAGTGCTTACCAAGTCCAAGCTTTTGATACTTATTTTTTAAATAAATTCTTTCAATTTCAAGCGCATCATCCCCTAGCCTTTCAGATTGTGCATCATTCATATTGAGCTTTAAATATCCAGCTAATCGATTATGATAATAGATAAAATAGAATTGAGATGAAGGAGTGGTTAATTCTTTTTCTAATTGCTGTAAATTAAATGCTTTCTTCAAGTAGGCATCCATATTCTCAGGTGAGTTCTGATGCTTAAATGTCTCGTTAAATGTTTCATAGCTCACTTTTTGAATTGTATGTAAATCGTCAAGGGTACATTTTCTTATAGAAGTAGTCATCACAATGTGTCTCTCCTTTTGTATAATCAATAATTTCGTTTGTTTCCTTTTTTTACATATTCCCAGTCTTTCTCAATGTTTGTTCTTATTCTTTGAAGCTGATTGAAGATCATTTCTATTTCATTATCGTTAAATCCAGATAGGGCAACCTTATTTGAATGATCATTTTCTCTTTTTATATAAGGATAGATCCTTTGTCCTTTTTCTGTGGGATAAAGTTTTTTTATTTTTTTATTTTGTTTATCGGCCTTTTTTTCGATAAAGTGATGTAGTTCAAGTTTTTTTATCGCTCGTGCAGCTGTTGATCGGTCTACTTTTATCATTTCGGCTACTTTTTCTTGTATAATTCCTGGATGTTCACAGATTCGCACTAGATACAAATACTGTCCTTTTGTAAGATCATATTCTTTAAATTCAATATTACTTATAGAATCTAAAGCTCTTGCTATCATGCCAATTTCTCGTAGGATAGACTTCATCATCGTTCACCTCACTTAATATTTAATGCAAATGCAACAATAATGATGTATTTACTATACGTTGAATTTGTTGTAAATGCAACGAAAAACAATTAATGACTTTTGGTTGATTTATAAGCTACTATAATGAATACGCAAATTGTGATATGTTAACATTAATCAAAAATTAGTTAGGAGGAATTAATGTGACATCCGAAAAAACGTTGAAGGTTTGTGAAAAGGGACATACGTATTACAAAAGTAGTGATTGCCCGAGTTGTCCTACCTGTGATAAGGAGAGTAAGCCAAATAGCGGCTTCCTTTCGAAGCTTAGTTCACCTGCAAGAAATGCATTACTTCATGAAGGAATTGACACTTTGCAAAAGCTATCGACGTATACGGAAAAAGAAATATTACGCATTCATGGAATTGGGCCAGCTTCCTTACCTACTATGAGAACGTTATTAGAAGAAGAAAGGCTATCATTTAAAAAATAAATCATCAACAATTTGTGATGTGTATGATTGAATAAACGGATGCGACTGCGAATAAGGCAGTCGCTTCTTGATTAGAAGGATTTGTTAGGTCATAAACACGAGTTGTTTTTTTATCGTTTTTCGATAAAAAAATATTGAATTTAAATAAAAAACAATATATGATGAATGAAAAGATAAGGGGGGATGGGAATGAAAGCTGGAACAATCGTCTTTTTGAAAATCTCTATTTTTATTATAGGTCTTATAACGATTTGCGTGTCTCTGTTTATTTTACCTTCACTTGCAGAACGTTCGGCAACGATGAATCCTGAATATGCGTTTTTGAGGTTTCCGGTTCTAATTGGTATATATATGACAGCAATTCCTTTTTTCTTTTCACTGTATCATGCCTTTAAACTTTTAAGTGTTATTAAAAATGAGAATGCTTTCTCGGAATTAGCTGTACATTCATTAAAACACATTAAATACAGTGCAATGACCATCATTATTCTTTATATAATAGGTATGTTGTTTTTATTTTTTGTAAATGCATTACATCCTGGAATAGCTATGATTGGTATGGCAATTGTTTTTGCAACACTTGTTATTTCTGTCTTTGCTGCTGTACTTCAAGAACTGTTGAGTAGTGCAATTCAAATGAAATTAGAAAATGATTTAACCGTTTGAGGTGATAGAATGACCATTATAGTTAACGTTGATGTCATGTTAGCAAAGAGAAAAATGAGTGTAACAGAACTATCAGAGAAAGTTGGAATCACGATGGCTAACCTATCGATATTGAAAAATGGAAAAGCAAAAGCTATTAGGTTCTCAACGTTAGAGTCAATTTGTAAGGCATTAGATTGTCAACCTGGAGATATTTTAGAGTATAAAGATGCTGTAATGGAATAAAGTAAATGAATTCACTTGATTAAGAATACATGTACTTGTGAGGTGATGTTCATGATTTTGGTCAGTTCCTGTTTAGCTGGATTAAAAGTGAGATATAACGGTACACATAGCTTGGATAATCGGATCAGTAAGCTAGTTAGTGAGAAGAAAGCTGTGACGATTTGTCCCGAGCTGCTTGGTGGATTTTTAACTCCGAGGGAGCCGGCTGAAATAGTAGGCGGAAACGGAGAAGATGTACTGGATGGAAATGCTAAAGTCATTGAGAAATCAGGTAAAGATGTAACGGCCCTTTACCTTGAAGGTGCTCATGCTACTTTACATAAAGCTAAAGAAATAAATGCTTCAATCGTTATCCTCAAGGAGAATAGTCCATCCTGTGGTAGTTCAATGATTTATAACGGTGAATTCAAGGGTAAAAGGGTTGTTGGAAATGGTGTTACTTCAGCCTTACTAAAAAGAAATGGTATTCAAGTGATTTCAGAGGAGGATTTTGTTTAAAGATTTCTTGAAGCTATTTAATTAATGGAAGCAATTCTTGAAATCCTGGTTTCGCTAATGTCATGATCTTTATAAATCGGAAATTCTTTCTATTAGTTAATTTTGTTTGTCTTGCATTTCAAACTCCATATAAGAGTTCCTTCTTAGAATTTGAGTAATAGAATGGTGTCAATACTCTCTTATCTTACTGAGGGGCTCTATTTTTTTCAAAGTTGAAATTAACTCACTACAGGAATACTAACTTGGAAAGTTTAAAAAGTTTTAGAAGCAACCGGGGTACTTAAGGGTTACTATGTAGGGTAAAGAATTGACTTATCGTAATTCCCTTTTCCTCAAATGATTATAAAGCAATTACCTCAATTTAAAAGTAATTGCTTTATTCATTTAATAAGGCTGATTTTTTACTGTATAAAAAATATTATTCTTATTCACACCGATTTGGATTAACATCTTGAACGAGTTTAGTACCTTGCGACAACTGGTCGTGTTGCTGTAAGAGTTGTTCGAACGATAACTTTAAATCGAATAGTTGCTACATCAATTTGTAGGACTTGGAACCCTGTAACAATTGTGCCTTCTAGTTGGAAAGGCGATTCGGTTACATTATCTCGGGGGCAGAGATCATTTTCGGGTGGTAGGCGGAACGACCGCCTCCTTTATACACATTAAAAAACAGTTGATCGTCCAGGGTATCGATCATGTCGCTCACGATTTGGGCAACGTGATCCTCAGGAATTAAATTAGAAAAATCCATACGAAGATACAGCTGATTCTGATTCATATATAATCTTGCAAAGTGACCGTTTGGTTGCTCATAAAAAATCGCCTTCTTTCGTTAATGTGGTAGTGGTAACTTCATTATACCGAAAGAGGCGATTTTTTGAATGTTTGGCATAAAAAAGAGGCTGTCAAAAGGTCATTTTTATGACCTTTTGATACAGCCCCTTTTCTTTTTATTAAGCGTCTATCGATTTATGCAAGAAATAAAAACATGCAATGAAATTTAGGCACTAACATCAGTAACAATCACCTAAAAGGAATCATATTTTGTTGAAGAGAGTACACGGAATATCTGATGGTTTTAAATGAACCAAATCTGATTCATAACTTCGTTTGCCTCTCCCATCAGGTGTCGGTTTAACCTGAAAACTAAATACAAAGGAGAAGAATAAATGCATAATTATCAAAATCAATTGCAAAATTTGGAGATGGGTGATTTCCAAGTTAGTGAGTTAACTCCTATGAACACTTATAGTGAAGATGCACGTCAATTTGCTCTGTTTGGAGGCGGAGGCTTCCATCGTTGTGGCGGTTTTCGTTGCTTCAGCTGCTTTTTTCAATGTTTTAACTGCTTTAACTGCTTTAACTGCTTTAACTGTTTTCGATGTCATAACTGTTTCCGCTGTGGGGGAAGGTAATCGTTATTCAAGGAAATTTAGTTATTTAATGGAAAAAATGTCCCTGCATGATTTATCGCAGGGCATTACTTTTTTAGTTAATCATAAGGGACAAATAAAACTACATAAAATGATAGTGCCTAATTTGAATCGATTAGAAATAAGGAGGAGCTGAATGACAAAACTTAACGCTTCTACACGTCTGAAGGTAAAAAAAGATACATTTTATCAACCAGATCAAGAAGGTGGTGTGTACTTTAGAAATAACGAGAGTTCATTCCGTATAAAAGGGAGTACTATCTATCAATGGATTGAAACACTGATGCCGATGTTCAACGGAGAGCAAACATTGGGAGAATTGACAGAGGGACTATCATCCTCATATAAGAAGAGAGTATATGAGATTGGAGAAACGTTGTATCAGAAGGGCTTTGTACGAGATCTAAGTCAAGATCGTCCTCACCAATTAAATCTTACGGTTCTTGAAAAATATTCTTCACAAATTGAATTTATCGAAAATTTTGTTGATTCTGGTGCGTACCACTTTCAAGAATACCGTCAGGCTAAAATTTTAGCAGTCGGAGCTGGGACTATTCTGGTTTCATTGGTTGGTGCATTACTCGAATCGGGACTTCCTAAATTCGACTTTATGTTATCGCAATCAATGCCTACAAATCGGCACCGGATTCATGAACTGGTGCAGCATGCCCAAAAAGATGATTCTGAGGTTGAGGTAAAGGAGGTCCCTTTTGAAAAAGGGCAGTACAGAAGTATTTTAAAAAAAGCGGTGCATCCTTATGATTGTGTTTTGTATGTTTCGCAGGATGGAAATGTAAATGAAATAAGGAATCTTAACATCGTTTGCAAAGAGGAAAGGAAAGTATTTCTACCTGCCATATGTATAGAGCAAGTAGGACTAGCGGGTCCATTTGTCCATCCGGAATCAGATGGATGCTGGGAGTCTGCATGGCGCCGCCTTCATCAGCCTGTCGTTCAAACAGGTCAACAGTCTAACAATTTCTCTCCGACAGCCGGATCGATCCTGGCAAATGTCCTTGTATTTGAATTTTTCAAGAAGGCTGTAGGAATTGCAGATTCAACTCAAAGTAACCAAATTTACCTGCTTGATCTTGAAACATTGGTAGGTAACTGGTTATCATTCCTCACACATCCGTTGGTTACGTCAAAAAGTCTAACCCCCAAGCTGATTGAAGACCTTGATTTAAGAATTAAACATGAATTGAACAGAAATACCACACCTAGTAAATTATTGGAATATTTTAGTCAGCTAACTTCCGAAGAGGTAGGAATCTTCCATTCATGGGAGGAACGAGATTTGACACAGCTTCCTCTGGCTCAGTGTTATGTTCAAGCAGTTAACCCGTTGACTTACGGACCGGCCGCACTTCTTTCAGAAGTTGTTTGTGTTGGTTTTACACATGAGGAAGCAAAAAGACATGCTGGACTGACGGGCATTGAAATGTATGTTTCACAATTGATTCATTCACATGGTAAGGGATTTAAAAATCAGAATGATCAGATTGACTCGACCATACCAGAAGGAATAATGGGCATCGGTGCAGGGGAAACAATTGAAGAGGCTGTATGTCGAGGGCTGCAACGATATTTAGATGAAGAGTGGAAAGAAAGAAATGCTGATCAGACCAATACGTACTTTGAATTGCAGCAAGAATCAATAGAAGATCAGCAATGCAGATATTATTTAGATGCGTTAACTACCTTAAATGGTTCACCAATTATCGATGTAAGAGAGGATATTCTAGGCTTCCCTGTCATACGGATCAGGTCGAATGGTCGTTGGTACACTAGGGTAGGTTTAAATACGACGTTGGCATTACGAAATGCATTAGAACAAGCACTTTTACCTACTCAAAACAAGGTGAATTCAGTGGTAAGACATGAAATGGAGCCAGCCGATTTTCTTGAAAAAAAGGAATCCAAACTCAACATTCCTTCTTGTGTTGAAATGACTCAATTAGAGCTATTACAATCTTCAATTGCGATCTTAAAACAAAACAGGAAACGCCTGTGTATTTATGATCTTTCGTTCGAACCTTTCTTAAAACAGGAGCTAGCAGGGGTGTTTGGTATACAGGTTCGAGAGGAGGAATTGTAATGGCAACCATAATTCTAATGGATGGAAGTGGTTTATTAGCAGATTTTGTTTATCATCAATTGTCCGGAACCCATCTCATAAAGCGACAAAGTATAGTAGAAGACCTTCCAGATGAAACAGAATTAGCTTTGGTGCTCCATGATTCCTGGCATCCATCTGTTCATGAAAAAGCGGAAGAGCGATTTAGGGATGCTGGTATTCCATGGCTTCGTGGTTTCATTTCGTTTGGAGAGGGAATTATTGGTCCATTCGTTCGCCCGGATACAACGGGATGTTCTTATTGTGCTGATATGCGGCGTATTATAGCGGGATTTGACCGTCAAGAAATGTGGGAGTTTCAAAGGGGAATGCCAGCAGAAGAAGGTATACTGCAAGATGCTTGGGCATCACGAATAGGACTGTCGCAAATGGCAACTTTGATAAGTAATGAAGTAAGGAGGATTCTTCAAGGAGTATCCAGCAACTTAGAAGAGAAAGTTTTCATTACGAACATGAGAACGTTGTCGAACTCCCTTCACTTTTTCTTGCCTAACCCATCGTGCCCGATGTGCAGTTCATTACCAAATGATACATCAGAATTAGCTCAAATTCGGTTAGAATCTAGTCCTAAAATCGATAGTAGCGGTTATCGCAGTCGTTCGATGGATGAATTAAAAGCAGTGCTAGTCAAAGATTATTTCGATTATCGATCTGGGCTCATGAATGGGAAAATGCAGGATGTCAAGCTGCCATTTGCTGATGTTTTAGTGAACATGCCTATGTTTGGAGGGGATGAGGGAGTAGCAGGGAGGTCTAATTCTTATGAAATGAGTGAGCTGACTGCTATTTTGGAAGGTTTGGAACGATATTGCGGAATCGAACCTCGAGGAAAAAGGACGGTTGTTCATGATAGTTATCATCATTTAAAAAATAGTGCACTAAATCCTGCTTGTGTTGGTTTGCATGAAACCGTTCAATATGAAAAGACTGATTTTCCGTTTAAACCATTTAAACCTGATTCCCCAATGAATTGGGTCTGGGGTTATTCGTTCTTACAAGAACGTCCTATTCTGATTCCAGAGTTACTTGCCTACTATAGTTTAGGCTGCGGGAAGGGTTTTGTATATGAAACATCAAACGGATGTGCAATAGGGGGGACTAGAGAAGAAGCCATTTTCCATGCCATTATGGAAGTTGTCGAGCGAGATTCTTTTTTGATAACTTGGTATGCAAGGCTTCCCCTCCAGCCGCTTAATCTTCGCTCAGCTAATGATATAGAATTACAGCTGATGGTTGACCGTATTTCTGAGGTTACTGGTTATGACCTTTATTTTTACAATTCGACTATGGAACATAAGATTCCAAGTGTTTGGGCAGTGGCAAAAAGCAGAAGGTCCAAGGGCGTAAACATTATTTGTGCAGCAGGTGCTAACCCTGATCCAATCAGGGCTGTAAAAAGCTCGATTTATGAGCTTGCAGGAATGATGTTTAGGGATGACGAAAAATTGGAGAAAAACCGACATAAATATAAAAGGATGCTTAAAGATCCGTTTGCAGTACGTACCATGGAGGATCACGGTATGCTATACGGTCTGAAAGAAGCAGAGGAACGACTGGATTTTTTATTGGATAATCATCGTCCTATGCGTACGTTTGCTGAGGAATTTAAGGAACCGTCGGCCAATACTGATTTAAAAGATGATCTTCAGGATATTCTTCAGAGGTTACACCGTTTAAACCTTGATGTTATTGTGGTTGACCAAACCACACCTATAACCAAAAGGAATGGATTATTCTGTGTAAAGGTATTAATTCCCGGTATGTTACCAATGACATTTGGGCATCACCTCACCCGTGTGAAAGGGTTGGAGAGGGTACTCACGGTACCAATGAAACTAGGATTTGTGAAGAAGCCGTTATTGTATGAACAGCTTAATCCATTCCCCCATCCATTCCCGTAATGGAGGAGTAGGAGGTAAAAAGA
Source organism: Halalkalibacter sp. AB-rgal2 (assembly GCF_041821005.1). Taxonomy (NCBI): domain Bacteria; kingdom Bacillati; phylum Bacillota; class Bacilli; order Caryophanales; family Bacillaceae; genus Halalkalibacter; species Halalkalibacter sp. AB-rgal2. The sequence continues at coordinate 36,900 of NZ_JBGUAV010000021.1, forward strand.
TTTTGGAGCTAGAAACATTTCTATATCGACTACATTTTGACACGGATAAAATCTTTCCCCTAGATTGGCAGGTGGACTGGGAAGATGCGCCGCTTCCATATAAATTGTACCACGGTTTACCAAAGATCCACCTTACTGCAGAAATACCTTTAACAATCAAGAAGAGAGAAGATGATCTAAACCCTCGTCTTGAAGAGCTTGGTCATTTCTTATGGTATATATACGGTCTAAATCAGTACTCTCAATCTACTTTAATAGATGGAACCAAAGAAAAAAATGTGAGCTATACTCAGTCTTTACGGAGATTTGTTCCCTCAGGCGGGGCGTTGTATCCTAATGAACTATACGTCTATGTAAAGCTGGATGACGTTCCCAATGGAATTTACCATTATGATGTGGCGCATCATCGTCTTATTTTGTTACGAGAAGGAAATTACGATTTCTACTTATTTAGAAGTATTGACAATGGTCTTCCTATTTCGGATTGTTTTTGTACCGTTTTTGTCTCGACCGTTTTTTGGAAAAATTTTTATAAATACAATAATTTCTCCTACAGACTCCAAGGGTTAGATGCAGGTGTGTTAATTGGGCAATCATTAGAAGTGGCCAATCGGATGGGGTTCTCTACACGAGTATGTTATCAATTTCTTGATCGGTCAATTAATCATTTACTTGGGTTATCCGAACAGGAGGAAAGTGTATATGCGGTTATCCCTTTAAGTATGAAACCACCAATGACTCGTGTTGACAACGTTCAAAAAAGTGGAGAAGCAGTTTCTGCTTCTGAATTGTGTCGGGAAGTTCCAGAGTTGAATCATGTATCCTGTAATTATTCAAAGAGAGTGATTGATTATCCGATGCTGAGAAAACTTAATGAAGCATCGATGTTTGAAACATCGCAGTCATTTATTAAAATAAAGAAAAAGAATTGTGAGAAACTTCTCTTAGAGAGAGAGATGGCCTTTCTTCCATTTACAGAGTGTTTATCGTACGATCTCGCATCTGTTTGCAGGAAGCGGTATTCTCCTGATAACGATTTTATGTTAGGGAAGGTAAGTCAAGCACAACTATCTACTTTATTAAAAGAGACATTTTCCTTCTCTTATCAAAATGACCTTGATGATACACAGGGCCAGATTGAGACTCGTCTGTCTTTATATGGCAGTTTTTATAATGTAGAGGGAATCCCTAATGGTGCCTATTCTTATGACAATGGCACTCGGGCACTTCGGAGAATAACCAAGGGGGATTACCGGGAGTTATTACAATCTGGATTAACCATGCCCAATGTGAATTTGTATCAAGTTCCACTCTGTATGCATGTGGTTGGAGACAGGGATCACCTCAAAGAGATATTTGGGTATAGAGGATACCGTATTCAACAGATGGAAGCGGGCATTCTCGTGCAACGGCTGCTCTTGGTGTCGTGTGCTTTAGGAATGGGGGGGCATCCGTTGTTAGGGTTCAATGCGAATCAATGTGATGAACTTTACAAGATCGGTTCGAAAGGAAAAACCAGCTTGATCCAAATTCCCGTCGGAACATACCATCCACGCGCCTGGTTAAGAGGGAGTTTGCTTAGCTAGGTAAGGCAAGAGTAACGCACTTTTTCATGCAAGAATGGATATATACGGTATAGGATTTCATAGGTACTGAACTTGAGCAAGATCATTGAAAATAGGAAAATGCCTCCTTTATGCCGCTTTTGGACCAACTTTGCATTAAAGGAGGTGAGATTTAACAGAGTATTTATGAATCCACTCAAGTATTAATTTGCACTCTTGATGCTAATTCTAGAACATCATGATTAAGCATTCGAATACATTCATGGGAGACATTCTTACCATTTACCTTTTTTGTTTTTTATCTACGTAACATCCCTTATTTCAACTACAGCCTCAATAATTTCTCCGTCCTAAAAGAGAATGTACATAGATGCTTTAAAGTAATGTACAGTACAACGATACTCTTCAATAGAAAAAGAATATTCAACAATCGGGCACTTTAATGGAATAAGGATTATTGAATTTTCATGAAGAACAGATATGTATCATGAGGCATCATATGGTAAAAAACAATAGACGGATGGGGAATGTATGTTCTATAATTGGTTGAGAGTACAAGGAGGTGAAGGATATGAGGCCGAACCTAACAAAAGAAGTGAGTATGAAAGATTTCAATGATTACTACTGGTTAAAGGAAGAGCTACAAACATTTTGTAGAGAGAATGGCATAAGTACTTCTGGTTCAAAAGTAGAAATTTCTGATAGGATTCGTACATATATCGATACAGGAGAGATTAAAAAGCCAATTAGAAAATCAAGGGTAAGCAATAAGGTCGATAACGATTTAGAATTAAACCTTGAGACCGTCATTACGGAAAATCATCGTTGCAGTCAAGAGGTACGGGCATTCTTTAAGACGATCATCCCTAAATTTCATTTTTCTACCTATATCCAAAACTACTTTAAAAATAATATTGGAAAAACGTATCGTGATGTTGTGGATGCATGGAATGAGGAAGAAGAACGAAAAAAAGATCCTACATACAAGAAAAAAATCGCTCCTCAATTTGAATACAACCAATTTATACGTGATTTTTATACGGACCCGAAAAATCAACAGAAAAGTCGAAAAGAAGCAATTGAAGCTTGGAATACAATCAAAAGTCTACCAGGAAGTAATAAATATACCCCGTAATTTAAACTCCTAAATTGTTAAATAGATTATATGAAAGAAGATAGAAAGCGTACCCTAAAAAGGACGCTTCTTCTCTTTATAAAAAGGAAATTAATGTTAAAATGGAAGGATAGTAAAACCGAGGAGGAATACATATTCGGAAATGGAGGAGGGATTATGAAGAAGGAAATAATAATAGTGACATTATCCTGTTTGATCATACTGGTCATTGGTATCATCTGTGTTTATGTCTATGCAGAACGTAGTACAAGGCCTATTTTAGTTCTAATCTTAGGTTCAATGATGGTTGTCATTCAATATCTCGCGTTGTGGAGTGTAAAATGCAAGGACAGAAAACGGGCATGAATGAAAGGGGCTGCTTTTTAGCTGCTAAACGGGTGAAGGCTTGTAGAAAAATACGATTAATGAGGTGGTATTTTGAAGCGGATTAATCATACAATCGTGGGATACAGTGTATTGCTTTGTGCGATAATAGTCGTTTTAGTCCCTAGCCGCTTTATGAGTGATGGGATGGGAAGATATACGTATGGCTACCCTTTAACAAGTATAACCATTTATCAAAGGGAGCCTAATAGTATATGGTTTGGAACTAATTTTTTCACAGGTAATGACGGCTTACACATTAATCCTTTAAGTATATTATTGAATGTAATAATCATTTACGTGGTTATCAATTTTGTCACTAAAAGGTTGAAACGGAGAAAAGAAACGATAAGTGATTAAACGTCAACAAGTGATGCAAGCTAGTTGGATAAAACCTCTATTACAATAAACAGGAGACCTATAATATGGTTGAATTAATATTTTTTGAGCGCACCCATTTTAAGCAACTGATTAACTGGATTGAAACACCAGAATTATTACTTCAATGGGGAGGTCCTTCTTTTAGATTTCCTTTAGATGAACAACAATTAGAAAGCTACATTGAAAAGGCGAACAAAGATCACTCTATTAGTTTAGTTTATAGCGTCGTAGAAAAAGAAACAAGAAAAGTTATTGGGCATATTTCACTAGGGAAGATTGATAGAATCAACAAATCAGCAAGAATTGGAAAGGTCTTAGTTGGTGAAAAAAGTATAAGAGGAAAAGGGATAGGTCAACAAATGATGAAAGAAATTCTTAAAGTTGCCTTTGAGGAGCTTCGCTTACATCGAGTTAGTCTCGGAGTGTTTAATTTTAATGACGCGGCGATTGCTTGTTATGAAAAATCAGGATTTGTAAAAGAAGGATTGCTCAGAGAGTCAAGAAAAATAGGTGAGGATTATTGGAGTTTATGGGAGATGAGTATTTTAGAATATGAATGGTTTGAAAGAGAAAAAGTGTAGGTTTTAATGTTGTCGAGTGCTGAAATAAGCAATCTTTTTTCTTAATGGTTATAGGTGAATTCTTTTGACATTTCGTTTGGAAATAAGCAGTAAACCATAGTATTGAAATATAAATAAAGTGGTTGAGGATGGCGATTTAATGACGATCTTTCAAAATGGTCACTTAAAAGTTCGAAAATTAGAAAAAAAGGATAAGTTTCTGTTAACAAAATGGCTGTCAAACCCTAAAGTTCTTGAATTTTATGAAGGGAGAGATAGTCCGTTTGATATAGAAAAGATTGAAAGGGAATTTTTTCTACCTGAAGATAATGAAGTCAGATGTATTGTGGAGTTTGACGGTAATGAAATTGGATATGTTCAATTCTATCAATTGGATGAAGAAACGCAAAAATCCTATGGGTATACCACAGAAAATGTATATGGTGCAGATCAATTTATTGGTGAAGTAGCGTATTGGAATAAAGGGATTGGAACACTACTTGTATCATCTATGTTGCGATATTTAACTGAAGAAATGCAGGTGGAAAGAGTAGTGATGGACCCTCAAACAAGAAATAAGCGGGCTATTAGATGTTACGAGAAATGTGGATTTAAAAAAGTAAAGCTAATTCCTAAAAATGAGTTGCACGAAGGTGAATACGAGGATTGTTGGTTAATTGAATATTGTACATGATTTTTTTTATAATTAGCGACAGCTTCTCTAGTCTTTTACAGGAGTATACAAGCTGTGAAAGGAATTTTAAAAATGAGAGGAACTTTTCATTAAAATGAATAAATTGAAATGGCTCTTGTATGTGAGTGCAGCCTTGTTAGTGGTCACTCCCATATCCGTAGTCCTAATATCTGATCATAGTACATTCAGTGCAGCTTTTAGTCATACAGTCATAAGCATAGCCATTATATTAGTCATACTTTGGAAATTGATGACAATATTGGAGAAAAGAAAAGGGAATAGAAGTTTCGCACCAGATGTCGGAGCAGTAATTGGATTGAGTATGGTCCTAGTGTTCAGTCTAGTTTAACTAAAGTGAGTGAGTAGGAGTGTCAAAGTGAAAACCAAAATGATTTATAGGAAGTGATCATAAGATGAATGCAATCTTCAAAGTAGCTTTATATTCGTTAAGTGTACTATTCGTTTTCTTGTTGTTCGGTTTTAATCATGAGCTTTCATTATTCACAATGATAATAAGCTCAGTTGTATTTGGTTACGGTATAAACATGTTTATGGATTTGTATAAAACGTTTCAAAAGAACATTGATAAGAGAGCTTGTTGAAGGAACGAAAAGCTCATCTGGTAGGTGACAAAATGTCCAAGATAACCTTTTATAAGGATTATAAAGATAATAAAAAATTAAGAAATAGCTTCAATGAACTAGCTAGGTTCGTTTTTGGCATCCATTTTGAAGATTGGTATCAAAATAACTATTGGACACACCGATATATTCCGTATTCATATGTACAAAATGATCATGTCATAGCAAATTTCTCGGTTAATCAAGTGGATGTAATCATAAACAGTGAGAAAAAAAGAGCTATACAAATAGGGACCGTTATGACACATCCTGATTATCGAGATAGAGGGCTATCAGGACGTTTAATGAGTAAGGTTTTAGAAGAATACCAGAATAAAAGTGATTTTATCTATTTATTTGCAAATCAGACTGTATTGGGCTTTTACCCTAAATTCGGATTTAAACGTGTTCATGAACATCAGTTCTCAATGGAATGGTTAGTTAAGTCAACAGAAGTGAAAACTTTACGTAAATTAGACGGTACTCGTGTTGAAGACCTTCAATTCATTTATCATTTTGCATTAGAAAGAATTCCTGTATCAAAGCGTTTTGGTACGGTTAACACTCAAGAATTACTCATGTATTATTGTATGTCTATTTTCAACAATCATATTTACTATGTACAAGATGAACAAGTCATCGTCATTTTTAAGCAAGAGAATCACCAGCTAGATATTTTTGATATTGTAAGTAAAAAAGAGGTCAATATGAATAAGGTTCTCTCAACCATTTCTAATCAAAACACGAAGAAAATTGTCTTCCACTATACCCCCGACTATCAAGAAATAAATATGAAAAGAGAAATTTTTAACGGAGATGACGTATTATTCGTAAAAACTAATGGGGACGAAGAGTTTCCATCGCATATTAAACATCCAATTACATCTCAAGCTTAAACAAGCAATCTGTGCAGTTGTTTCGATACAACGTAAGAGGGGGAGATCCTTCCTTTCTTAATAAGAACTTTGTTTTGGAATAGACCTTAATTTAACGGTAAAGAATAGATGCTTTTATAGCAGTTTAAATGAGAGCGGTATTATTTTTAAAACATTTGAAAAGTAGGTTATAAACATGGATGAATTACAATTTTACGATAAGGTTGGAGAAGTAAATGGATGGGATTTTAGTCATTTACAAGTGGAGACTGAAGGGGTTAAGTGGGATTTTTACGAAGAAGTTATGAAAAGAAGCAAACGTTCAGATGTTCTTTTGGACATTGGAACGGGTGGAGGCGAAAACGTATTAAGAATCGCCTCTTCCTTGATGTTCTTAGTTGGAATTGACTTTTCAATGGGAATGATGGAGACCGCTCGATCGAATCTTAGAAAATCAAAAGCATTAAACGTCCGATTTCCCCAAATGTCGTCTGATGATTTGCATTTTCCTATCGATTTTTTTGATGTTATTTCAGCCTGCCATGCACCGTTTGCTCCAACAGAAGTATTTAAGGTATTAAAGAATGGCGGGACTTTTTTGACACAACAAGTAAGTGAAGCTGATAAATTAAATGTAAAGACAGCTTTTGGACGGGGACAATCTTTTGGGGAAGTCGATGGTACGTTAAAGGAAAGGTATGTAACGGACCTATACGATGCGGGCTTTTCTGAGGTTCAATCGTTTGAATACGATGCAATCGACTATTATCAAAGACCTGAGGATTTGCTATTTTTACTTCAACATACACCAATTATCCCTGATTTCGGTAAGAGAGAAAGAGACTTAGATAGTTTGAACGATTTCATACAAAACAATCGAACCAAAAAAGGGATTCGTACAAATTCAAAAAGGTTCTTGCTCATTGCGAAAAAGTAGTGTTGATGTGTGCTGAATAGGGATTGTTAATTAGAATCATGTAAACGATAATCTCAGGCTTTTATGAAATTTTCGGAGAATCTCAGCATGTTAGTCAAGGGGAGAATTAATCTAATGAATAATAAGCTAGTCATCCAAAAAATAGAGGAACTATCAATGAATGCTCTGCCAGCTCTTCAAACACAGCTTGTTGACGGATGGGTAGTAAGGTTTTCTGATGGTTATGCCAAAAGAGCCAATTCTATTTATCCACTCTATTCATCAAATGATGTGATAGAAGAGAAGATAGAAACTATGAGAAAAATGTATCGTCGCAAAAAGTTGAAAGTTATTTACAAGCTTACGACAAATGTATTCCCCAACGACTTGGATCGTATTCTTGAACAAAAAGGGTATGTATTAGATGGTTTGACAAGTGTCCAATTATTATCGTTGAATGATGTTGAAGTACCATCTGCAAATAAAACCGTTTTATATAGCACTTTTGATGAGAAATGGTTTTTCTATTTCTGTGAATTAAATCATGTAAGAGGTACTGACCAAGTTACATTGAAAAAGATATTAAAAAGGATTGTTCCTGAAGTTTGCTATGTCATTTTGTTTAACGACAAAAACGAGCCACTTACCTGTGGAATGGGCGTACTAGAGGGGGAATACATAGGGTTGTTTGATATTGTTACTAATGAGAAGTATAGGAACAAAGGGTATGCAAAACAATTAATTGCTACTATTTTAAATTGGGGTAAGGAAAATGGAGCCGAACATGCATATCTTCAAGTTGTATTAAATAATCGTCCAGCATTAAATCTTTATTCGAAATTGGGTTTTAAAGAAGTGTATAGATATTGGTATCGGATAGAATGCTAGTACCTTTTATTTGGCGAAGTCTAACCTTTAGGATGAGAATTCTTCCTTTATATCCACTATATATCGTGTTAATATAAAAAAACATCACTATATATTGTGCTTTATTATGGACTTGCATTACATTGAAAGAGGAGGACATATCTATGGATGTACAAAGTTTTCAAAAATGGGTCGATCATTATTATAAGTTAAGAGGATGGTCAGAATTAGATATTTTTGTGAGAATCGGTTTTTTATCAGAAGAAACCGGTGAAGTGGCACGAGCGATTCGCGCATTAGAAATTGGAAGAGATCGTCCAGATGAAGAACGAAATACTTATACATATAATAAAGCGGCATTAACAGAAGAATTAGGAGATGTTTTAGGTAATATCGCTGTAATTGCTAACAAGTATCAGATTAGTCTAGAAGATGTCTTTGAAGAACATAAGAAGAAATTAACAAAAAGATTCGAGAACAATTAAATTAGAGGTGTTTTTAATGAGAAACCATTTAGCTGTATTTTGTGGTTCGAGTTATGGAGATGACAAGACATATATTGATTCTGCAGAACAATTCGGTATGGAATTGGCGAATAAAGGTAAAGTATTAATTTATGGGGGAGCACAAGTTGGCTGTATGGGAGCTATAGCAAACAAAGTGCTAGAATACGAGGGAAAAGTCATTGGAGTTATACCAGAAAAATTAAAAAATGTTGAGCTTGCTCATGAAGGGCTTAGCGAATTAATTGTTGTTGAGAGTATGCATGAACGTAAAGCACAAATGGCAGAATTAGCAGATGGTTTTGTAGCTCTACCTGGAGGGTCAGGGACCTTAGAAGAATGGTTTGAAGTTTTTACATGGGCTCAATTAGGCTATCATCAAAAACCGTGTGGGTTATTAAATGTGAATGGCTTTTTTGATCCGTTGATGGAAATGATTGATCATATTATTAAAAAGGGATTTATGAAACGAGAGTATAAGGACTTGATTTTAATCTCTTCTGATCCTGCAGAATTATTACATAAAATAGATACGTATAAGATGAGTTATACTATAAAATGGACATGAAAGAAGTCAATCCCCTGTAAACAAAGTTTGATTATGCAGAAACGTTCTTAAAAATTCTATGGTATTCTTGAATAAAAACAATACAGAAGGTTGGATACGAAACAAAAGAAAGGAGCATGTCTCGTGACCAAGCATAAGATTTATACAATGAGCTTTGCAAGTGTCTATCCGCATTATGTCACAAAAGCGGAGAAAAAAGGGCGTACGAAAGCAGAAGTGGATGAAATTATTTGTTGGTTGACAGGATATAGCGATCAAGAGTTAGAAGCGCAATTAGAGCAACAGACAGACTTTGAAACCTTTTTTGCGGATGCTCCTAAGCTAAACCCTTCACGAACTTTAATCAAAGGGGTAGTCTGTGGTGTGCGAGTAGAAGATATTGAAGAGCCAACTATGCAGGAAATTCGCTATTTGGATAAGCTAATTGATGAGTTAGCAAAAGGAAAAGCGATGGAGAAAATACTGCGGAAATCATGATTCAAATATAATACTTCGCTGAATGAGATGGGATGAAGATAGTCGTTACGATTTGCCTATAATGTGTAACTTTCAAGAGTATGTAAAAGTAAAGGAGGTTTTAGCGTGGGATTTGTCATGGCGATAGCACCTGTTGTCATCGTGGGAGCGATTGTCGTATTTGTTATTGGAAGGCTGAAGCATCAATATAACGAAGGTAAACTAGGTAAGATGAAATCAAAAAGTGCTCAAGGTTTATTAGATAGTTTAATACCAATTGGAATGGTTTTTGGCTGTAATATTGGTATCGTTGTCGGTTTGTTTCTTCCCATTTCTGTCTTATTTGCAACTAGTTTAGGTGCTGGATTTGGTTATTTATTTGGTTATTTTGCTTATGACATATACAGTAGAAAGGACGCTGTTTTTAATAAGTAGCTTGCATCTAGGGAGAAGCCCATATTTGCCAAACTTTCGCTTATTATTGAAAAATGGATAAGGCGAGGCATTTAAAAAATTTAAAATCTAGAAGGCACTGAAAAAGGTTTTTTACTTTTTCAGTGCCTTTTTTATGCTTTTTTCTATTATGTCGCAGTTCCGTAACGCACCTCTTCTGATAGCTTGGCACCTGTATCTTTAAGTAAATTCAGATAGTCTTGAAGCTGTTCATCATTCACATTTGAGACTAATGTTGAAATACTAACCGCAGCAAGGAGCTCGCCTTCGAGGTTTTTGATCGGGACGGCTATGCAGCGAACGCCCGGCTCGTTTTCCTCGTTATCAATAGCATGCCCCTTTCTTATGACATCATCTAATTCTTTTCGTAGCGCATCATGGTTCATAATCGTTTTATTTGTTAATGGTGTGAAGACGTAATCAGATAGTAGCTTCTTTACGTTCTCCTCATTCTGATACGCTAATAGAATTTTTCCGATAGCCGTTGAATGAAGTGGGATGCGTTTACCGATTCTTGAGTAACGAATTAATGCTTTTTCTCCTTCTTTTTTGTCAATATATACTCCGGCATCTCCGTCTAAAATGCCAAGGTGGCTCGTTTGTCCGGTTTCTATTGATAAATCGAGTAAATATTTTCTAGCGACATTTCTGAGATTAAAGGTACTTATGACTAAATTCCCTCGTTCGACTAGCTTCATCCCTAATCTATATTTTCCATTCTCAAGGTTTTGTTCAATGTAGTTGGCTTCTTGAAGTGTTTTTAATAATGAATGCACGGTGCTTTTATGAAGTCCCATTTGTGTACTTATTTCTGTAATTTTAAGTTCAGTCGTCTGTTCATCAAATAGATCTAATATCGTGAGAGCACGTACGACAGATTGAATGATTGGCATGATCCACCCTCATATTCTTCTTATTTTTGCAATAAACGAACCCTTTCATTTTAACGTAGAAGCTAAGTGAAGAAAAGAGGGCGTCTTGTAGCAGGGCACTGAAAAAGTTGATTTGTACTTTTTTGGTGCCCTTGTCTTGAAGCAGCGCTTTTTTCAAAAGATAAGAATCATAAAATTCGAGGAAGAAATGTGAAAAGAAACGAAGAAGCAAGTGGGATTATTCAATGAAGAGCGCTGGCTTCGCTCGTATACGTTATTCTGAAAGAACCCCATTTTCAGAATAACTGAAAACCGTTGTAACGGCTCCGCGCAACGCAATTAATAAAAGAAACCAACGCGTTTTTCTTAACCTATTAACGGCAAGACGATTCCCTTTGGTCTTTGATTCTATGATATAATAGCACCATATTTTAAATAATAGAACTAAGTTTTATAATGTAAAACAAATTAGGAGGAGAAGCATAGTGGGAAATGTAAAGAGCTTTCAAGGTGTGATACCGCCTGTGTCCACTCTATTTAATGAGCAAGGTGTACTAGATAAAAGACAAATGAGTTGGTTAATTGATCATTTGATAGGTGAAGGAGTGAATGGTTTATTCTTTCTTGGCACGGGGGGAGAGTTCTCGCAGATGTCAGTAAATGAACGAAAAGAGGTAGCTGAATTTGCGGTTTCCTATGTGAATAAGCGAGTGCCTGTCTTGATTGGCACAGGAAGTACGAGTACAAGGGAAGCGATTGAGTTAAGTCAGGATGCCGAACGGGTCGGTGCGGATGGCGTTGTTGTCATTAACCCATATTATTGGGTTTTGTCTGATGAACACTTGTTTAGCTATTATGATGACATTGCTAAGTCTGTCGATCTTCCTGTTGTTCTTTATAATTTTCCGAATCTCACAGGTCAGGATTTGTCTGTCGACCTCGTGTCAAAGCTTGCTGATGCACACGAAACCATTGTTGGTATTAAGGATACGGTTGACTCTGTCGGACATATTCGTGAGTTGATTATTAAGGTGAAAGGGAAGCATCCTCATTTTTCAGTCTTGTGTGGGTTTGATGATCACTTGTTAAATACACTTCATTTAGGTGGAGATGGGGTGATTTCTGCTAGTGGAAATTTCGCTCCTCAGTTATCAATAGGAATTTATGAGGCTTTTCGCAAAGGTGATTTAGTAAAAGCGGGTAAGCTCTATAAGCAACTAGCTATTCTTCCACTATTGTATAAGATTGATAGTCCATTTGTGAATGTTATTAAGGAAGCGATGAGGCTATGTGGGATGGATGTATCGACATATGTACTCCCGCCAACGAAGCGTTTAAGTGAAGAGAAGGTTGAACAGGTGAAGCAGGTGTTAGAAAAAGCAAACGTTCTGCCAGATATGAGCGGAGAGGGATAAGAATGTGATGGTTCAAAAAAATTGGCTGTAAGTGAATTTGCGTGATCGGCTTCGTACACGATTTAACGACTGCGCACGACAAAATAAAAATTGGAGGTTGCTATGTCACTATATACTATTTTCTCTGATGAAGATCAATCGATTTACAACGTGAAAACACATGCGAGAGGGCCAATAGGAGAGCTACCTCTTACAGCACAAATGCTTGAGGAATCACCAAGTGGTGATTTGTTTGGTATGACGCAAAACGTCGGAATGGGATGGAAACCCCAAGAGCTACTTGGTAAGCAGGTGCTGATACTTGGGACAAATGGTGGTATTCGAGATCACGATGGCAGTCCTATTGCCTTAGGCTACCATACTGGACATTGGGAAGTCGATCTATTAATGTCAGAGGCAGCTAAAGAGATTCGTGAAAAAAAAGGGGTGCCCTTTGCTGCATTTGTAAGCGACCCGTGTGATGGTCGTTCTCAAGGGACTGTTGGTATGTTTGATTCATTTCCATTTCGAAATGATGCTGCCCTTGTTTATCGTCGGTTAATCCGCTCTCTTCCGACGCGGCAGGCGGTGATGGGTGTGGCGACCTGTGACAAAGGGCTACCGGCGATGATGATTGCTCTTGCAGGAACAGCGGACTTGCCGACGATTATTGTACCTGGTGGAGTGACGCTGCCACCTACCGTTGGCGAGGACGCCGGAAAGGTCCAAACGATTGGTGCGAGATTTGCTAATAAAGAAATTACGTTAAAGGAGGCGGCTGAGTTAGGGTGTGTTTCGTGTGCGACGTCGGGAGGTGGCTGCCAATTTCTAGGTACAGCTGCAACAGCTCAAGTGGTGGCAGAGGCGCTAGGTTTGGCGATTACTCACTCAGCATTAGCTCCATCAGGACAGCCGATTTGGGGAGAGATGGCGAGACAATCGGCTCGTGCGGTATTAGCGATGGAAAAGAATCAGCTGACGACAAAGGACATACTAACTGATAAAGCGATTGAAAATGCGATGGTTGTTCACGCGGCCTTTGGTGGTTCTACGAATCTGCTGCTTCATATTCCAGCGATTGCCCATGCAGCAAACTGTCGTATTCCGACTGTAGAAGATTGGATACGCATAAACAAGAAAACGCCAAGGTTAGTAAGTGTCTTGCCAAATGGACCTGATTATCATCCGACGGTTCGTACTTACCTTGCTGGTGGTGTTCCAGAGGTGATGCTGCATTTACGAAAGCTAGGTTTATTACATGAAGATGTGAAAACGGTAACAGGAGCGACTCTTGGTGAGAACCTAGACTGGTGGGAGCATTCAGAGCGGAGAACCGAGATAAGAAAACGTTTATTTGCGGCTGATCGTGTCCAGCCGGAAGAGGTTATTATGAGCCCGGAACAAGCAAAGGAGAAAGGCCTTACGTCAACAGTGACGTTTCCAGAGGGGAATATTGCGCCTGAAGGAGCTGTCATTAAGTCGACGTCTATTGATCCGTCTGTTGTTGGGGAGGATGGGGTGTATCGCCATACGGGAGTAGCAAAGGTGTTTACGTCTGAAAAGGATGCGATCAAGGCGATCAAAACAGGTGGAGTCGAAGCAGGTGATGTGATGGTCGTAATCGGTGGTGGACCACTCGGGACGGGGATGGAAGAAACCTATCAACTAACGTCAGCCCTTAAATATTTACCGTTTGGGAAGCAGGTTTCGTTATTGACTGATGCTCGTTTTTCGGGGGTTTCGACTGGAGCATGTATCGGTCATATTGGTCCAGAAGCATTAGCCGGAGGTCCGATCGGAAAGCTACGTAATGGCGATATGATTGAAATTGTCATTGATTGTTTGAATTTAGAAGGGACGGTTCAATTTATTGGAACTAAAGATGATCAGCTACCCATCGCTGATGCAACAAAGCTGTTGAATAGTCGCAGCACTCATCAAGAGCTGAAATCAAATCCTAAGCTACCTGATGATACCCGCCTTTGGGCATCACTGCAGGCGGTAAGTGGAGGAACGTGGCGTGGCAGTGTTTATGATGTAGATCGAATTATAGAAGTGTTGGAGGCTGGAGAGAAGGCGTTGGCTCGTGATGAACTGTGAAATGAAGCTGTTATGATGTAGAAGAGAAGGGAGACGATTGTGTTAGATCCATTAACACAATCGTTCTTTTTTAGTATCTATACTGTTTATAGTAAGGCGTTGAGTTGAATGACTGATACGGAGGTTGGGTTGCTTGGTTTTGATAATTGAGTGGATGATAGGATGGATTCAACGGAGTGGACTGATGGCAATCCTTGTATGGTCCGATATAAGTACTAGGCTGGATAGGTGCTGTGATCTCTTTCCATTGTTCTTCATTTAGGCAGTACGTATATGCCATCACGTTGGCAGGAGTAAAGGCTAATATGTCAGAGCCTAAAATGACTTCAGAATTAGGCGCACCAAAAAAGCTAAAAGGTGTGTGATCAACTGTAGCGACTTAAAATTATTTCAGGATCATCACGATAATTGGTTGAGATTTTTTCCAAAAGAGAATCGTGATCCATACTTAACGTATATTTATCATTGTCTATTTGTAAAATAAGGAATGACTTATTGTTGAGATAAGACAGAGATTAAAAGGAGAGTATAAATTATGGAATCATCTATACATCCAGTCATTGGCCTAACAAGCTCAATTGTGACACATAACCAAATTATGAGCTATCATATTCATGAAAAGTGTGTCCGTTCAGTCATTCAAGCAGGTGGCGTTCCTGTGATGATTCCAAATGGATCTTCTGAATTGATAGAGGTGTGGGGGAATGTTTGTGATGGAATTATTTTGAGTGGTGGAGAGGATATTGATCCTTATTCCTTTCATGCGCATCCAAGTCCCAAAGTCGAAGAAACAAGTCCAAAACGTGATGAAACTGAGATTGGATTAGTTCGTTGTGCTTTGGAAAAGAACAAGCCTATACTAGGACTTTGTCGAGGTATGACAATGATCAATGTCGCATTAGGAGGGACGGTCATTCAAGATATCGAGGCGCAACATGCGAACGCCATTAACCACAATCAACAAACGGTAAGATCAGAGCCGACTCACTTGATAGAGATTGATGAGAGAAGTCGTCTTTTTCAAATGATCGGTAATCAGACTTATCGTGTAAACAGTATGCACCATCAGGCGATAGATAAGCTTGCTGCTGGTTTAAGGGTAGTAGCCGTTGCTCCTGATGGTATGATTGAAGCGGTTGAAGGGATGAATGAAGCAGCGCCGCTAATCATGGGTGTTCAATGGCATCCAGAGGAAATGGCTAGTGAAGAATCGGCTATGCAACGGTTATTCAAAATGTTTATAACGGAATGCGAACATCATAAGGTAAATGGACAAAAGGGGAGATGAGTGTGATGAATAAGTCTACTAACTATGTTTGGTATGCGAGCTATGGTTCGAATTTAAGTAGGGAACGCTTCCTATGTTATATCAAGGGTGGTAGGCCACGTGGCTCGCAAAAAGTAGAAGTAGGATGTAGGGATCAATCACTTCCTATTGATGAGGCAACATACATGATGCACTATCCACTTTACTTTGCAAAGCGATCAGCGCGGTGGCAAGATCAAGGTGTAGCATTTATTGGGTTAACGAAAGATGAAAGGGTTCATACATATAGTCGAAAATATTTAATAACCGTTGAACAGTTTGTCGATGTCGTGAAGCAGGAAAATAATGGAGTGAAGATTGAGATCAATTTAGAAGAGGTGATTCTTAATCGCTTCAAGACATTTAGAGATTCGTGGTATGGGACGATTTTATACGTAGGTGAGGAGCAAGGATATCCGATTTTAACGTTCACGGCCGATTGGGACTTAGATGTTCCATTTGTAAGGCCGTCGAAGGAATATTTAAGTATGATTATCCATGGTTTAAAAACTACGTTAGCATTAGATGATAACGAAATTGTTGAATATTTATTAAAGAAACCAGGAATTGATGGAGTCTATACGCGAGAGGAGCTTGATGAGATCGTTAGGGCGGTGGAATGAGGTAGCAAAGTGAAATAGTAGCAGAACGAGTGACATCAGATTGGATGATGTCACTTTTTGGATGTTGTCGGAGAAGTCTATTTAAAAAGCTAAGAAAGCATAAAATTCGAGGAAGAGATGTGAGAAGAACCGAAGAAGCAAGTGGGATCATTTAAAGAAGAGCGTTGGCTTCGTTCGATACACGTTATTCTTTAAAGAACCGCACTTTCAAACAGCACAACACAATTAAGAAAAGACGCTACCGCCTTTTTCTTAAATATGACAGGATTGTCCAAATATATACAGCATCTACATGTTAAATTAACATAGCCTTAAAATTGATTTGGTAGGATAGCCTTGTGTAAACGATTCAATTCTATTTTGAAGGAACATGTTGTATAGAAACAGCGGTTCTCTATTTCAATTTAGAATGAGTCGTAAAATATGAATTTAGGAGGCTATTTATGGTGAAGAGAAAAAATGTATTCATGCAAACTCTCATTTATGTGTTAGTGCTTGCTCTCGTGTTTAGTCCATTTCAATCACTAGCTGCTGTGACAGCGGACGAAGCGACTCTAACCGTACAAGATGCGATTGAAAACAATGAAGGGACAGCTACAGTCGAAGGGTATATCGTTGGACATACTACAAATGCTAATAGCTTTAATTTTTCTGCGCCATTTGGAAATGACTTTAATTTAATTTTGGCAGATGATCCTGAGGAAAGAGATAGTGCGAATTTTTTACTCGTTCAAATTACATCTGATTTTCGAGGTTCATTTGGACTAGAATCAAATCCTAGTATTATTGGAGAAAAGATTCAAGTACATGGTAGCTTAGAAAACTATTTTTCACAGGCGGGCTTGAGAAGTCCTACTTCTATGACATTTGTGGAAGGATATTCTCCTGAGCCAGATCCCGAATTACCTGAAGTAACTTCGATTGCAGATGCTCGCAATATGGAGCATGGTGAGGAAGTGACGATCGGAGGAGTTGTGACGACAACACCTGGAGCATGGGGTGGAAGTGGATTTTATTTACAAGATACAACAGGTGGTACATACGTATTTGGTTCTAATGAAGTCAGTCAAGGTGATGACGTCATTATTACTGGTGAAACAGGAGAGTTTAATGGCGAGTTTCAAATTAGCCAATTGTCGAGTGTGACGGTTTTAGGTGATGGAGAACTCCCTACACCATCAATCGTAACTCCGAGTGAAATAGGTGATTCGATTCAAGGTCAGCTCGTGACGTTGGAAAGTGTGACGATTGCTGATTTATCAGAAGTGAATAACTTTGGGACATTCGAATTTCAAGCTGAATTAGACAATGAATCGGTATCGATTCGCGTTGATAATCGTACAGGTCTTGAGTACGATGACTTCGCGTTTGGTAACGGAGATGTTGTTGACGTAACTGGGATTGCAAGTGTATTTAATGGTACATTTCAAGTGAAACCTCGTGGTGATATGGATATTGTGCTCATTTCTGACTCTGATTCAGAGGAACCGACAAATCCAACTGAACCAGAGCTTGGTGATGATAAATTAGATTTAACCATTTTGCACACAAATGACATTCATTCTCGTATTGATGATTTAGGGAAAGTAGCAGCGTTTATTAATGGTGAACGCGATGCTGTTGATAACTCGCTTTATTTAGATGCTGGTGACATTTTCAGTGGATCACCTGTTAATGACATTAACTTAGGTGAACCGATCATTGATATTTTAAATGAAATGAAGCTAGATGCATTGGCGATAGGGAATCATGAGTTTGATTATGGGCAGGATGTATTTGCTGAACGTGTCGTACAATCAAACTTCCCATGGTTAAGTGCTAACATGACAGTTGATTCGTCTATTGCGATTGAACAGCCTGAACCATATACGATTTTTGAATTTGAAGAATTCGATGTTGGTGTGTTTAGTTTAACGCAAAACCCTCCAGCAACAGCGCCAAGTGGAGTGGTAGATATTGAATTCCATGATTATGTCGAAACAGCTCTCGCCTATCAAGAAGAGCTAGAGGAGCAAGCTGATGTTATTATTGCTTTAACTCATATTGGTTATGGCGATGATCGTCGCTTTGCAGAAGAAGTTGACTATTTTGATGTCATTATTGGTGGGCATACTCATACGGTGTTAAACACACCTCAAGTTGTGAATGGCACACCAATTGCTCAAGCAGGTGGATATGCAAGTCATGTAGGGAAATTATCACTCGCGATTGACGCTGAAACGAAAGAAGTATCTCAAGTACAGGGTCACTTGCAAGATGTTAGTCAATTACAAGAGACGGATGAAGAAGTACAAGCGATCATTGATGTTTGGAACGAGCAAATGGATGAAATATTAGGCATTGTCATCGGGGAGTCAGATACAGGTCTTACAAGAGATGGTCGCTATGAAAGAGATGTAGCACTAGGGAACTTCTGGACAGATGCAATGGCGTTTGCTGCCGATGCCGATATCGCCTTCACGAATAACGGTGGTATTCGTGATTCAATAGCTGCAGGAGATGTGACGATCGGTGATATTTATCGTATTGAACCGTTTGATAATCAAGTGATGCTATTTGAAATGACTGGAGAAGCGATTAAGGATGTCATCAAGTTTTCGTATTCGAGAAATAATCGAAATCAAATTGATTTACAATTATCAGGGCTTCACTATACGATTTTAACAAATGCGAGTGGGCAATATGTCGATGTCGAATTAGAATTAGAAGGACAGCCTCTTGATCTTAATGCTACGTATTTAGTCGCCGTACCGGATTACATTGGAACAGGTGGATCAGGCTACGATTTTCAAGGGACGGTCGTATACGCAGAAGTGACACCTATGACGACGGCGATGATTGAATACGGAGAATTTTTAACTGCTCAAGGTGAAAAATTGAATTATGGTTCTGAAGGACGAATTTCCACTGAAGTTGATCCAAATGCAGGTGGACCGATTGGAGAAGTGATTGGTTCTACTGAACAAGGATTGTTTAGTGCAAATAAAGGGGTTATGGATGTTGGTCTAGGAAACCTCTACACAGATGCTGTTCGTTCATTAACAAATGCAGACATCGGTCTTCTTAATGGAAGCTCTGTGACTGGTGCGATTCCAGCAGGTGATATAACGAGAGAGCAAATTGAAGCGTTAGATGGTTATGGAAACCAAATTGTCGTAGTGGAAACGACGGGATCACGATTAAAAGAAATGATTCTAGCTCAATCGAATTACCATGGTCAAGTGGATGTGCAAGCCTCAGGTATTCATTATACGTTAGTAGAAGGTAACGGATCACCGAGGTTTGAGAATGTTATGATCAGCTTAGAGGATGGTACAAGTATTGAAGATAATGGGGTTTATAAGGTTGCTTACAATGACTTTATGCATAATGGTGGCCACTATACGTTAAGTGACTCGACGGTTGAAGAGAATGGCTTCGTATGGGAAGCCGTTGCAGAGTTCGTAGAGGCACAAATAGAAGCGATTGATTATGTGGAAGGAGAAAGAATTTCTATTTATGATCCTAGTCAGCCAGTAGACCCGATTGAACCAGTTGATCCGATTGATCCAGATCCAGTAGACCCGATCGAACCAGTTGATCCAGATCCTGTCGATCCGGTAGACCCAGTCGAACCACCTTCTGAGCCAAAGGATGATCTTGTAGTGAAAGATGGTAAAATCTTTGTTTCTGATGAACTGGTCAACCGTGTTCAAGATGGTGGTATTCTTGAACTGGATGTACGTTCTGAATTGTTTGTAGGACATACAGTGATTGAGCTAAGTAGCGAGCAAATCGATGATTTAGTTGAAAAAGGAGCTACGATTCAATTCGTTTCAAGCACCGTGACGGTAGAAATTCCAGCTACAATTTTTGAAATGGGCCAAGGAGCTGTGACATTCTCATTTGATGAAGTGAATGAAGAAGAGCTTAAGGAGGAAATAGGCTCGGAGCCTGGAACATTAGTGAGTACAATCTTTGACTTTACACTGACTCAAGGAGATCAAATTCTCTCTCATTTTGGGGAACAATTTGCCACGCTGCATTTCCAGATTGATGAAGATTTACTAACTGATGAAGACATGGTTCATGTTTTCTACTTGAATGAAACAACGAATGTGTGGGAGAAAGTCGGAGGGACATACTTAAATGGCTATGTGACTGCCGAAACGAATCATTTCAGTCTATTTGCTGCATTTGAGGAGGAAGAAGACCCTATTGATCCAACCCCGGAAGATCCAAGCAAGCCTGAAGAAGAAGAGGAGGAAGAGGAGAAGAAACTATCTGCCCCTCCTGAAACTGAAGGAGACGATGATGACAATCAAGACTCTGGAAGCAAAAAAGAATCAGGTGAAGATAGTAAATTACCTGATACAGCAACGAATTCAGCCAACATTGCTTTAATGGGTGTCATTCTTTTCTTGATCGGGTTTATGATCTTGTTAATGAGACGTAGAAAGCTTGTTTAAGTGAAATTTAGTGTAGACATAGGAGCGAAATAGTATAGGCGGTTCTGTCCTTTCCAATTGAAATTGAATTGGAAAGGATGGGCCGTCTCTTTATATATAAGGGAGTATAAGGTTTTTCCAGAGTAGAATGAAGTTGATTTAGGAAGGGGATCTGCTCAAATTAATATATTTAAATTTGATGCCAACATAAACTTGGTATGTGCATGTTTCAGCAGAAAGGAACGGAAGAAATTACGTCAGCGAGTGTGAGCCATATCTTTATTAACGGTTCTTCTAGCCTCATAAGTGTGTCATTAATAGGGTAAGTTTATTGTTAATATGTTGCACTATTTATTTTATATGATACACTTAATAAAAATTAATACTTAATATAAAGGACGTTTATCGATTTGGTGTAACATATTATGTGCATACTTGAGCTGAAGGGGGAACAGCTGCGTTGAATAGAAAATACTTAGATTTGCTTGCTGAGAAATTTGATAGTGAAGAGAAAGTCGTGACGGAAATTATTAATCTAGAAGCGATTTTGAATTTGCCAAAAGGGACGGAGCATTTTGTCAGTGATTTGCATGGGGAGTATCATGCGTTTCAACATGTACTTCGCAATGGCTCGGGTAAAGTGAAAGAAAAGATAATGGACATTTTCAAAGATTCATTGACTCAACAGGAGATTGATGATTTTGCGACATTAGTTTATTATCCAGAAGACAAGCTAAAGCTGATGAAAAATAAGTTTAGTAGTAAGGTAGAGCTGCATCGATGGTACAAGCAAGTCATTTGCGACATGATTACACTTATTCCTTATGCTTCGTCGAAGTATACACGCTCGAAATTACGAAAAGCACTACCGGAGCAGTTTGTTTATGTCATCGAAGAGCTATTGTATAAATCGGATAAGTATTCAAACAAGAAGTCCTATTATAAACAAATTTTAGAACAGATTATTACGCTTGGGCAATCAGAAAAGCTGATTGCAGGGCTCGCTTATACGATTCAGCAACTAATTGTAGATCACTTGCATGTCGTTGGAGACATTTATGATCGTGGGCCTGACCCTGATAAAATTATGGATACGTTGATTAACTATCATTCGTTAGATATTCAGTGGGGGAATCATGATGTTCTTTGGTTGGGGGCGTTTGCTGGTTCGAAGGTCTGTCTAGCGAATATTATTCGCATTTGTGCTCGTTACGATAATTTGGACATTATTGAAGATGTATATGGGATTAATCTGCGACCGTTGATGACGTTAGCGGACAAATATTACGATGATAATCCAGCATTTCGACCAAAGCAACATGCCGATAAACCACTGTCAGAGGATGAGTCTTTGCAAATAACAAAAATTCATCAGGCGATCGCTATCATTCAATTTAAATTGGAAAGTCCGATTATTAATCGACGTCCTTTCTTCAATATGTCAGAGCGCTTGTTGCTTGAGATGGTCGATTATGAGCGCAATGAAGTGACTGTCTATGGAAAGACGTATTCATTAGAGAATACGTGCTTTTCAACCATTGATCGCAATAATCCGACTGTGTTATTAGATGAGGAAGAAGAAGTGATCAATAAGCTGCTGCTGTCTGTCCAGCATTCGGAAAAACTAGCGAGGCATATGAAATTTTTAATGAAAAAAGGCAGCCTCTATTTGCGGTATAATGGGAATTTGCTCATTCATGGCTGTATGCCAATTAATGAAGACGGTCAGATGGAGCAAATGGAAATTGATGGTCAGGTATACAAAGGTCGGGCATTATTAGATCAATTTGAGACGTATTTGCGTTATGCGTTTGCTCATCGTGATCAAACGGATGACCTTGCGACTGATATGGTTTGGTATTTATGGACAGGGGAGTATTCGTCACTTTTTGGAAAGCGTGCAATGACGACATTTGAACGTTATTTTATTAAGGATAAAGCTGCGCACAAAGAACCTAAGAATCCTTATTATTATTTGAGAGAGAATGAGGAGGTTTGTCGGACGATTCTAGCAGAGTTTGACCTAGACCCTGAGCAAGGACATATTATTAATGGTCACACACCTGTTAAGGAAATTAATGGCGAGAACCCCATTAAGGCAAATGGAAAAATGATTGTCATTGACGGAGGTTTCTCAAAGGCCTATCAATCAACTACGGGGATAGCTGGCTATACGTTGCTGTATAACTCATTTGGGATGCAATTAGTCGCTCATCAGCAGTTTAATTCAAAAGAGGATGTTATTCATAATGGTGCTGATGTATTATCGGTGAAACGAGTTGTTGATAAGGAGCTCGAACGGAAAAAGGTACGAGAAACGAATGTCGGGCAGGAATTACTAGAAGAGATTGCGATGTTGAAGAAGCTGATGGAGTATCGTTATATGGATTAAAGTAAAAGCATGCCTACGATTTAGGTGTGCTTTTTTATCGCCTTCAATCAACTATCAGTTTCGTATAGCCTGTAGAATGAGAGAAACAATAGGTTTGTCATGATCATTGCGACAAAGTTAGTTTTCATTGTCATTGAATGTCGCTCTATTGCTCCTTTATGCTTAAGTTGTTCAAAAAGTTTACTATTTTTTTCAAGCTTTTTTTGAAGTACGCATTTTATTATATTTACTTAAAGAAAGGATGATTAGAATGGCTCAATCGAAAGTAAAAGTTGCAGTTCAAAAGTTCGGTAATTTTTTGAGTTCGATGGTTATGCCTAACATTGGTGCTTTTATTGCTTGGGGGCTAATTACAGCCTTGTTTATTCCTGATGGTTTCTTTCCAAATGAAAGCCTTGCCAGTTTGGTTGGCCCTATGGTTACGTACTTATTACCTCTTTTAATTGGTTATACAGGTGGTAAATTGATTCATGATCAGCGTGGTGGTGTTGTCGGGTCGATTGCGACGATGGGGGTTATCGTTGGGGCGCCAGATACGCCGATGTTCTTAGGAGCGATGGTTGTCGGCCCACTTGCTGCCTTTTTAATTAAGAGGTTTGACAAAATGATTGAGGGGAAAATTCGGTCAGGATTTGAAATGCTCGTTAATAATTTCTCTGCAGGTATTATCGGTGGAGCGTTGGCCGTTCTTGCCTTTTTAGGAATAGGTCCAGCCGTACAGTCATTTACACAAGTTCTTGTTGTCGGTGTTGACTGGTTACTGGATATGGGATTACTTCCATTAACGAGCTTGTTAATAGAACCGGCTAAGATTCTTTTCTTAAATAATGCGATAAACCATGGTGTCTTAACACCAATTGGATTGGAGCAGGTGCAAAATGCTGGTCGTTCAGTACTTTTCCTATTGGAGGCCAATC
The DNA here is from genome assembly GCF_041821005.1 of Halalkalibacter sp. AB-rgal2. NCBI lineage: Bacteria > Bacillati > Bacillota > Bacilli > Caryophanales > Bacillaceae > Halalkalibacter > Halalkalibacter sp. AB-rgal2. Next base: position 60,887 of record NZ_JBGUAV010000021.1, read on the forward strand.
CCGGACCAGGTTTAGGTGTATTATTAGCCTTTATGATCTTTGGAAAAGGCATGGCGAGACAATCAGCCTCAGGAGCGTCGATCATTCACTTTTTCGGTGGTATCCATGAGATTTACTTCCCATATGTGTTAATGAAGCCAATGTTACTTGTTTCTGTTATTCTTGGTGGTATGAGTGGAGTCTTCACTCTTGTACTTCTTGGCGGAGGTCTTGGTGCACCTGCATCGCCAGGTAGTATTATTGCGATAACGGCTGTCACTCCGCCAAATGGCATGGTGTATTTTGCTAACTATGCAGCAATTTTCGTAGCAACTGCTGTTTCATTCATCATTTCGGCGATCGTTCTAAAAACAGGAAAACAAGTCGATGAAGATATGGATGAAGCAACGAAGAAAATGGAACAGATGAAGGGGAAAAAAAGCTCGGTTTCTAGTCAATTTACAAGTAATGATCTTCAAGTAGATCAAGTAAATAAGATTGTGTTTGCTTGTGATGCCGGTATGGGATCGAGTGCGATGGGAGCATCACTTCTACGCAAGAAGGTGAAGGAAGCAGGATTGGATGTTATGGTGACGAATACAGCCATTAGTAATATTCCAGCTGATGCCGAAATAGTCATTACGCAAGAAGAATTGACACCACGAGCACAGAATAAGGTTCCTAATGCTTACCATATTTCTGTTGACAACTTCTTATCAAGCGCTGAATATGACAAGCTTATTGCGAACTTGCAAAGTGGCACAGCAAACGATCAATCTGAGAGTGACAAGTTCGGTCAGGAGCCTACGAATGAAGAAAATAATGATATGCTTCTTGAAGAAAATATTTTTGTCAATCAAGAGTTTAAAACAAAAGAAGAAGCAATTCGTTTTGCGGGTGCCGTGCTAGTCGAAGCAGGCTATGTTGAGGAAAGCTATGTAGATGCGATGATTGAGCGCGAAGAAATGACCTCGACGTACATGGGTAATAATGTCGCAATTCCACACGGTACAGAAGAAGCAAAGAAAGCGGTCATTAAATCAGGCTTTACCGTTATTCAAGTTCCAAATGGGGTAGACTTTAATGGAGAAGAAACGAAATTAATATTCGGAATAGCTGGTAAAGATGGTACACACTTAGAGATTCTTTCAAGCATTGCTGTCATTTGCTCCGAACAGGCAAATGTTGATCGAATGATTCAAGCGAAATCAGTGAAAGAATTGAAAGCTCTTATTAAAAGTAAATGATCGGTCTAGAAGGGCAGGGTATCCTGCCTTTCTATTCGAAAATGGATTATACTTGAAGAACTTGGTGTTTTCTCTTGAAAGCAGGACATCTAATAAGTGAAATGGGTGAGATGAATGTTTATTACATCGAGGGAAAAAATGATTATTGATCTTATTGTCAAAACTTCGGGTAAGCATACGGTTCATTCTCTATCTACGTTCCTAGAAGTCAGTGCAAGAACAGTACAAAGAGATTTGAAATCAATCGAGAAGCTTTTAAAGCCCTTTGAGCTAGAACTGAAGAGAACAGCGACAGAAGGTCTATTTATTGATGGGAAAAATGAACAAATTTATCGATTAATACAAAGGTTGACGGGTGTTAATCCGACTGATATTACCCCAGAACAACGAAAGCTACAATTGCTTATTATGTTACTTCATGATGGACCGACATTTAAGAAGCAAGTGCTTGCTCGCCAGTTAGGTATAAGCGGGGCAACGTTGTCTCTTTATTTAGATGATCTGACGGATTGGTTCCATAAATTTTCTATTAATCTAACGAGAAAGAGAGGCGTTGGATTAGAATTAGTTGGAACGGAGTCGAGCATACGTCATGCGCTTGCGAATTATTTCTTAGTTCATTTTTATGAAGATTTAATTGAAAGCTTCTATTTTCTAGGTCAAGGAAATTGGTCGAATAAGAATATTCTTGGCTATTTTTCACCTCGTTATTTAGTGGTGATTGACGAACTTGTGAATCAGAAGATAAACAAAGAGCAAACAAGGCTAGCAGACAATGATTATACAGGGCTAATCGTCTATATTTGCATTACACTTCAGCGAATTGAGCATCATTTTTTACTTGAACAGGAAATAGAAGCAGAGCATGACTATACGAGTGAATTTAATCTAGTGTCAGCAATATGTGAAAAGCTTCAAGGTCAGCTCTCGATTCCACTAGAAAAGAGCGATGTTCATTTTTTGACCGTTGTATTAAAAGGATCTAAGCTGCAAGCGGCTGATGTTGCTGGTTACGACAGTGTCTTACTGGGAAAGTTAATAAAAAACGTCATTCAAGATGTGTCTGAACAATTGAACGTACATTTAATGGATGACTTTTCGTTGTATCAAGGATTGCTAGCACATATGGAACCATCGATTTTTCGCTTAAAGCAGAAGCTCGATTTATTTAACCCATTGACGAATGAAATTAAAAGAAAATATTCGGTGTTATTTATGGTTGTGCAGAAAAGCTTGGATAAACAATTTGAGGATGTTCACTTTCCAGATGATGAAATTGCGTTTATTGTGCTTCATTTTGGTTCGGCTTTAGTGAAGCGCGAGGAGAGCATACAGGTACATGCTGTTATCGTTTGTCCGACAGGGATTGGAACGTCCAAAATGCTCGCAAGCCGTGTTCAAAAAGAGCTATCAGAAATTCATAACGTTGAAATTTTGTCGATAAAAGAATTTCAAAAGGCTGATTTGAACGAGTATGAACTGGTCATTTCAACCGTTAGGCTACCCTTTGCTGATGTCGATTATATCCTAGTTAGCCCGTTGTTAAGCGAGAAAGATATTCATTCAATTCAAGATTATTTACAAAAACATCTAGAAGTCGTGACGAGAAAGAAGAGCTACGTCACGACTTCTATTGAAAAGGATGCGAATCAAAAGAACAACCGTCAGGACGTGAAAGGCTTATTAAAGGAAATTCAGGATGTTCATTCAAGCATGGAATCGATTCTTGCAAATTTACGTGTGTATTGGAAGCAATCTGATGAGGGTCATTGGAGGGTTATTGAAGAAATGGTAGAAGAGAGTGGGCAGAGTGGTCTCGTGACAAATCCTACAAATGTGATAAAGGAACTAGAGGAGCGCGAGAAAAACGGTGGGCTTGGAATACCAAATACGAATATGGGACTGTTTCATTGCAGAGAAGAAAGTGTATCTGAACTCATCTTTCAAGTCGCCCATTTAAATAAGCCTTGTACAATCAAGGGCATGGATGGAAGGGATATGCAAATGAAAAACCTGCTATTAATGCTGGCTCCTAAACATATGAGCAAGCGTGAACAGGAGGTTCTAAGCATGATAAGTACAAGTTTAATTGAAAATGACATTGCAATGATGATTTTTTCGTCTTCAAATGAAGGAATGATTCGCAAGAAGTTAGAGGATACATTTTTTGATTACTTACAAAATAATTTGATAAAGGAATGATCAATGTTGAAACAAGCCGTTCATTTTGGTGCAGGGAATATCGGGAGAGGATTTATCGGAGCTCTTTTTTCAGAATCAGGCTATCATGTCACGTTTGTCGACATAGCTGCACACATTATTGATCAATTAAATACAGAACGAAGCTATCAAGTGAAGCTAGCTACTGAAGAGCAGCAATCAATGAAGATTGAACACGTTTCTGGATTAAATAATTTGAGCCAGAAAAAAGAAGTTATCGATGCAATTAAGGAAGCAACTTATGTAACAACGGCAATTGGACCGACTATTTTGCCAAGGATAGCACCCTTAATAGCTCAGGGGATTGCTGAGCGTGTTGCTGTATCGGATGAAAAGCTCTATGTGATTGCATGCGAAAATCAAATTGCTGCTACTGATAGGTTAAAGGAATCTATATTGGAGCATCTTGATGATGAAATAAGACAGAAGCTGAAAGGAAGAATTTTCTTCTTTAATTCGGCTGTTGATCGAATTGTCCCGATTCAGGATCAGAGCTCACTTGATGTACTTGTTGAACCTTACTTTGAATGGGTAGTGGAAGCAAATGAACATATTCCAAAAGTAGAAGGAATGACAATTGTGGACGATCTTGCTCCATTTATCGAGCGTAAATTATTTACTGTTAACACTGGTCATGCTGTCATCGCTTATTTAGGGTACATTGAAGGAAAGAAGACCATTGATCAAGCGTTAAATGATGAGAGTGTTGTACAGCAAGTGAGAGAGACGTTGAAAGAAACGGGTGCGTACTTAGTGAAGGAATATGGACTTGATGAAGAGGAGCATTTAACGTATATTCATAAAAATATCGAACGCTTCAAAAATCGTTATTTAAATGATGGTGTTACACGTGTCGGACGTGCCCCAATTCGAAAATTAGGTCCACAGGATCGCTTAATCCGTCCTCTTATTCAGGCGTATAAGGCAGGGCTACCGTATACAAACTTGGCTAAAGCGATAGCAGCTGCCTTAATGTTCGATGCTCATGAAGACGAGGAAGCGCTAGAAATTCAAGCAATGATCAATGAGCATGGACCTTCTTATGTGTTGAAAGTGGTCAGTAAATTAGATGAAAATAGTGATGTAGTGAGAGAAATTGTTCGTCACTATGATAAGTTGAAGGCGGAAATGTAATCTCTAGAATCACTTTAATTGCATGCTCCTTTTGTTCAAATTATAATAATAGATAGCATTTACAAATGAATAGTTTCTACTAGGGGTGTCTGTTATACAGACTGAGAAAAAAGTATTGAACTTTTTGACCCTCAGGACCTGATCTGGCTCATACCAGCGGAGGGAAGTAGGCTATCTTTTCGAAGACTAGGTCCTTATGTTTCCTAGTCTTTTTGCTGTGTAAATGTTGAAAAGATTCATATATTGGAGGGACTATTGTGAAATTAAATGAGCAAACGGTTTTAATTACTGGAGCAAGTAGGGGAGTGGGAGCAGAGCTAGCAAAGGCTTATGCGAACGAAGGTGCTCAAGTGATTATCAATTATTATCAAAGTCAAGAAAAAGCAGACCATCTCGTAAAAGCGATCGGTGAGCGTGCGATTGCGATTCAAGCAGATGTACGAGATAAGGTGCAAGTGCAGGAAATGGTTGCGAAAGCAAAGGCTTATTTTGGTACACCGGTTACCACGATTGTAAACAATGCATTAATTGATTTTGAATTTAATCCAGTTACGCAGAAGAATGCTTTCGAGCTTGAATGGGAAAAGTTCAACACACAGTTAGAAGGAAGCGTGAAAGGGGCACTAAATACCGTACAAGCGTGTGTAGCTGATATGAAGGAACAGCAGTTTGGCCGTATTATAAATATTGGTACGAATCTCGTACAAAACCCTGTCGTTGCTTATCATGAATATACAACCGGTAAAGCGGCATTACTTGGTTTCACTCGTAATTTAGCAAAGGAATTAGGGCAGTATGGCATTACGGTTAATATGATCTCAGGTGGTTTATTGAAGCAAACGGATGCGAGTAGCGTGACGACTGAAGAAGTGTTTGGAATCATTGAGTCTACTACTCCATTGAAAAAGGTAACTACTCCAGCAGAATTAGCTGATACGGCTTTATTCTTTTCGTCGTCATGGGCAAGAGCAGTGACAGGTCAGAATCTTGTTGTCGATGGTGGTTTAGTGATGGATTAATGCAAAGAAGAGGTTACGGATAAGAGCTACAGCAGAAAAACGATCCAGGAAGGACTTCTTTCATGGATCGTTTTAAACATGTTTATTTCGAAGCATCCTTAGCTATTTCAACTAAAACAAGCTGTAGGTCTTGTCGTTTCACGTAACGAAGTGGTTCGAATCACCTGAACGCTTATCGTCAAATTCAAGAAATAGTCTGTCTACATCCAAACCGTCAATTAAAATAATGAGGCTTTGTTTTGACCCCTTGAAATTGAATACCTTCTCCATCTGTTATTGATTGGCGACCAGCTTCCTTTTGCTTGGCAACAATGCGTTTCATTTCCTCATCTTCAATTGCGCGTAGTTCACTTTCTGTGATCGTACCTTCCGCTTATCAGCCATCATCCGTTCATTTGCAATATTTGGAATTATACTAAAATGTTCTATATAAAATAAAGTTAAAACATATACGTTAACTTGGTATTGAGGGATGTGGGTAACGTATCAACTTTGGTTATTCTTAGGAAGGTGCTTAAGCGTAAATGTATTTAGATTACAGGATACGTTTATAAAGGACAATCAAGTTGAAGGGAAATATTAGGTGAATCTTTAGCACAGATGATTCTATTTTCAAATAAGAAAATAGTTATATCCCTACTCACAGAATACTTATTCCTAAAATATACATATATCGTATACCCTGTTGAATTCTATGAAAGAATGATCAAATAAAAATGAATTGTTGTTTAATAGGATATGTTTAAGTAAAAAGTTAGTCATAAACGAGGAGAAGGGAGTTCATAATGAAAGTTCATTCATTTATTGAAAAGAAGATTGGGTCTTTAAAAAATAAAGATATTCTTCAAGTCGGAATGGATCATTCCATTGAAAAGCCTTCTTTGATGATCGATTTGGCGGAGCTGAAAAACATCAATCAATTAGCATCATCTAATCAGTATGATGTAATTCTTATTACTGATGCTATTGATAAAATTCCAGTATTTGAAATGGAACAGTTATGGGTGAAATTAAAGACGAGGTTGAAACGTGGTGGATGTCTAATAATAAATACTCCTACTCACGATTCACCTAATGAATTCGTCGGAGAAGAAGTTGTTCATGTACAAACGAAAGGCTCACTCATGAGGTCTTGTTTGAAGCATCATTTTATTTGCATTTTATGTGAGCAAAACTACTTTGCATTTGTTTTAAGAGATCATCTTTCTAGCTTTGAAAAAAAAAGATCGAACGAATTTCTCTTCTTTCATAATAAACTGCTCGAGGAAGCTGGAATTGACTTTGAGAAAGCAAGAAATGAAGAAGAACTTAGTAAACTTATGCCTACGCCTGGGAGAGTTATGATCGGTTGTGTAACTGAGAATAATGAAAAGTATCGTGACCAAACGCTTCGACTCGTTCGTTCGATCAGATGGTTTGGTGGGCGAATGGCTGGTGTTAATATATTTGTTTGTATTGTTGATGAAGCTGATCCCAATTTTGTTGAAGAGCTTGAACGTTTGGGTGTGTTTGTAAGAATCGTTAAACGATTTAGTAAATGGCATCCTCAATCAAACAAAATGCGTTTCTTTGAGCTTCCTGAAACAAAAGATTATGATACGATCTTGTTTCTGGATTGTGATACAGTCATTGTCCGTGATCCGAGTGACTATATTACTGGTGAACATTTCCAAGCGGCATTAGCAGCAGGGCTAACCGTCCCTTATGAACAGTTTGAAGAAATATTCTCATTTTTTAAGCTGCCGATGCTGCCTCGCGAGCACCGTACAGTCTTAGCGGATATTCGAACAATTATGTATTGTAATGCAGGGGTATTAATTTTTCCTCAGCGATTAATGAAAGAGTTCTATCCTGTTTGGAAGAAATATACGAAACTCTTAATTAAACATCGAGATTTACTCGGGCGTAACTTCAATTTCTGTGAACAGGCCTCCTTAACTCTTGCATATGCAAGTAAAAATATACCTTTTCAAAGCCTTCCATATGAAATGAACTTTCACTTAGTTTCAAGAAAGCTAAAAAAAATTATCGAGTGTGATCCTGTTATTATTCACTATCATAACCGAATAACCGAGGAAAAATTATTAAAAGAAAAAACGAGAAGTCCATATGCTATTAAGAGAATACGTGAGCTTAATCAGAGATTAGAAGAAGTAATGAAAAAGAAGAAAGGGTTGTAATAGATGACAATAGGCCGATTAACAAAACCAGTTTTTCTAGTTGGGTGTATGAGAAGTGGGACGACTTTACTCGCATCCATATTAGGTATGCATGATCACTTGGTTCATTGTCCATTTGAGCTGAAGGATATATGGTCGCAAATAGGCGGTGTCCCTATGGCTTCTCCAAAAACACGTGATCGCACTTGTCCTTGTTTAAATGAACGGGACGTACAACCAGGTCAAGCAGAGCGACTAACAGCAGCGTTTGTAGAAAGGATGAAACAAAATGATAAGAATAAAAGTGAGAATGCTTATTTCTTAAGTAAAAACCCTCATTTATGCAACAAGCTCCCATTGGTCAATTCATTATTTCCTGATGCACGTTATATTTGGATCTATCGTGATATGCCAAGAGTTGTTGCTAGTTTGAAAGTGAAATTAAAATTTCATTATTGGCCAGAGAAAACAACACAAGATGAATATCGTTGTTGGGAATATTTCGCAAATAAGAAAATACCAAATGATATTGATGTAAATCGGTATTTCCCAAATGGAAATGTAAGGTATTTAGCGGAATATTGGATTGAAAATAACAAAGCAATATCAGAGTTTCGCCAAAGAATTGAAGATGATCGAATGATTTGTATAAAAGAAGAAGAGCTTATTAAAAACCCGAACAGAGTGGTGAAAAACATATTACGGTTTCTACAATTACCAACTAAATTGTCAGGTAAGATAGAGACTTTAAATCATAGCCGAAATTCTTTATGGAAGCAAAGGTTGAATAAAAAGGATTTCAATGACTTATTAGAAGTTGTGATGGAGTATGGAAGTGAATTAAATGAAATATTTCCAAACAAGCAAGATCTTCATTCACTGTATAACAACGAGCTTGTTTCACAACTAAAGAAACATTAGAATAATTCTATTTCTTTGCAAAGGAGTTTGTTATGTCACAAAGACAGCTTTATTTACCGATTGAAGTTACGACAAGAGAATTAGATGGAAAACTTCTCTTAGCCTATTATGCTGTGAAGAATGGATACAATGTCGTAATTGGAAAACAGCCGAAGCTATTTGACAATGCAGCCTATCTTCCAAAGGGGATTTTCTTCCTAAAAGGTTATCCAAATAAAAACCACTTTAAACAAGGAACTTTCAGCCGAATAAAAAAGCTAGGGCATGCATTAGTAGAGTTAGATGAAGAAGGCTTTATTTTTAATAATAATACGTATATCCATACACGAACAACTGCGGACCACTTGCAGCTTTTAGATGGAATCTTTTGTTGGGGTAAGACACAAAAAAACCTTCTAGTTCAAGCATATCCTCATTTAAAAGAAAAGATTCATGTCACGGGTCATCCACGCTTTGATTTATTGAATGTACCGTTTCAATCACTCTATGATGACGCTGTGGAACAATTAAAGGAGAAGTATGGTGAGTTTATTTTAGTTAATACTCGATTTGCTTTGTATAACCATAAAAATGGAATGAGACATAAAACTAAACACACATTTTTCAAAGATTTATATGATCATTTTGTCGAAATGGTGACGTTATTAAGCATTCGTTATCCGAATGTGAATGTGATCATTCGTCCCCACCCACAAGAAAATATAGCGAGCTATCAGAAGGAATTTAATAATGCTTCAAATGTGTTTGTTGAACATGAAGGGGCCATTGCAAAATGGATCATAGCTTCTAAGTTAATGGTTCATAACGGTTGTACGACGGGAATTGAAGCCTTTTTGTTAGAGAAGCCGAGTATTACTTATAGACCGATAGTTTCTAAAGCATGGGATGTAGAGTTGGCGAATGCTGTAAGTGAAGAAGCTGAAAGTATGAAAGAAATATACAAATTAGTAGATAAGCATTTGTCACAAAAAAAAGCGGGCTCATCCTTAAAGAAGAAAGCGATCCTGTCTAGTTTTTATGGTAATAGTGGTGAAGTCTCTTCTTACGAAAGAATCCTTCATCTCCTTAGTAAGAGTTCTTTGAAAAACGTACATCCTATTCAAGCTCCGCGTGTCATAAATAATTTTCCATTACAGCACAAAAAAAATAAAACTGAACTTACAAGAAAGGTTTTATCCTCTTTCATAGCTAAATTAAACCGAATAGAACGTACAGAAACCAACATAGTTATCAACAAACTAGACAGTAATGTATTTGAACTAAAGCTTGCTAACCCATAATAGCCCCAGGTGTTATGGGTTAAAAAGTTATGCTGCTATTTCATAAAATCAATAAACGGAAAGTAGGATATGAAATGTATTTTACCAATAAAAAAATCTTAATTATTGGAGGAACAGGAACGATAGGGCAAAGCCTAATAAAGCAGATATTATTAGATAATCCAACGGTTGTCCGTGTGTTTAGTCGTGATGAGTATAAGCAATATCATATGAATAATCTCTATGGAAATCGAAATAATATTCGCTTTTGTATTGGAGATGTTCGAGATTACGATCGAGTTTTCAGTGCTATGGAAGATATCGATTACGTATTTCATCTTGCAGCGATGAAGCACGTTCCTTCCTGTGAATACAATCCATTTGAAGCTGTTCAAACGAATGTATTAGGCACAAATAATGTGATCAAAGCTGCTATTGCTCATGATGTAAAAAAAGTTATATTTACAAGCTCTGATAAGGCGATTTCGCCAACAAATACGTATGGCGCGACAAAACTGACAGCAGAACGTTTAATAAGTGCAGCTGAGTATAGTAAGGGTAAAGGGAAAACGATATTTGCTAGTGTTCGATTCGGCAATGTGATGGGATCGAGAGGGTCGGTTATTCCTTTTTTTAAAAAACAACTGATTGAGAATAAGAAAATGACAGTAACTGACCGAAACATGACACGATTTATGATGACATTAAGCCAAGCAACAAACCTTACGATTCAAGCACTTAAAGAAGCACGGGGAGGGGAAGTATTTGTATTAAAAATGCCAGTATTGGTATTAGATGACTTAGTTGATGTCATTATCAATGAAACATGCAAAAAAAATCAATTGAAAAAAGAGGAAATAACGGTCGAATACATTGGATTAAGAACAGGAGAAAAATTGTACGAAGAGTTAATGACTTATGATGAATCATTAATAGCATGGGAACTACTTGAAATGTTTGTTATTCCAGGTCATAAACAAACTAATACAGCTTACGAAAATGCTAAAAGAGCAAAACCCGGCACGTATCGCTCGTCTAAAGAGATATCAATAGATAAGAAAGAAATCCGTCATCTACTCTTAAATGAGAATTTAATTTAATTAGTATCATTTTGTATGGAAATGAATGGTGCTAAGGAAACTGTCTTATTCATAAAATGATGGAAGGGGATTGCGTATGAAGGTTTTAGTCACTGGAGGAGCAGGATTTATTGGGAGATGGGTAGTTTGGCAATTAATTAAGAATGGGCACAGTGTTTGGGTGCTTGATGACCTTTCGAATGGAAGAAAGGAAAATATTGAAGAGTTTTCAAAAAATGAACATTTTACCTTTATTAAAGGGGACATCAAGGATAGATTTTTGCTGGATGACATTTTTTTAAATCAATTTGACATTTGTTTTCATTTAGGCGCTAGCATTAATGTGCAAGATAGTATTAATGATCCAAAAGAGACATTTTATAATGATACAGTTGGTACATTTAACATTTTAGAAAAATGTAAAGAACATCATGTCAAACTCGTTTTTATGAGTACATGTATGGTTTATGATTGTACATCTAATGAGCTCGGTATTAAGGAAAATGATTTAATCAAACCAGCTTCTCCATATGCCGGTTCAAAAATTGCTGCAGAAAATATGGTTTTATCCTATTACTATACCTACAAATTACCGGTTGTTGTCGTTCGTCCATTTAATACGTATGGACCTTATCAAAAAACAGGGGGTGAAGGAGGAGTTATTGCTATTTTTTTGAAAAATAAACTGGAAGGAAAGAAGCTTTTTATTTATGGAGATGGAACACAAACGAGAGATTTCCTATATGTTGAAGATTGTGCTCGTTTCGTCGTGAAAGCAGGCTATTCGGACAAAGTTAATGGAGAAATTGTGAATGCTGGTTTAGGGCGTGATATTGCGATTAATGGATTAGCAGCATTGATTGCTAAAGATGAATCCCAGATCGAACATGTGAAGCATATTCATCCACAAAGTGAAATTCAAAAGCTGCTCTGTAATTATGACAAAGCTAAGCAGTTATTAGATTGGGAGCCGAAAGTGGGTTTGGAGGAAGGAATTCGTCGAACAGAAGAATGGATTAAAACAACAAACCTTATTTAATAAGGAGAAATAGCTGATGACAATAGAAAGACTTGCGATTGATGGAGGAAAGCCTGTAAGGGATTCCTACCTCCCTTATGGGAGACAATGGATTGATGATGATGACGCTCAAGCTGTTCTCCAAGTCCTCAAAAGTGATTATTTAACGACTGGACCGACTATTGCTCAATTTGAGCAAGAAATAGCTACGTATGTTGGAGCCAAATATGCTGTGGCATTCTCGAGTGGGACAGCTGCTTTGCATGGTGCTTGTTTTGCTGCTGGTATTGAAGAAGGTGACGAAGTTATTACGAGTCCGATGACATTTGTTGCGACTGCAAATTGTATCCTCTACCAAAAAGGAAAACCAATTTTTTCAGATATAGATTCTCAAACGTATAATATCGCTACTAAAAACATTCAATCCCTCATTACAAAAAAAACAAAAGCTATTATTCCCGTAGATTTTACAGGGCAACCTGCCGAATTAGAAGACATTCAAAAGCTAGCCAAACAACATAATCTAACTGTCATAGAAGATGCTGCTCATGCTTTGGGTGCAACATACAAAGGGAAAAAGGTCGGTTCTATTAGTGACATGACGATGTTTAGCTTACATCCAGTGAAGCATATTACATCTGGTGAGGGTGGTGTCATTACGACCAATAATAAGGAATACTATGAAAAGCTAGTACAATTTAGAAGCCATGGAATTACCCGAGAGAAAAACAAATTAAATCAATATGAAGGACCTTGGTATTATGAAATGCATTTTCTCGGTTTTAATTATCGAATGACCGATTTACAGGCGGCTCTTGGATTAAGTCAATTAAAAAAAATAGATCAATTTATACAAACTAGAAAGAGATATGTAGCTAAGTATCAAGAAGCATTTCGAAAGATAAAAGAGGTGATAATTCCTCTTGATCATCAAACAAATGCTTCTTGTTCTAGCTGGCACCTGTATATCATTCGTTTACGCGTTGAGCAATTAAAAGTAGGGAGAAAACAAATTTTTGAAGCACTACAAAAAGAAAATATAGGAGTAAATGTACACTATATCCCTGTTTACTTACAACCTTATTATCAAAAATTAGGGTACAGCAAAAAACAATGTCCCTACGCAGAGAAGTTATATGAAGAAATCATCACACTTCCTCTTTTTCCAGCTATGACCATGAAAGATGTAAATGATGTCATCAAAGGTGTTACAAAAGTCATTTCTAATTATTCGAGGTGATCAAGTGAAAGTAGTCGCCATCATTCAAGCAAGAATGGGTTCAACGAGATTACCTGGAAAAGTGCTAAAAGAAGTATTAAATAAGCCGTTGCTAGTCTATCAGATTGAAAGAGTACAAAAAGTTACTAGATTAGATGAGATTGTTATTGCAACGACAAAGCTTGCAGGAGATGATGCGATTGTCTCATTATGTCATCAACTAAATGTTCCTTTTTATCGAGGTGATGAAAAGGATGTCTTAGCTAGATTTTATGAAGCAGCCACGTCATTAAAGGCAGATGTCATTGTAAGGTTAACCTCAGACTGTCCTATTATTGATCCGCATGTGATTGAAAAGGGTATTTCCTTATTTGAAGAGTATCACAATAAGTTCGACTATATATCTAATACTATGCAAAGGACATATCCACGAGGTATGGATACAGAGGTGTTCTCGTTTGATGCGTTGAAGCAGGCATATTATATGGCACGGTCACATTCGGAAAGAGAACATGTCACTTTATTTTTTAGAAATCAATCTGATTTGTTTCGGATTTTAAATTTCTATTATAAAGAAGATCAAAGCGCCAATAGGTGGACTGTAGATACAGTTGAAGATTTTGAGTTAATCAAGCGAATCATTGAGAAGTTACATCCAAATAATCCATTGTTTACACTGGAAGATACATTACAGTTACTTAAACAGTTTCCTCATTGGAAGCAATTGAATGTTCATGTTGAACAAAAGGAGAACGAGGATAAATGAATGTGGCTATTCGTACAGACGCCTCTGTTGAAATCGGAACAGGTCATGTCATGCGTTGTCTTACGCTTGCTGAAGAATTACAGCATAACGGTGCGACTGTTTCATTTCTTTGTCGAAAGTTAGATGGGAACCTCATTTCGTTCATTAATGAGAAAGGTTTCCATGTTCATTCATTACGTACACCAATAGAGCGTTCTTATGAAGTTGATCGAGACGTTACACATTCCAGCTGGCTTAGAGAAGATTGGAAACAAGATGCTTATGAAACGAAAGAAATCCTCTTCCATACTAAAATAGAATTGCTCATTGTTGATCACTATTCACTTGATCACAAATGGGAAAGTGAAATGAGAACAGTAGTGAGTAAAGTGATGGTCATAGATGATTTAGCGGATCGCTTGCACGATTGTGATATATTATTAGATCAAAATGAGTACATTAATCGAATTAATCGTTATAAAGGGTTGGTTCCTACCCATTGTACTCAACTATTAGGCTCTGACTTCGCTTTGTTACGTTCAGAATTTAGAGAAGCTAGAAGAGAGTTAGCTGAACGGGATGGGGTACTTCGTCGTATCATGATTTTCTTTGGAGGGAGTGATCCAACTAATGAAACGAGAAAAGCGTTGAAAGCTGTTGGATTAATGAACAGAATAGACATATTATTTGATGTAATAGTAGGTCAGTCTAATGTTCGAAAAGATCAAATCAAAAGATTATGCAAACAGTACCCGAACGTTGTTTATTATGAACATATTAATCATATTGCAAACGTGATGCTAAAAGCAAGTTTGGCTATAGGGGCAGGGGGCAGTACAACATGGGAAAGGTGTTATTTAGGACTACCAACATTGACGATTATGACAGCAAAGAATCAAGAAAATGTCATTGCTTCTGCATTCAAATATGGGATCATCCATCATATAGGTGATAGTCAAAAAGTAACTGCAGAAGATATTGTGAAACATGTAGAACACCTACTAAAACACCCTGATAAAGTAAAGGAGATGTCATATTCTTGTATGACTATGATGGGTAAAGAGTTTCCTACTTCGATGGTGACCCAACACATTGTTGGAGGGTTTGAGTAATGGAACATTTTGTGGAATATACTTTAACAAGCATGAAAGAAGAACATTTACCACTCGTTTTAAAGTGGAGAAATTCGAAGTCGATACGACAATGTATGTATACAGACCATGTAATCACACTCAAAGAACACGAAAAATGGTTTCAAAAAATCAAACAAAGTGATCATGCAATGATTAAACTTTTATTTTATCGGGATCATCCAATTGGTCTTGTCCATTTCTCACAAATAGATCGACGTAACAAGAAAAGCTATTGGGGGTTTTATATCGGTGAACAAAATGCACCAAAGGGGTCGGGGACTGCATTAGGTTTTTTAGCGCTGGAATGTATATTTGAGCAAATAGGAATGAGAAAGTTATGTTCAGAGGTATTAGCATTTAATCAACCTAGTTTAAAGTTTCATAGAAAGCTAGGGTTTAAAGAAGAGGGAAAGTTTAAGAATCATATAGAACGAAATGGCCAATATATCGATGTATATGTATTTGCTCTCTTTAATGACAAATGGCTTGATGTTAAAAGAAGATGGTTAAACGGGAAAGGAGAGGATTATGAAAGAGATTCACATTCATGAGCGTACAATTAGTCCAAATCACCCACCTTTGATCATTGCAGAGATGTCTGGTAATCACAACCAATCATTAGAAAAAGCCTTATCGATTGTAGAGGCAGCTGCAAAATCTGGAGCACATGCACTAAAGATTCAAACATATACAGCAGATACGATGACATTAGATCTTACTCATAAGGATTTTGTTATACGAGATTCAAATAGTTTGTGGAACAACCAATCGTTATATAAATTATATGAACAGGCATACACGCCATGGGAATGGCACAAACCGATTTTTGAACGGTGTAAAGAGTTAGGACTAATAGGTTTTAGTACACCTTTTGATGAAACGGCTGTTGATTTTCTTGAATCATTAAATGTGCCATTATATAAAATTGCATCATTTGAAAATACAGATCTACCATTAATACGTAAAGTAGCTCAAACAGGAAAGCCAATGATTATTTCAACTGGAATGGCTTCAGTTGGAGAGCTTGGTGAAACTGTTCAAACACTTAGGGAAAACGGCTGTCATCAGTTCATTTTACTTAAATGTACAAGTACGTATCCAGCAACACCAGAAAAAACGAATATCTTAACTATTCCACATATGAAAGATTTATTTCAATGTCAAGTTGGCCTATCTGATCATACTTTAGGAATAGGTGTATCAGTTGCGAGTGTTGCTTTAGGAGCAACAGTCATTGAAAAACATTTTACTTTATCACGTGAAGACGGTGGTGCAGATGCGGCTTTTTCTATGGAGCCTGCTGAAATGAAATCACTTGTTGCAGAAACAAATAGAGCTTGGCAAGCGTTAGGAAGCATTCATTATGGAGCAACGGATCATGAAAAACGTTCAATGATGTTTAGACGATCCTTATATGTGACTGAGGATATGAAAAAAGGCGATGTTATTACAGAGGAAAAGGTTCGAATTATTCGTCCAGGGTACGGGCTCCCAGCTAAATATTATGATATGATTTTAGGGAAATCAGTTAGCAAAGATGTGAAAAGAGGCACTCCATTTACATGGGACCTCCTTTAGAATAAGGTTTATTGATAGGCACTGAAAAAGTATGCTTTTTCAGTGCCTATTGGTATTCTTAGGGAAGTCTTTTGGACTATAAAAATGATGTTAAAAGATGGAAAGGGAATTATACATTCATACATACAATTAGTCTAAACGTAACTAGACAGAAGAGTTGTGGTCAATTAAACTTCTAATCATAATAGTGAGTAGTGTTGTTATGTTTTTTATGATAACGCTTACGCAATTAAGAGGGACGTTAGAAGGAGGAAAGACTGATGGAATGTAATTGGTTGAGCTTCGGTTATAAAAAAAATGATACATACGGTATGGAGCATTTTCATACACATCGTGATTTTGAAATATATTATTTTCATGAGGGTAGATCTAGAATCTTTATTCAGCATCGTATATATGACTTACACCCTGGTGATATAGTTATATTAAATGGCTTAACGAAGCATCGGACGTGTCCTTTTCCTTCCCATTCGAATGTTCGCACGACGGTAGAGTTCTTTCCTGAATATATTGAACCCGTATTACAATCATTAGAAGCGATAGAATTGCTTGAGTTATTTCAGGATTTGAATAATTCTCTTATCCGGGTTGAGGATAAAGCGAACCTGACACAGATAGAGTCATCCTTGTTGAAAATCAAACAGCTATTGTCTCATAGTAGAGAAAGTTTCTCTATTAATAATCGGTTTGTAGAAAGCAAAGTAAAGCATTTGCTTGTGGAGCTATTATTTGAGATTAATCATTTATCTCAGTTACCAATTGCCGAAATTTTGACGAAAAAAAACACGTCAGATAGACAAATAGAATACATGTTAGCATGGATTATGGATCATTACATGGAAAAGATAAGCTTGGATCGACTTTCACAGGAATTTAAATTAAACAAACATTATATCTCTCATCTTTTTAAACAATCAGTGGGGATGACTGTAATGGAGTATGTCATGAGTTGTCGGATTGATCATGCAAAATTTATGCTTGAAATGGAGCCATACAAAAATATATCTGATATTTCTATGGACGTAGGGTTCGAAAGCAGCGCTCATTTTAGCCGAGTCTTTCGTCAAAAGGTAGGATTGTCTCCGTCGCTTTTTCGGAAGCAACGAGTTAGAAAGAGCTATCAGCAATGATGACAACGTTTGTATTATGAGTTGGATATGAATCGGTATAGTTGCTTTTATCTATATTGATTACGTATAATATATGGTAGATTTGACTAGGGGAGCACGTAGTTCAACTTTACTGGAGTGGCTCTGTATGTGCTAAGAGTGTTTCGACGCTCTGAAGTTGATCTAGTTCGTACTAGCGTAGGGAAGTGGAATTGGTCATTGAGTAGATGACATAATGATGCTACTTTTTGCTACCAAAACTATCTCTTGCGTAGGAGATAGTTTTTTGATGTACGTGGCTCTCGTTGTAGTCAATACGAAAGCGGATACAAAAAGGGCAATGGCTTTAACAAACCGCAAAGCGTGTTTGTTCTTAGATTATGAATAGGAGTGATTAGAATGAGTCAATTATTTACAGATCGTCTTTGGAACAGGGTTGAACCGATTTGGAATTCATATTTAGAGCATCCATTTGTGAAAGGACTAGGAGATGGTACGTTAGAACAAGAAAAGTTTAAGCATTGGTTAAAGCAGGATTATGTCTATTTAATTGAGTATTCGCGTTTGTTTGCATTAGGTGCTTCGAAATCAGAAGATTTAGAAACAATGACCACTTTTGCGAAGCTATTGCATGGAGTCTTAGAGGTGGAAATGGGTCTTCATCGAAACTATGCAGCTGATTTTGGGATTTCAGTAGAAGAGCTAGAACAAACCGAGCCTTCAGCCATTACGACGGCCTATACGAGCTATATGTTAAATCTATCACAACGCGGTGGAGTTGAGAATGTTGTGGCTTCAGTATTAGCTTGTGAATGGAGCTATCATTTTATTGGGGCCTCCCTTGCTAAATGGCCTGGTGCATTGGATGATAATTTTTATAGTAGCTGGGTGGAGATGTATAGCTCTGCTGAATTTACAGAACTTGCAGAAAGTAGTAAGCAATTAATGAATAAGCTTGCAGAAGGGAAGCCTGAACAGGAACTAGCGAGATTAGAAGAGATTGTTGTTAGAACGAGTCAGCTTGAATATATGTTTTGGGATATGGTTGAGAACAAAGAGGGTTGGCCCGTTCAGGTTGAATTATAGAAAAAAGCACATTCAATTTTAAATTGGAATCGAAGCATGGATTAGTATTTTTTGAAAAGGAGATTGATACACGATGGCAATGCTCCAAGTTAACTTTTATTCAAAAGCGATGAGAAGAGAAGTCACATTTAATGCACTTATTCCATTGGATACGATGGAAATGCCCGGGAGAGAAAAGGATGTGCAGCAGCCGATGCGAGCTCTGTACCTCTTAAATGGGTACACGGGTAGCCATACAGATTGGATTAGTTTTACTAGAATACGTGAGTTGTCTGATAAGCACCGTATTGCCGTTTTCATGCCGGCAGGGGAGAACCATTTCTATGTCGATGATGAAGACAAAGGTGCGATGAATGGGGAATATGTTGGTAATGAACTAGTAAAGTACACGAGAGAGCTGTTTCCTATTTCTGATCGGAAAGAAGATACGTTTATTGGTGGCTTATCGATGGGAGGATACGGTGCTATTCGAAATGGGTTGAAATATGCAGAAAATTTCAGCAAAATAATCGCATTATCCTCAGCATTGATTACGTATAAAGCTCAAAATGCTGATACTGATTTTAATGATGGTATTGCTGATTATAACTATTTTCGAAGAGTATTTGGTGATTTGACAAAGCTTGAAGGCAGCGATAAAGATCCAGAAGCGCTAATCAAACATGAAAAGAATAAGAAAGGAGAGGTTCCTGCTATTTACATGGCGTGTGGAACAGAGGATTTCTTACTAGACGTAAACCATAAGTATCGCGATTATTTAAATGCTGAGCAAATTGAATTTACATATGTGGAAGGACCAGGAGAGCATTCATGGGCCTTTTGGGATGAATATATTGAGAAAGCGATTACGTGGGCAGTTGAATGATGAATAAAAGTACATAGAGAAGTGTTTGTAATGAAAATGATAAACGAAATGAAAGAACCAAGCTAATGTGAGTAGCTTGGTTCTTTGCTTTTAGACTTTAACTAATTTTAGTCAGTAGTTTAACAAACCTTTAACTTCAGTTGATAAAGTTCAATAAAGAACTATTTTATGTAGGTCTTTATTGAACAGATAATGATTCAAATGTCATAGGAGGAACGATCAATGTATAAGGAAGACATGGATATGTCAGATCAATTTATTGGTGAAATTCGAACTTTTGCAGGCTCATTTGAACCTAAAGGCTGGGCATTTTGCCATGGGCAACTACTATCAATCTCACAAAATGAAGCTCTGTTCACGTTAATTAATAATCACTATGGCGGAGATGGTATAACCAACTTTGCTCTTCCTGACTTTCGTGGTAAAGCCATTATTCACCAAGGCTCCAACACGCAAACAGGTACGAGCTATCAGGTCGGACAAAATGGTGGGAATGAAAAAGTAACCTTAACGTTAAATCAGCTCCCACGACATACACACCAGATCATAGCTTCGGATGAAGAAGGAGTGGAGAAGTCACCAGCCAATCACTATTGGGCTTCGGCTGGAGTGAAACAATACTCTAACAAACGTCCAGATCAGGTTATGGATACAAAAGGAATGGAACAATCAGGAGGATTAGAAGCACATGATAATATGATGCCATTCTTCACCTTAAATTACATTATTGCCCTTGAAGGCTTGTATCCATCAAGAAAAAATTAGTTAGAGGAGACGATTATAATGGCAGAACCTTTTTTAGGAGAAATTCGGTGTTTTAGCTTTCCGTTTGAACCTGAAGGCTGGGCCTTTTGCGATGGAAGGACATTAATGATCATAAAAAATCAAGCGTTATTTACTATTTTAGGCACGACGTTTGGAGGGAATGGAAGTACGACATTTTGTTTGCCTGATCTTAGAGGTAGAGTGCCTGTACACCGTGGAACAACGATTCAATTAGGAGAGAAGGGTGGAGAAGAATTACACGAATTAACTATAGCTGAGATGCCACAGCATACACACCGAGTATTAGCGAGCTCTAAAATGGCAACAACCACTCAGTCAGAACATCACATTTGGGCTCAAAGCGATAGTCAACCTTTTCATCATCAAGCAGGAGGGGTGATGAGAGATGACGCCCTTTCGAGTGCAGGGGGCAGTCATCCTCATTCTAATATGCAGCCTTATTGTGTAGCGAATTATTGCATTGCAGTAAGTGGGTACTTTCCAACAAGAAATTAGAAGTCTATTTAAGGAGGGGATCTTTTGGATCCATTAATAGGAGAGGTTCGTTTATTTACAGGAAATTTTGCACCGAAGGGTTGGGCATTTTGCGATGGACAATTGATTTCTATATCACAACATGTATCTTTGTTTTCTGTTATAGGTACAACATACGGAGGCAACGGAACAACTACGTTTGCCTTACCAGATTTGAGAGATAGAATCGCGATTCATCAAGGTCAGGGGAGTGGATTGGTTTCAAGAGAAATTGGAGAGATAGGAGGCGAGAAGTCTATCACTTTATTAGAAAGTCAAATGCCACAGCACGCTCATGTCCCACAGAGTCAAAGTGAGAATGACGAGAAATCACCCATTGATGCATTATGGGCGGATAGTCCAACGGGGAGATTGAATCCAAATGTGTATTCTTCTGAAGCTCCTGATACTTCAATGAATTCAAGAGCTGTACAACCAGAAGGAGGAGGGGCTCCTCATAATAATATGCAACCATATGTCGGTATGCATTTTATTATTGCTTTGGAAGGGATTATTCCTATTCATTCATAGTAGCTTAGATTAAAGAGGTGAGAAAATGAGTTCAAAAAGACTGAAGATAATCCTTTGTGTTCTATTAATGATGTTTTATCAGCTACAGGGTTTTGCTTTAAGAGTCGATATGGTAGAAGCCTCAACTTCCCCAGGTTTGCATCATGATTTTACTATTTCGAATTGGTTAGACAATACAACAAATGGATTTGAAGCTGTTGAAGCGACTCAACCTTTAGTAGATGATCCTGGTGTAGGGTTGTATTTTGATTTGCCAGAACCAGGATCAGGAACAGTAAGGTTTCAGCCATCTGATGTATTTACAGGTGGTACATTTGATTTAGTTCGTTTTCAATTTCATTCAGGTTTTGGAAGTGTGACGGCTTCATTGGAAATTTCCGCTTATGATGTCAATGGACAGTTAATCGGTTCTCCTGCTCGTTTGGATACAAGTTCTGATAATCAGACTGATTATGAATTGTTCATGAATTTTCAAAATGTGAGCTATTTTGATGTAACGTTAACAAATGGGGGAGGAGGAAATGATGATCTACATCACTTGACTTTAATTGGTTTTACAATAGAGAATCCACTGTTCTATGGTGATGCTGAACAACCTGTAATCACTTCCCAACCTATAGGAGTTACAGTCGATCAATTTGAATCCAAACCACTTTTGCAGACGGTAGCAGCTATTAATGATTCAGGGACATTGTCATACCAATGGTATAGTCATGAAGAGAACGCTAATGAAGGTGGTATCCCCATTTCAGGAGCAACAAGTTCGACCTATGAAGCACCTACAGAAGTAACAGGAACGACGTATTATTATGCGATTGTGACAAACACAAATAATCAGGTAAATGGAGAAAATATAGCAACGACAGCGACTGAAGCAGCTCCTGTCACTGTTAATCCGAAAACCTATACTATTACATTTGATTCAATAGGTGGAAGCGATGTGACAGATCAAGTTGTAGAGCATGGAGATACGCTTACAGAGCTTGAAACACCAATGAAACCAGGTTTTACATTTATAGATTGGTATATTGATGAGACATATTCGGATATATTTCATATAACAACTCCTATTACGATAGATATGACTCTTTATGCTAAGTGGAAAGCAAATGAATATATCGTTAATTTTCAAACTGAGGGAGGTAGCGAGGTCCATGATCAAACGGTGAGACATGGGGAAGTCGCAGAGGCTCCTGAAGAGCCTGAGAAAGTTGGTCATACGTTTGTTGGATGGTACACGACTCCATTGTATGACGAGGCATTTGATTTTACTAGTGCGATCACAGGCAACACGACACTGTACGCGAAGTGGGAAGTGAATGCCTATACGGTGCAGTTTGAATCGAACGGAGGAAGTGAGG